>JBNJEM010000001.1:0-54954 GCA_051745935.1 Planctomycetota bacterium
TTTTTAGGTCTCTTAGAGGTCCTTTCGTCTCAATACCGGCGAAACGAACGGCGCAACAATATGGATGGCAACGACTTGGAGTTTTTCCTCACCCCAGCCTGGCCCTGGGATGGGGAAAAACTTTAGGTCCTTGTGGCCCGTTTTGTTGCGCCTTGCGTCCTGGCCCGCGTCGAATCAGGGACCAAAGGGAACACGGCGGACGGGGCTCACCCGTGAAAAAAGCCGCACGGCGTCTTCCGTTTCTTCATCCGTGGGTCCGTACTGCCATCCGTGGGCCTATCATGGCACCTGGAGCACCGCTAATGATCGTCACGGCGTGGGTGGGGAGAGGTCCAGTGTTTGAAACGAGGACGCGCAACAAATGCTGTAAACCTACTCCCGCTGGTTTACCCAATTTCCGGGATTTTGACCAGCCCAGCCTGGCCCACGGTAACCTGAAATCGCTATAAGCGGTAAAGTTTACCTAAAGCGTCACTCCTTGGCTTGCCGATTGAGAGACCTAAGGCGGGAGGGCCGCCAACCAAATAGGGACCCCGCACAGGGACGGTGCGCTCCCGTTGGTCGCTCACGGCAAGGATGCGCGCCCCGTGCGCGCCTGTTACGTCCAAAGACTCTCGCGAGCCCGACGCGTGGACATACCCCCACGGCGGGAAAACGCGTACGGTGTCGTTCCTCGATGCAGGGGAAGGCAACGGGGCGATCTCCGGTCTCGATGCATTTGGCGGAGGTCGCGCCGGCAAGAGGGGCCGAGCGTGGGGCTTCGTCCCGGCCAATAATTCGGGTGGCAGGCTGAGCGTGGCGGCTTGAAAAGCTGGCCTTGACATGAGGTTATGAAGATGGTGTAGATCCGCGTTTTTCTGCCAGGTTGGGGGCCCGAAATCGGAAGAAATCGGAAGCAGGCCGTCATGTTCCAGGTTTTGTCGATCAAGGAAGCAGAAGAGTCGATTGGTTTTGGCACGGCTTTCGAACCGGAAACAAGTGACGGAAAAACCGGAAGACCCAGTGTTCATAATACCCCAGGGAGTTTTGGAAGCGGGAACCACGTCTCGTTACGAACTGTAAGATCAAGCCGTGGCAAAACGCTAGAGGCATGCTCGCCGTGACGCGTCCGCTAGGAAACCGGGACACGATTCATGAACCGGTGCGTGGCGTCATGGGAGCGGGCCGTTCACAGCGAAGGTGTGTCACCGCATTTGTGTGGCTTTTCATTGGGTAAACGATATGTTGAAACGACTTCTTTCATTCGTATTGGGGCTGGGCCTGGTCACCGCATTGACCGGGTGCGCGATGTGCTTCACGCCCTATGACGACGATTACAATGCGTATGGTGGCATTGTTGAACGCCAAGACCGGGGGCGCGGCCGGGTTGGATCGATACTGAGTGATCCGTCATTGCAGTATACCGAGGCAACCGGCATGGTCGACGAGGCGACGGAAGAAGACCTTTACCCGATGGAAGAAGATCGTTACCCGATGGAAATGGAACAGCCGCGAATTGAACCACCGAGTGACGAACCATTGCCACCTCCCAAGCCTGAACCCGAAAGCCGGGCGGAGGCGGGGCCGGAGACGGACGGGGGCCCCGAAGCGGAGAATGATGAAGACCCTAAGGCGGCAGGGCCGCCAACCCAATAGGGACACCGCACAGGCATGGTGCGCTCCCGTTGGTCGCTCACGTCAAGGATGCTCGCACCGTGCGAGCATGTTACGCCCTAAGGCGCTAGCGGGGACCACTGAACCAGTCGAAACGCGCGCCGGACTTTTGCCCCACCGTGATGGAAAGCTCCGAGTCCGTGTAAACCGCGGGGGGAGCGATCCCTTAGCCGCCTTGGCGGCCCCGGCGTGTCCAAATCCCGGGCTTTTCATCAAGCCAAGTTCACGCCGCGTCCTGTTGGCGGCCCGGGTGGACCTTTATTGCCTTTGAGCAGCATGGCACCAGGGTCTTTCTACGGAGTGGTCGCGGGTTCGCTTTCCCAGGGCACGGCATCTGGCAATCGGTCGAAGCCACGAAGAAAGACATCGGCCACCGCGTCGTTGTCATAGTTGACGGCGATGCGACAGATTCCCGCTTCACCGGCTTCGGTGAGGAGAGCCGTGTCGCGGCCAACGAAGGCGAGTCGGCCGCAGGGCAAATGCGTGGTTCGAGCTGCGATTTGCAACGCGGGGTGTTCAGGATACTGGCGCCACAGATCTGGAATGGAGAACACCGAATTGAAGTACGGAGCCAGCCCCAGGGCGTTCAGGCGGTCATGAACGCCGCGGGTATCGAGGCAAGCGCTACTGACCATGGTCAATTGGATTCCGCGATCGTGGAGTCGGGAGAGCACGTTTGAAACGCCGGGAAGTGGCATGAGATTCGATTCGTATTTGCGGAGTTGCGCGTGGCCGGCTGCTTCCACCTCGTCGATTTGCCCGCTGGACAGCCCGGCGGCTCGTAGAAACGTCCGCAGTGCCTCCCAATACTCCAGCTCTTGCCGTTTGACCCGGCTCAGGTATTCGCACCGCCACACCCGAAAGAACGGAGTGTAGGTCGTGTGCAATCCGAGTTGCTGAACCAGTTTGAAGAGCCAACGCGACCATATGGAATCGTCGTAGAGCACGCCACATAGATCAATCAATGCGCCGCCTACCGATGAAAATGGGGCGTGTCCATGTCGTGGCACATGTTGGCGGGAGGGCGAAAGGTGATCGGAGGCGACAGCGGATACAGGGGTGGGAGCGTCCATGGTTGCGCGATTCCCTTCCGAACCTTGGACCAATGAGCACGAGAAAAAACCGGACACGCCATCGAGGAGGCGGGCTGGCCGCGCCCGATGGTCGTGTTGGCAAGGGCGAAGTCTATCATTCCCGGTGAACTCAGGTCAAGAGGAAGTGGGCGGAGGAAGCCGCAGTCTTTGGTAAATTCGGGGATCCGCGAGCGATTCCGCCAGCAAGCAACACCCATCGAAGTTGTGCCGTTTGCTATGGACACCCGGGACGGCAACCGAATAGGTCCCCGCCGCCACGGCAGCTCGACATCCGTTTTCGCTATCCTCCAAAACCATGACCTGCCGGGGTGGCAATCCCAAACGCTTGCTGGCGCTGTGGTATATTTCGGGATCCGGTTTGCCCGCTGTCACGTCCTCGGCGGTCAACACGAACTGGAAGCGATCTTCCAGTTTCAAACGTGAGAGAATGTCCGACACAAACGAACGTCGACTACTGGTGGCCACGCCTCGAGGAAGTCGAGCCCCTTCCAAGGCGGCCAATAACTCCGTGAACCCTGGCATGGTCCCAAGCCGAGCATCTAGGATGGCGGGAAACAAGGTATCGGTTTCAGCGACGAGTTCAGGCACCGTGGCCTCCAGGCCATGCCAATCAATCATGATTTGGAGGGCGACCGTGGTGGGGCGTCCCATCATGGCGTCTAGCAATTCCCGTGTGAACGCTTTGCCCCGGCGTTTCAACAGTCGAGCGCCTACCTCTTCGTAGAGATCCTCCGTATTCACGATCAAACCGTCTAAATCAAAGACAACGCCTGCAATCATCGGTTCTTCAGTCATATCCGTCGCATGCATCTCGCAAAAGGAGGTTTTCGCCGCGGACCCGACCGAGGGGGAATCAACGCCGGAGCACAGCCTTCCGGTCGGCGGAATCGCGTGCAACGGCTGGGTTCTAGCTTCGGGGCGTGTGTAGCAGACGAGCCGTCACGGATGGCCCATGGCACCCGCCCGTTTGATTCCCGCGCCATGGTGGCCTCGCGAAGACGTCCAAGCATCCCTCGGATGTGCCCGCGGACCAGACGCGACGGGGTAGCGCCGTGCGGTTACGAATCTTTTTCATGGCGGACCAATCGCCCGGCAGCCAAGCTACAGCGTCGCGCCGCCCGAAGAATAGACCGGTCGCGGAGGACGTTCTCCGCCGCGAGTCCGACCAACGGGAGGACGGCTTGCGTGGGGCAGCTTTCCACCCGGAAGAATCCAACCGCCTGAAATATAACCTCTAGACTGCTTGCTGGGAAGCTACCCGAGTGACATCGTTTTCGACGTGGGGCCGGGCGAGGTGGGGTTGAGGGGAAAGTGGCGACTAGCAGATACCACCGCCCGGCCGAGCAGTGTGGGGGGGGCCATCAACACGCGGCCCATCCAGTAGCACCGTGGGTGCCACCGCCGCACCGCGTCGTCCACGGGCCCCACGAAATCCATGGCGTTTATTTCTCCCGACGCCGAGAAATGGCGCAAAAGGTGGTAAACCAGGAGCTGTCCAGGACTATAACGGGAAAACTCTTCGCTATAGGCAATCTTGTAGGAGTGATATACGTTTTTGGCACACCATCCATGTTCGAAGGCCATGATCTCACCGTCGAGTTCCAACCGCGCCACGGACAATTGCTGCTTGGCAATCAATGCGACCGTTTGATCTTCCACGAACCGCCAGGCCTGACGGTTGGCCATCAGACTCGTTCCCGCCCTCCCTTTCCAACCTGCATGTTCCAGCTTCAAGCCCGTTTCCAACAATCTCAGGGCGAGAGCACCTTCAGTGGGGCGAGCGACATGGAGACGGAGGGGGCCCCGCGATTCCAGCTGGCGAATCGCCCGCCGAATTTTCTTTCGCATGCCTTTCGACCACAGGCGTTCCTGGGGGGGCCAAGTGGATGGCACGCTCAGATGCCCCACCTGGTATCGGCCCCGTGCCGCGACTCGCCAGTTACCGCGGCCGGCGGCTGCCATCAGGGCCGTCCACCCGCGGGCTTCAATGGGCACCGAGCTCAGCCACAGGCCAGGGCATCCACGTTCGTTCAACGCCGCGATCAGAACATCGCAGAGTTGTTCCGTATCACAAGCTGGGTCGAGCAGGAGGTCTCCTGCAGGGGACCATTCATTGCCCGGCACGTCCAGGCATCGTATCAAGTGTCGCTTCACGCGTCTGACCAGTGGCAAAGCGGCGAGGAACCGATTCCCCTGCGACACCACAACGGCACAAAAACCCCCATCCGGGTGGTAATGATCCAGCCAGTTGGCGATGAGCGGCGCTTGAGCGGTGGGTTGCGTCACGTCACTGCGGAACCATAAATCGTCCCACTGCGCGCCACAAGCTCGCAGGGCATTGGAGGTCTCAACATGCAGTACGCTCAGTTCGGGCGGCATGAATACATTCCGGGATTCCCGCTGGTGGGGGCAAGGGCATCGCCTCTTCGTACGAGGCGCGCGCCCGTACCTTGGAAACGTGGCATGCTATTGGCCCGCCTTCCAGGGATTTTTTTCTGTTCGGTCGAGGAACGCGAACGATTCATGTCGCCGCGGTCCCTATTCCCGTCACCGTCGTTTTGAGCGGCCTGGAGGCCGCCGCCAAAGCTGGGGGAATTGGGCGGCGATCCAGACCTGGACCTCCCATCTCGGGCTGTTGGCCGCTGTTGAGCGCTTCGAGATATCCGGGGTCATGGCTACCACGCCAGCTGGATTTCCTTGAGCACCAAGCACCAAGCACCAAGCACTTTTTCCCCGTCGTCTTTGGCCAGCGGAGACATCAATGGAACCTGATGCTGGCGCGCCCAGCCGCCGCGGTCCGTCGAAATCGGTAAGTTATTTTTGCTGGAGGCCCTTAGTTGACGTTATAGCGGCTCCGGATAAAATCTAACTATACCGGTCGCGGATGACGTTCTCCGCCGCGAGTCCGACCAACGGGAGGACGGCTTGCGTCGGGCCGCTTTCCACCCGGAAAAATCCAACCGCCTGAAATATACCAGGAGCGATGGTTGGTGGCGAGCGTCCCGGGGGGCATTGTTTTCACGCGGATCCACGTGGGCTGGGTTTGTAGGGTCGGGCGTGAGTTCGTGTCGCTGGCGGGGGGCGGGGCGGATGCGTCCGCCATTTTTTCACGCAGGCCGGCCTTTCGATGGGATCGCGGCGTGGTCGCGGAGACCGGAGAGGTGTACGGTGACCGACAAGCCCGGTGTATTGACGCTGGCAGTATATGTTTCCGTCACGGCGGTTATCGTGGTGGCCGCCTTTCTTGGGGTTCTCTATTACGGGGTCATGCCACGGATCTCGGCGTTGGCTAAATCCGAGGGCGAGTGGGAGCCGGAAGCAGGCCCCGCCCAACTACGGGTGTCGAGCGATGTGCGTGCTTCACGGGCTGATCGCGGCCCCTGGGACCGCCAGCGTGTTCGGTTGCTGGAATCGATGCTAGCCGAAAAGAGCGAGCTCGTGCGGGATCAAGCACGCCGGATTGATCGACAAGCGGCGGCATTGGAGGAGCTTCAGCAGAGTTACGACGAGGCGGTGCAGTTGGTGATTGATGCCGTGGAGGTTCAACCAGGAGCCGAGACGGACGAAGGGGAAATGACCTCGTCCGCCGATGATCCTAGGCAATTGGAATCGGAACTGATGTTGACTCGCACCGTCTACGATACATTGGTCGGTGATCTGGACGTTTTACGGCGTGAACTGGATAGCGCGTATCAGGAAGTGGACGCTCTGAACGAAGAACTCAGCGCCGGGGCACGCTACCACAAAGATGCCTTGGCCGTGGAAGGGGCATCGGCGAGTGTGTTGTTGCGTATCGGAGAGGACGCCGTTCCCGCTTTGATCGAGGCGCTCGCTGACGCCAACCCGGTGGTCCGACGCTGGGCCGCCACCATGCTCGGGGGCATGGGGCCGGGAACGGACGGGGCCATTGGAGCGCTCACCGAAGCGTTATCAGATGCCGATCCCCAGGTCCGTGCCGCGGCCCAACGTGCCTTGGATGCCATTGAGCGGTTATGAGTATTGAATGGCTATATACCGGTCGTGGGTGACGCTGTCCGTCGCGAGTCCGACCAACGGGAGGGCGGCTTGGGTCGGGCGGCTTTCCACCCGGACAAATCCGACCGCTTGAAGTATAGTTTCGGCGCTCGATGCCCCGTGAGGGCGGGAACGCGCGGGGGGGCGTGGAATCGGGCATGGAGGATGAAGGGCAGTGACGTGGGGGGATGTTGGTTCGGATCGCGGGCCGTGTCGTCCCCGGCGCGAGAGGGCGCAGCTACTGGACGGCGCGGTGGCGAAGCGTCACCCATGCTCGGCAAATCCCCTGTTTTACCGGACCGTCCGAGATTGGCTACATGCCACGAATGTAACCGGGCTTGGCAGATTAGCGGCATTTGGAGCATACTAATCCTAGTCGCGGCGCGTGGTTGCGGGTATACTAGGGTGTTGGAGGGCAACGCTGGAGGCCACCACCTGCCTGCCGCTGCGTTTTGGGATGCGTTGAGTCGTCTAGCGGCCTATGCCAGCTTTGACGCTGGTACCTCTTGGTAAGCAAGCGAAACCAGTCCGCTTTGCTGTTTCTTGTCAAGGCTCTTCAGGTATGAACATGTACGAGACTTTTGCAACAGAGGACGAACAATTCGAAACGTCAGTGCCCTGCACGACAGGGCCAGTTCCGTTGGATTTGGAGACGGCACCCGAGGGCCGGCTTGCGGACGAACCGGGCACTTCGGCCGCATGGGATGTCGATCGCGCGCAAGTTGAAGCGGACAACATTACATGGCCCGACGATCCCCTCCGGCTTTATCTGAATCAGATCGGCAAGATCTCCTTGTTGTCGCACGATGAAGAAGTGGCGTTGGCCCGGCAGGTTGAGTTGTCACGGAAGCATTTTCGCTATGAAATGTTGCAAGTGGCGTTTGTGCTTCAATCCGTCGTGCATACGCTGGAGCGGGTCTATAACAAGGAGTTGCCGTTCGATCGCACGATTCAGGTTTCGGTGAGCGACCGGCTGGAGAAGCATCAGATTACGGGCCGCTTCCCGCACAACTTGAAAACACTCAACATTCTCATGTTGCGCAACGCCGAGGACTACCGCGTGGGGATGTCTCGGAGTGCGCACAGGGCCCAGCGGGAGAGGGCGTGGCGGAACCTGATTCAGCGCCGCCGTCGTGCCGCGCGGCTGGTCGAAGAGCTCGGCTTGCGAATGGAGCATTTCGAAGAGATGGCTCCGCAGTTTGAACGGGTTGCCAAGCGGGTGGCGGAACTGGGGCAGCTGTTGGACGAATCGGTTGGCGATAAGGAGGACCAGGCGAAGTATCGTCGCGAGCTGCGCCGGCTCCTGTGGCTGACACAGCATACCCGACGGGGGCTCCGGAATCGATCGAAAAGAATTCAAATCGTGCTGGCTCAGTACAAGGAGGCGAAGAAGGCGCTTTCCCAAGGCAATCTCCGGCTGGTCGTGTCGATTGTCAAGAAGTACCGAAACCGCGGCGTCAGTTTCCTCGACTTGATCCAGGAAGGAAATGCGGGCCTGATGCGGGCCGTCGAGAAATTTGAATACCGCCGAGGCTTCAAATTCAGCACCTATGCGACTTGGTGGATTCGCCAGGCCGTGACGCGGGCCGTGGCGGACCAAAGCCGTACCATTCGGGTCCCGGTCCACATGGCCCCGGTCATCGCGCGAGTCAAGCAGATTCATAGCCGGCTGTTTCATGATCTCGGCCGCGAGCCCACGGCTGAGGAGACGGCGGAAGCCACGGGGTTGCCGGTCGACGAGGCGCGTCAGATCCTGCGAATCCGGCAAATGCCCGCCAGTCTCGACCAGGCCGTCGGCCGGGGCGAGGACAGCAAATTCGCGGATTTGCTGGCTAAGGAAGAGCAGGAAGAGCCCGCGGTCGGAGCGGGTCAACAAATGCTTCAAGGGCGCATCAAAAACCTGCTGAAGACCTTGGGCTACCGGGAGCGGGAAATCATCAACCTCCGGTACGGCTTGGGAGATGGCTACAATTATACCCTCGAAGAAGTGGCGTCCATCTTCAAAGTCACCCGGGAACGCATTCGGCAAATTGAGGATCGGGCCCTACGTAAGTTGCAGGATCCGAGTCGCAGTTCCGAACTGGTCGGCTTTCTCGACTAAGGGCGCGCTTCACGGGGGCCGTTACACGGCCTGGACACCGGAGCCCGCATGGAGGCCACCGGCTTGTCCCGTGGTGGTTCACGTTCGCCGCGACAAACCGGCCAGACACACCACGCCTGACCGTCAATCCAGCGTGGCGCGCCTGCCATTGTGTCCGGACATCCTGGCGGTGCCGGAAATGGTTGCCAGGGGGCTCCGCCGCTCCGCGGCCTGGAGGCGGGCGGCGTGGCGGGGTACGCTCTTCTCACGGATACTTCCATGGGCTTGTTGTGATAGGCATCCCGCCCGATGATCGCAGGTGGGGGGCGGCAGTTGCCGCGATAAGAATTCGATGACTAACGGAAGCTTTCTTATCCCATCTTTGTTTCTTGGGTTTGGGATTCGCGCGGGCCGTTTGTCCCAAGCGAGGGGGGCTTCGCAGAGAATGAAATGGCATCAGAGTGCATTTTGAATAGCTAGCCTCGCTGCTGCTCAAACACCCCTGCCAGCAGGTCGGAATTCGAGACGTTGCCGGGTGGGCCCGGCAGAAGCTCGGACCATCGGTCCAAGCCCGGGGGGGGTTACCTTTCAATCGTGCTGCTCGCGGAACAAAATGGGATAATAGACAGTCACCGTTCAACGGCTGTTGCTCAAACGCTAGAAAGACGCAATCGGGGGGAACCTGCACAGTTTACACGCGAGTCCAACGGCCCTGATAGCGCCCATTTTCGGCCCCGCAATCATGGTTTTGGACTCCAAAAGCCCCCCTCTTCGACGCTGCTAGTGCGTACCTGCATGCCATTCAAAAACACCCTCAGCGGCCAATTCTTATCGGCTCACGCGGCGGTCGGCGGTCCGTTTCGTCGAAAACCCTTGGTGCGTGTGGGTGACGAGCCAAACGGAGCGGGGCGACCGGTGTGGTTTCCAGTAGGCGTTGCCCCGGGCCCCGTCGGCTTTGTAGGTGCCGATCGGAGCGTTGTCGCTGCCATGGTCTCGCACGCTTCGGCCAGGGCCTGAAAAACGGCACGTGTTTTGCAGCGTCTTGCGAGGGCTTCAGGGTTCCGGGCTTCGTTGGCCGTGAAGCCGAGGGGGCTAAAGGTTCAAGAACGCTGCTGACCAAAGCTTCGGTTTCATGTTCATGTTCATTTGCTTTGGTTTCGCGGGCCGGTTACTCTGGGCGAGTGGTCTGGTGGGCAGCGGTTCAATCACGTCACAAAACACGACCCGCGTGAGCGGTCAGGGAGTAATTTGATGGATTTTCGACTGGACAAGCTAACGATCAAGGCTCAGGAAGCGATACAGCGGGCTCAACGGCTTGCTCAGGACAGTGGCCACCCGGAAATCGATTCGCTTCATCTTCTGACCGCCATGGTTCAGGATCCTGAGGGGTTGGTTCTTCCGATTCTGAACAAGATCGGCTTGCACGACGAACAGCTGAATTCGATCGTGAAGTCCGAGTTGGGGCGGTATCCCAAAGTCAGTGGTGATACAAGTCCTGGCGTGGGCAAGGAGCTATCGGAGGTGTTGCAGACGGCTCGGAAAGAATCGGAGCGAATGACGGACGAATATGTTTCCACCGAGCATTTATTGCTGGCGTTCACCAGCACCACCTGTCGGGCCCAGCGGATCCTACAGCTCAACGGTGTCCGCCACGATGATGTGCTCGCCGCGCTCAAGGAACTCCGTGGTAGTGGCCGGGTAACGGACCAGAACCCCGAGGACAAGTTTCAGGCCCTGCAACGGTATGGGATCGACTTGGTCGAGAAAATGACCCAGGGCAAGTTGGATCCGGTGATCGGCCGCGACCCGGAAATTCGCCGGGTGATTCAAGTCCTGTCGCGTCGGACCAAGAATAACCCGGTGTTGATTGGTGAGCCGGGGGTGGGCAAGACAGCGATTGCCGAAGGTCTCGCTCAACGGATCGTGCAAGGCGATGTGCCGCAGAGTTTGAAGAACAAGCGCGTGATCGCTTTGGACATGGGGTCTTTGGTCGCCGGGGCGAAGTACCGCGGGGAATTCGAAGATCGGCTGAAAGCCGTATTGCGCGAGATTTCCGACGCGGGTGGCACCATTATTCTATTCATCGATGAATTGCACACGGTGGTGGGCGCGGGGGCTGCCGAGGGAGCCTCGGACGCCGCGAATTTGCTGAAACCGGCGTTGGCCCGCGGCGAGCTGCGATGCATTGGCGCGACCACGTTGGACGAGTATCGCGAACACGTGGAGAAAGACAAGGCGTTGGAACGGCGTTTTCAACCGGTGCTGGTCGGCGAACCAACTCTGGAGGACACCATCGCGATTCTCCGCGGTCTGAAACACCGTTATGAAGCTCACCACGGCGTCAAAATCAAGGACTCGGCCCTTGTGGCCGCCGCCAAGCTGTCGGTCCGCTATATCGCCGACCGGTTCCTTCCTGATAAAGCAATTGATCTGGTGGATGAGGCCACCAGCCGATTGGCCATGGAGTTGGAAAGTGTTCCCACTGAAATCGACGAGGTTCAACGCCGCATACGGCAGCTGGAATTGGCCCAGCGACAATTGGCTGAAGAGACCGAGGAGTCGGCCCGCCAGAAACTGACCGAAATCGAAACGGAGATTGCGGAACAAAAGCAACGGGAAGCCAGTCTGCGGGAGCAGTGGGAAGCCGAAAAACTGGGGTTGGATGACGTCCAGAAAGCCCGGCAGGAATACGAGCAAGTTGACTTGGAATTCAATCGCCTGGACGCCGGCATCAAAGAAAAGCAAGCGGAGGGGCTGCCGGTCAACGAGGACGACTACCAGCGTCTGTATATGCTGGACAGCCGGCGGCGACAATTGGCCGAGTCCATTGCCCGGCAAGAGGAAGAACAGGAAGAACAACGCGAGGCGCCCGCGACCGAACCTCGTTTGTTGCGCCAGGAAGTGACCGAGCAGGAGATTGCGGAGGTCGTGAGCGCCTGGACCGGAATCCCCGTGTCGCGGATGATGGAGACCGAACGGGAAAAACTGCTGAAGCTGGAAGAGGAGCTGCACCGGAGAGTCGTCGGCCAGGACAACGCGGTGGCGGCGGTGGCCAACGCGGTTCGCCGCAGCCGGAGCGGATTACAGGATCCGAACCGCCCCATTGGATCCTTCATCTTCCTGGGGCCCACGGGCGTCGGCAAGACGGAACTGTGCAAAGCCCTGGCCCAATCGCTGTTCGACAATGAAAATGCCATGGTGCGCGTTGACATGAGCGAATTTGGTGAACGTCATACGGTCAGCCGCTTGATCGGTGCCCCTCCAGGTTATATCGGCTACGAAGAAGGCGGTAAATTGACCGAGGCGGTGCGGCGCCGACCCTATAGTGTGATCCTGCTTGACGAAATCGAAAAAGCGCATCACGACGTGTTTAACATTCTGTTGCAGGTCCTGGATGACGGCCGCTTGACGGATAACCACGGTAGGACCGTTGACTTCAAGAATACCATTATCGTGATGACCAGCAACATTGGCAGTCAAGCCATTCACCGGATCGCCGAGGAAGGCGGGACGCAGGACGATATCAATCAAGCGGTCTTTCGGGTGTTGCAAGATCGGCTGTTACCGGAGTTCCTCAATCGTATCGACGAGACGATCGTATTCCACTCCCTCCAGCGCGATGAAATCCGGCGGATCGTCGATCTTCAAATCGTCGGCTTGGAGAAACTGTTACAGGAGCAGGGTTTGTCACTCGAGGTGTCCCCTGCCGCTCGGGACGCCATTGCCGATCAAGGTTACGACCCGACCTACGGGGCGCGACCGCTGGCGCGAGTGATTCAGCAACGGATACAAAACCCCTTGGCCATGAAACTATTGCGCGATGACTATCAGGAAGGGGATTGTGCCCACGTGGACTACGTGGACGGCGAGTTTACCTTCTCGTTTTCGCACGCGGTGTCCCAGCAGGCGGAGCAGGTCGCCAGCGAAATCATGCCGCTATGAACGGCGCACCAAGTAATCCAAAGTGTGGCGAGAAGAAGGTATGCCATCTTCCACGCATCCGTTTTCAGGTGTTCAGTCGCCAGACCGTGAAGTTCAGCAAGGCGGCAAACGTTACCCAGGCGAGATACGGAACGAAGAGTGCCCCCGCCACTTTCGACCGGGACCAGAAGGTCACCATGGCCACCGCAATCGCCGCCCAAAGCAGAAGAACCTCCGCAAAGGCCAGACCGGGATTCTCCAGGCCGAAGAAGATGCAAGACCATAGCGTATTGAGGGCCAACTGGATGCCGAACAGGGCCAGCGGCACCTTGGCACCAGCAATCCCGTCCTGCCGCCACACCAGCCAAGCCGCCACAGCCATCGCCAGATACAAAGCGGTCCATACAGGGGCAAAGATCCAATTAGGCGGATTCCAACTCGGCTTTGCCAGATTCGCATACCAGCCATCGATCTGGGGCGTCGTGACGGCACTGCCGATCCCGGCTGCGGCAAAGCAGATCACGAAAAAGACGATCAAACTAATCCATGGATGCCTCGGTGTCGTTGGAACCATTGCTATACCTTGCGGCCGACTTGTAGTGCCTCGTAGGCGGCCATGTCTATAGCCTATTAGCGAAATGTGTTGATTCAATACAAGAACGTGAAGTCGCACGAGGGCCTTCAACTCGCCGCTTTCAGTCGGGCGCTTTGGCGTCAACGGGGATAGGTTCGTCAGGCCGCACGCCGTATTTCTTCTGGCGTGCCCGGCCCCAAGGGCAACCGCCAAAGGTCACCAACATCTCGACACGCTGGAGGAACTGAGCGAAACGGTTGCCTTGCCGAGCCTTGGTGCAGATGGGACAGCGTTTTTCACAGAAATCGGGATCACACGGCATCACTCCAAAAGCCAGCGCCGCCAATCCGGCGACGGTGCCCGCTCCAATCAGCGAAAGTAGTCTTCTTCGTCGCATCAGGTTTCTCCCAGCCGCAAGCACGTGGGGCGTCCCAAACAACCATTGACCCATTCAACGGCATTCACATCACGCCCAGAATCCAGCCCTCCAGATCGGCAATCTCCTGCTCGTCTTTGTCCAGGGGTGGATCGAAGTAGCGGTCCAGCACCAGCCCCCGATCCATCTCACTGAGCCAACGGGAAATGGCATAGGCGTCGTGCTGGTCCCCCGTTCTTCCCTCTGTAGGATACCGCCTCCGCAGGATCGGCGGGTAGACCTCGACGATGACCGACCGTCTCCTCGGCACTTGCCAGCCGTCAAGGAAATTGGTCCGTCCCATCTCAACTTCCACGATGTCCTCGCACCGAATCCGCTTCCGGAACAGCGGGAGTGGACCAAAATGGACGGCGATGTGGTCCCCTTGGTCCTCGACAATCAGGCGGCCTAGCGATGCGCCCAGGACTAACAGGAAGATGCCCGTGACCAAGAACGTAATGCTGAGGGCGGGCACGGGGGAATGGTAGCTTGCCGTGAGAAAGGCGGCAGCGAAGGCGTAGCACATCAGACCCCAGGGGCCTCGCCGCTTATGTTCGTATCGGCCGGATTGTATGGTGCTCATTCTTATGCCCGCTCTTCGTACCAGTATCGCCGAGCATAATCCTTCGGGCGGTTGGATTCATCCGGGTGGAAAGCTGCCCGGCGCAAGCCGTCCTCCCGTTGGTCGGACTCGCGGCGGAGAAAGTCATCCGCGAGCGGTATTTCAGCGGATTCAGGCGCGGGGGGCAGCGACGTCATGCGCGCGATCGAGTGGACGGCTGGATGGCCGAACTGACGTGGCAACCGGAAAACAAGGCGACGCACGCGCTGGCGGACACCTCACGGACAGGCCGTCGGGCGTCCGACATGGGGATTCTGCCGATGTCCCTGGATTCCTACCAGCGGCTGCTCGATTGGACCGCCCGGCTGATCCAATCCGGCGAGCGGTCCACGATCCCGAAGGACCTCGCCGCGATCTTGGATCACATGAACATCGAGGAACAGGCTTGGTTGGACACCGTGCAGGGGTACGACGACCTGTTTTGTCACGTAGTGGGCTCGTGTTCCTCGATGGGCGAGGCCGCGAAGCGGATGGAGGTCTCCCAGGTGAAGGGCGCCGCCGCGAGCCGCCGCGTGTTCAAATAACTGACATCTTTAGCTGACCTCTTCTCGGACCGTCTGCCGGCTATTCAGTTTTACGTTTGTACTGACCAGGCCGTGGCCAGCACAACCCGTCGTGTTGGCGAACACGCTGACGGAAACAAGTCTGTTTTGACTGTGCCGCCAGTCTCGCATCGCGGTGCGCGCTGCTCGTGATCCTCGTCGCGTGTGCGGCCCCATCCGTGCCCTTCAGGCCCATCCTCTCGCCCCCTGTCCCCCCGTGTTGCCCCTTCGTTCCCTGACATCGCGTCTTCCGCCGGCTATCATGCGCTGCAAATGCTTGACCAAGCTCGCAAACCCACGGCAGGAATCAGGGTGATACTAATAAAAGGCCCCCCTTTCAAATGCGGTCAAAAGAGGTTGTCCCCACTTTTGAGGCCAGGCCGTGGACCTGGCCAATTGACCCCTATCTGCTGAAAGGAGGACCGAGGGATGCGCTTTTATCACCCTCACACGACATTCTATTGTGGCATCGATCCGGACACAAGAAACATGTACCCGACGATCGTGAACAAAGACGCCGAGGTGTTGTTCCACCAGAATATGCGGAATGACCCGAGGCGGTTTCTGAAGATCTTGGAGCCGTATCGGGAGAGCCTCGTGGTGTCGTGTGAATCGTCCAGTAATTGGTACTGGCGGGCCGGACTTGTGCGCGGAAGAAGACATTGAATTCGTGCTGGGGCACGCGCTGTCGATGCGTGCCATTCACGGTGTGAAGACAAAGAACGATCGGGTGGATTCCGAGCAGATTGCTCGGCTGACGGCGGGAGGGCTGTTGCCACAAGCGTACGTGTACCCTCGGCGGCACCGAAGTCCGCGAGATTTGTTGCGTCGACGGCTGAAGTTGGTGCGGCGTCGCGCGGACTTGCATTCGCACATCAAGGCGTTGAACGCGCAACAAAACCTTCCTCCTTTGGGACAGACGTTACAGTCCGCGTCTCTACGCAAGCGTATTGTCGAGCGTTTCGAAGATCCATTCGTGCGGGAGAGCGCGGGGACGGACTTGGCTCTGATGGAGCACTACACGCCATTGATCGCCGAGTTGGAGAAGACCGTGCCCGCGGCGGCGCGTGAAGCGTATCCTCAAGAGTGCGTGATCCCGCGGAGCATCCCCGGGGTCGGCAAGATCATCGCGCTGACCATCCTGTTGGAAGTCGGTGACATTTCGCGGTTCCAAACCCGGCAGGCGTTCTGTTCGTATTGTCGGCTGGTCAATCGACGGGCGGAATCAGCTGGCAAGTCCCATGGAACGTAGGGACGGAAGGAGGGGAATCCTTACTTGAAGTAAGCTTTTTCGGAAGCCACGATCTGTTCCACGTTACACTCCGAGCGGATGAAAAAATCGCTTCGGCGCATGGAACGCAAACACGGCCCGGGGAAGGCCAAGTCGATCTTCGCCCACGAACTCGGCCGGACCATGCATGCCATGCCGCGTCACAAGACGGTGTTTGATGTGGAGAAGTTTCCGCGAGGTTAACCCGAACAGAGTACCGGTTCCTCTTCTCCGTGTCCTATCCGATGAGAATGCATCGCCGAAAGGAGGCTTTTATGCCCGGTATTGATTTCGATGTGATCCGTCGAGAGATCACCATGGAACAGGTTTTGGTAGTCCCGCCCCCAGCCGCGCCGCTGTTCAACGGATCGCCCTTGGTCAGCCCACGTCATTTTGTGGACCGTGCGCATCCTCCCCCAATCCCCAGCGCTAGCCCAAAAAACAGCTAAAAACCAGAGTGTCTGCAACTCCTAACTCCTCCGCTCAACTCATTTTCAATTTCCCAGCGCCACGGCTTCGGGCAATTGAATCAGTTCAAAGGCGTTCAGGATCGCATATCCCCCCTTGCGATGCCTTCTGAGATCGTCGCCCTTGCAACATCCGCCCGTATAGACAACCAGAAGCGGGGAGCCGTCGGTAATGAATTCGATCATCGACGGCCTCAATTCGGCGTCGTCGGTCACCTGCTGGATGGCGATGTTTTTCGCTTCCATGGTCTGCTTGACGCGGCCCGTGCCCTCCTTACCCGGAACGATCAGCTTGCCTTCCGGGGTGCCATAGGTCCGCTCCTTGACCAGCGCCTCGTCGTGAGGATTGAAGTAATCCTCCATGACCGTCTTGATGGGATACACTTTGATCGACTCCATCGGGGGTTCCGGTTCGACCGCCTCGGCGTATTCGACGCCCGTCGGATCGTCCCCGATCCGCCGGCCGTTGAAGTTGTTGTGGTAGCCGATCAACCGATACTTGCCCGCCGGCAGGTCATACAACGCCAAGAGCAGGTCGCTGCTGGGGCTGTAGGGGAAATCGGAACCCGCGACCCATGTGTTGCAGATCGGGTCGTGAATCGGTTCCTTCTCGGGTTGAATGCCCCCGGCCAGATAGCGCCGCATCCCGGCCACGTAGATCGTCATGATCCCCTCGTAATGACAGGTGATGGCGGCGTGCACGCCGCTGCCGGCGATGCCCGGCCCCTCCGCCGGAAAGCTCCCCTTGCCATTTTCCCAGACGGTGTCGCTGCGATAGAAATCCCAGTCGGGAATGACCCAGTGCCACCATCCGTCCTTGGTTGTGGCGGGGATGGGGGCGGAGTTGTTCTTGCCGCTCGGCGCGGCAAAGTCCACCTTGAGGTGCAACAGGCCGGACTGCGCGTCCGCAGCCGATGTCGGCGTAACGCTCGCGAAACTGCCGGGGAGAATAGAAACCAGCGCAATATACCATGCTGTGCGTTGTCTCATAACCTCTCCTCCTAGTTTTTTTGCTGAAGTATGTTAACTTCCCCAAGTTCGATTGTCCAGGACATTCCGGGCCTTACTCGACTTTTTCAATCGTGACACTGAAAAGCAGAGTCTGGTTCCCTCTCCAAAGTCGCCACAAGACCCGTCGAACCATCCTGATCCATCACCTCACCCGGCCCGCGCAGCCGACGCACGGCAGCCGTCACATCCACATCCGCTTGCAAGACGACCGCGAGCCGCTTCCACGCAATCCGGATGAACAGAGAACACGGGAAGCGTTTCCCAAGAGTTCCGTGGGGGGGCAGCCGGGCTTCTTGAACAGAGGCCTTTCGGTTAACCACGGGGCATTATAGGGGGGTGGCGGCAACCAGTTTGGTGTTCTGCTTCGGATCGCCAAGGAGATACCAAACCCTTTTTTTGGGAACTGGCCTTTACCTCGCGGTCCGTTCTCGGCACAATACGTCGTACATGCAGGCCGACCGGTGAGTTCCGTTGGTCGATCCAGTAGTGGCGTTTCACGGAAGTTGCGTCGCCGGTCCACACGAGACCACGAAATATGGCAAGGAGTGCTGAACGTGAAGACCATTCTCTTTAGAGCCACGATCGTGGCGATCCCGCTAGTTTGTTGTGTCATCAGTGGGCAAGTAAGCGCGCAGGAGGGCCAGCCGCGTCCGAGCGGCACCTCGGTGGCCGTGATCGACCTGGGAGAAGTGTTTAAAAGCCATCCCCGGTTGGCAAGCGAGATTGAGGACATCAAGTCGGAGCTTAATTCGTTTCAAACGATGATCCGTCAAGAGCAACAGAAGGGACAGAGCCTTTCGGAAGAGCTCAAAACGCTGAAGCCGGGCACTCAGGGATACACGGTGAAGGAGAAGGAGCTTGCCAATTTGGAGACGGACTTAAACGTAATGGTGCGCCAGCGGAAGCGGGAAATGCTGGAAAAGGAAGCGCAAATACGCTATCGAGCCTACCAGGAGATCCAGCAGCATGTCGCGCGGTTTTGCCAAAAGTATGGCATTCAATTGGTAATCCGTTTTGACCGCAATCCCATCGATTCATCGAACGCCCAACAAGTGCTTGCGGGGTTGAATCGCCCCATAATCTACCAGAATTCACTCGACATTACGGACCACATCATCGATGCCCTGGAGGCGGACGGCCCGGTCCAGAACACGGCGAATAGAAACCAGGTTCCACCTCGCCCGGGAAAGTAGTTCATCGCCGACAACATTCGACCATCCACCGCGGGTGTCTTTTGAACCTCTTTTCCATCATTTGGTTGGCCACCTTGATTCACTCAGTGCGTTACCAGAACACCATTGCCGCGCCGGTTGCGGTCGAAGGGTTTGGCTACTGGAGCGGTTTGGACGTGCGGGTAGAGTTTCGGCCGGCACCGCCCAATACCGGTCTGGTGTTCGTGCGCGCCGACCTCGGTTCTCCGCGGCGAATCAAGGCTGAAGTGGCCAATCGGGTCGAGGTTCCGCGGCGGACCAATCTTCACACGCCATACGCCGTGGTCGAAATGGTGGAGCATGTCATGGCGACTTTGGCGGGGCTGCAAATCGATAACTGCGAAATCTGGGTGGATCGCGCCGAGATGCCTGGATGTGACGGGTCCAGCCAGCCGTTCGTGGATGCCGTGTGTTCCGTTGCGCGTGTCGCTCAACCCGCCGCCCGCGAGACATTGGCGATCACGGAGGTGGTTCGGGTGGGTGACGAGAATTGCTGGGTGGAAGCTCGACCGGCCTCGAGCCATGGACTTTCAATCCGCTACCTGCTCGACTATGGCGAGGAAGGTCCCATTGGGCGACAGAGCATTGACCTGGTTTTGTCCCCGCGCGTATTCCGTGCTCAACTTGCGGCTGCTCGCACCTTCATCCTTCGGGAGGAGGCCGAGTGGCTGCGGCGGCAGGGGTTGGGGGAACGGGTGACGTGCGGTGATTTGCTGGTATTCAACGATACGGGGCCGGTGAACAATGAGTTAAGGTTCCATAATGAATGCGTGCGTCACAAAACGGCGGATCTGGTGGGGGATTTGGCCTTGGCGGACTGTGATATTCAAGGACGGATCGTGGGCTATCGCAGTGGTCACCGATTAAACGCGGAGTTGGTTCGCACGCTGCTGCGCGAACCGGTCGCGATTACGCGGGGTCGGTGCCGAGTTGCTTGATTCGTGTGAAGTATGATTCATTTATCCCTCGCGGGAGATCGGCCCATGTCTACCATCGTCGGCGAACATGCCGTTATCGACCCCCGAGCCAACATTGACGAGGACGTGGAAATTGGTCCCTTCTGTGTCGTGGGACCGAACGTGTCGGTCGGTCGGGGAACGCGGCTAATCAACAGCGTGACACTCACCGGACACGTGACGCTGGGCCGATATAATCAGCTCCATCCGGGAGTGGTCATTGGCGGGGACCCTCAAGACCTGAGCTACCAGGGGAGCCCCACGGAAGTCGTGATCGGCGATCACAACATATTTCGGGAGTGCGTGACGGTCAACCGGGCGACGGAAAAAGAGAAGCACGTTACTTCCATCGGCGACCATTGTTTCTTGATGGCGTGCTCCCACGTGGCCCACGATTGTTGTATTGGCGACCGGGTGGTGATGGCCAACGGCGTGCTGCTTGGTGGACATGTCCGCGTGGGGCATCACGCAACGATTTCCGGCGGCAGCGCTGTTCACCATTTCGCCTCCATCGGTGCCTATACGTTCGTGACCGGAATGAGTCGCGTCATCCACGACGTTCCTCCTTACATGTTGCTGGACGGCCAACCCGCTCGCCCCCGCTGCATCAATGTTGTCGCATTGAAACGAAACGATTTTCCACCGCGAGACATCGAAGCGTTAACCGAGGCGCACCGGCTCATCTATCGCGCCAAGGTCGGGCTTGACCGCGCGCGCGAGATGCTGCGAAGTAATGGGCACTTGGTTCCGTGCGTCAACCACTTGCTCGGTTCACTCCAGGCGCAGGCGGAAGGCCGTCACGGTCGCGGCCGGGACAAAAGGAAGGCGGCATGAGTCATCTGCGAGTCGCGGTTGTTGGTTGCGGTCATCTGGGAAGGATTCACGCCCGGTTGCTGAAGACACTCAAGGAGATCGAGCTGGTTGGTGTGGCCGATCCCTTCCCTGCCGCTCGTGAGCAAGTGGCGGCGGAATGCGAATGCCAGGCGTTCGCTCGCCACGGTGAATTGATCGGGCAGGTGGATGCCGCCGTGGTCGCCACCCCTACCCAGTTCCATCATCCCGTCGCCCTGGAACTGCTGCAACATGGTATCCATCTGCTTATCGAAAAACCAATAACAAGCACCGTTGCGCAAGCCAACCAGCTCATCGACCACGCCCGAACCGCCGGCCTCGTGCTACAGGTTGGACATGTGGAACGCTTCAATTCCGCTTGGAATGCGGCGGTTGGCCATCTGCAGGCTCCCCAATACATCGAAGCCGTTCGCGCCGGCACCTATACCTTTCGAGCGACCGACGTAAGTATCGTGCTCGACCTGATGATCCACGACCTGGACCTGATCCTTTCCGTGGTGAAGAGTTCCGTTACGGACGTCGAAGCGATGGGGCTGGCGTTGTTTGGCCCCCATGAAGACCTGGCCATGGCCCGACTCAAATTCGCCAATGGCTGCATCGCCAACCTGAAAGCTTCCCGCGTAAACCACTCCCCTCAACGCACCATGCAGGTGTTCGCCCGCAACGCCTTCGCGTCCATTGACTTTGCTCAAGGACAAACGCAACTCATCCGGCCCGCCCCGGAAGTTCTGGCCAAAACCGTTGACCTGACCCGGTGTCCACCAGAACAACAGCGGCAAGTTCAGGAAAACATGTTCCACGACCTACTCCGCATGGAATCGGTCACCGCGGATCCCGTAAACGCCATCTTGGACGAACAACGCGATTTTTGCCGGGCGATCCGAGAAGGGAAGCCGGTGAGGGTTGGCGGGGAACAAGGACGGGACGCCCTGGCGGTCGCGGAACAAATCCTCAGTTCAATCCAATCGCACCACTGGAACGGACTCGCGTCCGACCAAGTTGGCCCTCACGCGATTCTTGCCCCCAGCGTCTCCCCCACCAAACGCGCGGCGTAAGAGGCGAAACGATCACCAGCCGCCGCCGGTCTCCAAACACCGCTCATCGCCTGGAAATCCCGTGGAGCTCCGTCTGGTCCGTGGGGGACTCCAGCCGACACGGCCAATCGGAGGCGGGAGGAAATCGGGTAAGGTGGTTGTCGTGAATACCCGCTGGCAAGTAGAATCGAAGGCCTGAGTTTCGTGGAGCGTGGATAAGCCATGTATCCGTGGCGCATTCTCATGTGGTGCCGCCCCTTGGAACGCCCATTCGGTCATCCTGGCCGCGAGAGGCGGGCGTTCGTGGCCTAGCGGATCGCCAAGGGGGCGGGGCGGAAATGGTCCCGAGGGGCGGTTCTCTCCCTCGATCTCTCTGGTAGCCGCTCCACGGCGGTTTGAGTAGGATCGAGCGGCTGTTATCCACGATCGGTATCCTGTAGGACTCGTGCAAGGGCAATGGCATGCGTTACTCGTTTCGGCTCGCAGAACTACTTGGACATGTTCCCGATCCGAGAAGGCGTCCGGGGACCATTAAAGCAATCGTGGAATATACCGGCCTGGATCGGCATCAGGTGGCCGCGTTGCTGAAAAACGAAATCAAGTATATCCCGCTGCAGGCGCTCTCTCGGTTGTGCGACTATTTGATCGAACACGGATACGTTTCCGCCGATCAGTTGCCGGGCGCGTTGTTCGCCGTCGAGCCGGAACACTTCTGGGAACTTCTGGCTCGCCGACGCCGCTTGGAAATGTGTCTTGGCGTCCGGACGGGGGATGAAAAATGGCCGGAGCGAGCGTGGGTCGTGGCCTCCGATTCCGTGTTGCTGGGTGAATTGCTCAACGGAGTTTCCACTTTAGGTGGAACCGCCAAGCACCAAAGCCCTCAGGGCTCGGGCGCGTTTCCCCCCCACCCGGAGCATCTGCAGCAGTCGCTCGTGTGGAGTCCCGGGCAAGTCGCGCCCAAGGAAGTGATCGCGCGGGCCTACGAAGTCTACGACCAGTTTTCCCGCCCCGGCAGCGACAAGGCAATGATTTGTTTAGGGAGTATGAAGAGCAATCCGGTGGCGGAGTTGATCCTGGCTCAATCATTCGGTTGCGAGCCGTTCACCCCGGCCGACGATGTGCCGGAAAG
Source organism: Planctomycetota bacterium (assembly GCA_051745935.1). Classification (GTDB taxonomy): domain Bacteria; phylum Planctomycetota; class Planctomycetia; order Pirellulales; family Pirellulaceae; genus JBNJEM01. The sequence goes on from JBNJEM010000001.1 coordinate 22,846, forward strand.
CTCACGGAGAACCTGCCCCATTTTCCTCCGCTACCGGGCCGACGATCCACACCCCGCCTCGTGTGCGGGCGGATTGCGGCTGAGTAAAACGGAAGAGGTCGCGTCGCCAGGCATCTACTTTGAAACGAAAAGTGGTCGGTGGGAGTATTGCGGCTGGGACCAGCCAGAAAACGATACGGCACTTGTCTTCTATATTCATCGGGAATCACAGGGACGCCTGGAAATGGTGCTGGGTGGGTTCTCTGGTCGCGCCACCAGACTGCTGGCCCGTACCCTGGCCTCCCGGGCCGAACAGTTTTGGCCCCCTGTTTATTCCAAGCACGGAATCCAAGCCGGCGCCTATATTGTCAAATACCACTTTGCCAAGGACGATCGTCCGCCCGACCTGCTGCAAACCGACCTGGTTGCCGACACCAAAATCATCCCCCTCGATCATGAAGTCATCGCGCGGCGCCTAAACACGGGTAAAAATGACGTGGACTGAGCCCTGTGCGGATCCAACGAAGTATGTTCTCAAACCTCAAACCCCATAACAAAACCATTTACATTTCCGGCCCTCCGAGGCATTTTGCCGGGCCCAGCCTTGGTTGACCGGTCGTTGATTCTCGGGGGGCCTGGGAGAATAAGGGTAGGAGTCGGACGCACAACGCTCCCGAAGGGCGGTTGCGGCGTGCGACTCGTCCCCTGTTTTTTCGCCGACTCTCTCGTTCCAACCCCCAAATGCCTCCGCTCCGGCGTCACTCGGAATTGCCAAGGAGTTATCCATGAAGACCTATCTCGTCGTCACCATGACTTGCCCCGACCGGCCTGGGATCGTCGAGGCTATTACGGAACAAGTACTGAGCCACTCCGCCAATTGGGAGGACAGCAGAATGGCACGCCTCGGGGGCGACTTCGCCGGCATCATCTTGCTCAGCGTTGACGAACCCCATGCCGAAAAACTCAAACAGGCCCTGCTCGACCTGAGCGATCACGAAACCACGGTGACCGTGAAAACCACCGAGGAGATGCCTTCCACGCCTTCCCCTGAAGAGCAATTATTCCATCTGCGGCTCACCGGCGCCGATCACGAGGGGATTGTTCATGGAGTTTCAGCCTATCTGGCCAACCAGGGCATCAACGTTGAATCGATGGAGAGCAACGTCGCTCCAGCCCCCATGAGCGCGTCTCCTCTCTTTCACATGACAGCCACGATCAAAGTGCCTCGCGGAGTGAATCTAGAGCAATTGACGAGGAACCTCAATCAGATCGGCGACGAAGAGGGGGTGGACATTCACGTCAAGCCCCTTAACCCATGATGCTCGGCCACGAACATCACGGTCCCCAGGACGTAGCCGTTCACGGATGCCGCTACACGGCTTGGACACAAGAGCCCGCATGGATGCCACGGGCTTGTCCCGTGGTGGTTCACGCTCGCCGCTACAAACCGGCCGGACACATCCACTCCTGGCCGTCGGTAGCGTGAAACGTAACGGACCACGGGACAAGCCCGTGGCATTTGCACCTTGAACAGGCCTTCTTCAAGACGTGCCACGCAAGTGCGAACGTCCACCGATATCAGCCTCTTGCCCGTGAACGGTTAGCCCAGGACAAACCTGGGGCATTCCTCGATTTGTTCAACGGCGTCCGACGGACCGTGTCCGCGCATACTTGAAGCTGGGGAAACTATACGGGTTCAAGGATCCATCGCGAATGGTCGCCTACCGCCGTGCCGATGGATACTAGGGAGATCGGGAAAGCGCGAAAGAGGTATCCAAACATCAGACCTAGTCGAGAAACAGCATGGATCAAGTCCGAATTCTGGCCGAAATTCGCTCTCTGGTTCGCAACCGGTTCGATAAAGCTGGAGCACCCATGGAAGCCACGCTTGAAGAGGCTATGCTGATCCGACACGGTTGCTTTTGCGGCCGTCGTTTCCACGCTGACGGCCTGCAAGCCATTTGGTTCATTGAAGAAAACCAAATCAAGTTTTACGACCGCGAAGGAAGCATTACCGAGGTCTTGGACCTCTCTCCCGAAAGCTTATTCTTGGAAACCAACCCCCCTCAAGCAGCGTAAGCGGGAATGAAGGGGCAAACCGGACCTCACCTTTGCTTTTTCTCGCGCAAGAATACGTCCACCTCTCGGTCAATCTGTTCAGCGTGCGTTTCTAGTTGCTTGAGTAGGGGGGGCACTTGATCGAACGCCGCTGCTTTGCCTAGCTTCTCCAGTTCGAACGCAAGCGCCCCGGTTTCACGAGCCCCGATGTTGTAGAACGCGTTTTTGGCCGTGTGCGCGCACCGGTGAAATAGCTTGGCATCCCCTGCTTCCAACGCCTCATGCAGCGATTTCATCATGTGCGCCACTTCGACGCGAAAGGCGTCCAAGACCTGGATCAGCAAATCCACGTCACCGGCCGCGACCTCCAACGCCACATCCCAATCAACCCGCGAGTGAGCGTCCCGGCTCTTGGAGCCACCACCGTTGCCGGCCGGTTCGGATTGTCTTCCTTCCTCGTCCATTGCGATTTCTCCCGCGTCTTGTCGCCAGACATGCCTGTTTCCTACAGTGTCGACTGTGAGCGTTCCACAAGCAAGGGGCCGGGCGTCCGCGCCCACCAGCTCTGGGCGGGGCGACAACACGGGAGCCAGGTTTTATATTACAGGCGGTTGAATTCTTCCGGGTGGAACGCTGCCCGACGCAAACCGTCCTCCCGTTGGTCGGACTCGCGGCGGAGAACGTCATCCGCGACCGGTATTACAGGCGGTTGAATTCTTCCGGGTGGAACGCTGCCCGACGCAAGCCGTCCTCCCGTTGGTCGGACTCGCGGCGGAGAACGTCATTCGCGACCGGTATATTACGGGCTGTAAGATCCTCCAAAAAACAAAACGGCTCCAGGGTAACAGTGAATGGGCAATCCAAAAGGCGACAAACTGTACGTGAACCTGAGCGCCTCTCAGGTCAGGCGACGACTTCAAGGGATGGGATACGGCGTCAGGAAAATTCAGAGTGCGGGAAAGGATCGTGCCGTTGTCATCCACACAGCCACCGGAGAGCATCTGCAAGAATTAGAAGCGATCTTCGGCGATGTAAAGATCGGCCGTTCGGAACAACAGATTGACGGTTGAAATGAGGACACCAGGGCCTCCGGCACTCTGGTGCCCTCTTTCACATTCAGTTACCGGGACCCGTTCACGGGACCCGCTACACGGCCTGGACAGGGGAGCGCGCGTGGATGCCGCGGGCTTGTCCCCTGGCATTTGGACCTTGAAAAACCTTCCTTCCACATGTGCAACGGAATTGCGAACGTCCGCGGATATCAGTCTCTTGCCCGTGAACGGTCACGGTCACTGTTTGGCCGATTGGCGTAGGTCGGACTTTCCAGCCTCCCGGCCGTGAATATGGCGAAACACGGCGAAACTCTCCGTGAATCGGGGTCAGCCTGGAAACGCTGACGCATATCGCTGCTAATCGGCCAAAGTGTTGCCCCATTCATTGTGTGGTAATGCAGCCTTTGGGAATCCGGGCTGCCGTGCGTTATTCAACGCCGTTGTCCACATAGCGTTGATAGTGCCGTGTCAACTGCTCTTGGCTTGGCGCCTCGCCGCGGGTAATCCGGAAGCGATAACGAAATGTCTGGCTTTCGCCGTCCGGGATCTCGACGACCGTGAAGGGGCCGAACCGGCCGTAGTCGCGATAGGCGGACCAGCGAGCGCCGCTGGGATTGGTTGGATGATTCATATGCTGCACGGTCCAAGCCTGTCCGTCGACCTTGAACGTTCCCGCCACCCAAGGCAGATCCAGATCTTCTCGCGGATCGATCCCCTCTTCCGGCATGACGTAGGTCGCGGATTTGTTCTCGGCCACCTGCTGCGAAGGACGAAACTGGATGCCTGCATGTTCAGGGTCGCCATCAAGTACCACATCGCCGTTAACCGCCTTTAGCGTGCTGACAAAGTCGATCACGGCATGCGCGTCGTCCTCCGCGACAACGCGGTGAGTCCGTATCTCCTCGAGGACGATTTCATCGTGATTGCCAATCCAATTGATCAAGCTCTTGACCAAAGCCCCATTTTCGTCGGCCGCCGTCTCCAGGAAATCCTGGTGCAGCTGAGCGGTGTTTCGGACGTGCCACAGGTCATGCCGCTTGCCACCGTGTTTCAGTTTACTCCACCCGATGAAGATACCTCGGTGATGCGGAAACTTTCCGCCGGGCCCCTTGGTAATCGTCGTTTTTCCGTCCGCCGCCAGAACGTGAGCAAAGACTTTGGCGGTGTCGAAATCCTTTTCCCCCGTGGACGTATCGCGGAGATACACATAACGCAAGATAGGCTTCCCGGACGGCTCCAGGACGTCCAGGTAGGCGCCCGTCTCATCGGAGATGTCATATTTTTCCGCCGCCTGGATGGGGCTCGCCATCGCGGCCAACGCGAAAAACAACAGGTTGATAGAAAACACGCAAGCGGCACTAAATCGTCTCATTGCAGTTTCTCCAAAGAAGTAGGGACATATAAGAGCCCACAACGAAACGATTCGGATTTCCCGCCCTCCAAGGGGTTATGGAAGCGGGGTTCCGTTATGGGCTGTACAAAGTACGCCTCCGCCAGGCTTTCCAGCCCGAGGGCCGTGAATCCGGCGAAAAACGGTTGGGTTGTCTAACTGGCGGTAGCCGTTCACGGGCGCCGTTACACGGCCTGGACACCGGAGCCCGCATGGATGCCACGGGCTTGTCTCGGGGGGGTTCGCGCTCGCCGCCACAAACCGGTCAGACGCACCACTCGCGGCCCTCGTCGGTAGCGTGGAACGTAACGGACCACGGCACAAGCCCCGTGGCATTTGCACCTTGCACAGCCTTTCTTCAAGATGCGCAACAGAAGTGCAAACGTGCGCGAATATCAGTCTCTTGTCCGCGACCGGTTACACCTGGCGGTGTCAGCGTCTAACGCGAGCCAATCTTTGGCGTCATGCTCGAACCGTGCAAACGAGACCGGTGTGACTCGTTCGACGGTTGCCTCTTCTCGCCGACGCCCCCTTTATTATAAGCCCGTCTTGAGTCAATAATGAGGGGGTCGCCATGATCAATTGGCCGTCAAGCGCAAAATGGGGCTCGATCCTTTCATCAATGTAACCGCCACCATTTCCAATACAAGGAGTCTCAGCCGTGAAAACGACAACGTGGATTCTTGTCGCGGTGCGTTAATATACCGGTCGCGGATGACTTTGTCCGCCGCGAGTCCGACCAACGGGAGGACGGCTTGCGTCGGGCAGCGTTCCACCCGGACCAATCCGACCGCCTGAAGTATACCAGGGCGGTTTCAAACCGTGTTTTTTACACCCTCTCCACACTGGGGACAGATCCGGTGTTACCGGAATTTCAGGAAAAGAAAGATGTGCGACGAAAGCCATGAACAGCAGGGGAAGGGGAATGAGACTTCACCCGTTTTCGGATCGGTTCCCCCCGTGAATTCTGGCAAAGATGGGACGACTGTTTCCGAACCGAGCCGTGTTTCCGAACCGAACAGTGACGAACGGATCTGGGCATTGCTTGCCCATCTCTGCGTGTTGGTGCTTGCGATTATCGGGCCTGGCGTGATTCTTGCGACGCACGAGGCGATCCTGAAGAAGGAGTCGCCGTTCGTGAAACATCACGCCACGCAGGCACTCTTCTTCCAAGTCGCCGCGGTGGTCGGTTCGATTGTGATCACGCTGGGAACCTGTGGGTATGGTTTGCCGGTCTACCTCGCCTTCATGGTCTTCGGGATCATGGCGGCCCTTGACGCCCAAAAAGGCAAGTGGTACTGCTACCCGTTCATGTCGGGGCTAACGGAGAACCTGTAGCTCAGTGGCGGCTGGACCGCCACGCGTGCCCCAGTCGTTTGGATGTCGTTTGGTTCGTGCTCCGGGCAGGTTGGGTTTTGCGGGCACGCATTCTAACCGCGTCGGCGGGCGTGGCGTGATTTCGGTGGTTGAACCCGAAAACCGTCACCGCAGTTGAATGTCAACTCGAGCGGGGAACGACTCGCCGGGGGCCAGGACGCGCAGCCCGGCGTCGATCCCCCGGGGTTCCAGCCGAAAGGCGTCCGGAACGCAGGTATACGGTTCGATGCATATGGCTTCTCGATGCGATGGCGTGAAGACGACGCATTCGCGAAAGGCTCTGTCGAAAGCGATCTTCAACTCCTTGCCGCTCTCCGGATCCTCGATCGAGGCCTCGCACATGTTACCGTCAAACACCAAGTCGGAGAAAACCGTATCGAACGTCATGTCGCCAAAGCGTTGGCCCCGTTGCAATGACAGGGGGTCGTCCAGCGGCTCTTTTTTCCCGGTCGGGTTCATGTCGACCAATTCCCAGCTGCTGCCCACGGGCAGCTTCACCCGACAATTGTCGGCGTTCGTGCCCCCGAGGGGCAACGCGAAATAGGGATGGAGACCAAAGCCGCACGGCAACGGATGATCATCGGGGTTTTCGAGTAAAAACTCCGACGCGAGACGCTGGCCCCGAACCAGATAGGTCGCCGTAATACGGAAATCAGCCGGCCAATGATCCAGCAGCGCCGGGTCGTCAACGGATGCCTGGAACTGGGCCACGATACCGTTTGACTTTTGTTCAAGGAGGCGCCACGGGCGCTGGTGTACAAAACCGTGAATGGCATTGCCACGCCCATCACCGGCCGGCAAGGAATACGACCTGCCGTTCCAGTTAAACGTCGTGCCGGAAATGCGTCCAGGAAAGGGGAAGAGCAGCGGAATGCCGCTTCCCGACGCTCGTTTGTCCCCCCGCCCGAAATCCGGTTCCGACCAGATGAGGTCGATCATGCCGCCCGCTCCGGGTACTCGAAATTGATAGCAATTCAATCCCTGGCTAACTAGAATACTGGCGGTTGCCCCCGACTGGGAATCGTTAAGCGTTACGATGTGACCTGTCATGGTTGTCCGTTCTTCTCGAGGAAAGAGCACTATTGTCGTACCAAATCAACAGACCCCGGGGGAGCCGCTGGATGATCCTTGAGTTAGCCATTCACGCCGGCAATGGCGCGCCACGTTCGTGATCATGTGGAATACCCGTATCACTGAATATCGGCATGGTATTGCTGAAGACTCTTGGCTCGGCCACGCCCTTCCCGACACGCTCGGATGCCTTTGGCGGCGGCCACCGCCGCGGCCAGCGTGGTGATGTACGGCACGTTGCATTTGATCGCTGTTTGACGAATATACGCGTCGTCCGTCTTGCTCGCCTTTCCACGCGGCGTGTTAATGACGAGGTGGATATCGCCGTCGATGATGGCATCAGCGATGTTCGGTCGTCCCTCTCGCATTTTAGCAATGGGCTGGCACTCGATCCCCGCTTCCGCCAGAAACTGTCGCGTTCCATTGGTGGCCTTGATTGTAAAGCCGAGTTCCGCGAAGCGGCGAGCCACCTCGCGCACGGCCGGTTTATCCCGGTCCGCCACGGTGATCAGCACGGCGCCTTCCATGGGCAACGGCGTGCCCGTCGCTTCCTGCGCCTTGTAAAACGCCAAGCCGAAGGAGTCAGCCATGCCCAGCACCTCGCCCGTGCTGCGCATTTCGGGGCCCAGCAGTGGATCCACTTCATGGTACATATTAAACGGGAAAACCGCCTCTTTCACGCCGTAATGTGAAAAGGTCTTCCGAGTCAAATTGAACTCGGACAATTTCCTTCCCATCATGATCCGCATGGCGATCCGGGCCATCGGAATGTTACACACCTTCGAGACCAAGGGCACGGTGCGGCTGGCCCGCGGGTTCGCTTCCAGGATATAGACCGTATCGTTATGGATAGCGTATTGAACATTCATCAGTCCCACCACATTCAATTCCATGGCGATCTTTCGATTGTACTGATAAATGGTGTCGATGTGTTTCGGAGCAAGGCTAAGGGGCGGGATCACGCAGGCCGAATCCCCGGAGTGAACCCCGGCTAGTTCGATATGTTCCATGATCGCCGGCACGAACGCATCCTCGCCATCCGCGATCGCATCCGCCTCCACTTCAATGGCGTTTTCCAGGAACTTGTCGATCAGGATCGGGCGTTCCGGCGAGACGTCGACCGCTCGAGTCACGTATCGCTTCAGCATCTGCTCGTCATCAACCACCTCCATGGCCCGGCCTCCCAAGACAAAGGAGGGGCGCACCATCAAGGGGTAACCGATGTTTTTCGCGATGACCATCGCTTCGTCCAAGCTGCTGGCCATGCCGGACTCCGGCTGCGGGATCCCCAATCGCTGCATCGTTTCACGGAACCGATCACGATCTTCCGCCAACTCAATGGTGCGGGGCGAAGTCCCCAGGATATTGACACCGGCATCGGCCAATTCGCCGGCGATATTCAGCGGTGTCTGGCCCCCGAACTGGACAATGACGCCTTCGGGCTTTTCCTTCTCGTAAATACTCAACACATCTTCGACGGTCAGCGGCTCGAAGTACAGTTTGTTGGACGTATCGTAGTCGGTGGAAACCGTTTCCGGGTTGCAATTCACCATGATCGATTCGATCCCTTCGTCCCGCAAGGCGAAGGCGGCATGCACGCAGCAATAGTCGAATTCGATGCCCTGGCCAATGCGGTTGGGACCTCCGCCGAGGACCATTACTTTTCGATTGGGGGAAACATCGGTTGTATCCGGCGCGTTGTAGGTCGAATAGTAGTAAGCGGCGTTTTCCACGCCACTCACTGGCACGGCATGCCAACCTTCGGTCACGCCAATCGCGGCTCGCCGCCGACGAATCTCTTTTTCGGGCACGGAGAGCAATTCGGCGAGATACTTGTCGGCAAACCCGTCCTTCTTGGCCCGGACGAGGAGTTCATCCGGTAACGATTGCCCCCTGCATGCGAGGACTTCCTCTTCCAGATCAACCAGTTCCCTCATCTGTTCGATGAACCAAGCCTTGATATGCGTGGTTTCGTGAAGTGTTTTCACGTCCGCCCCCTTCCGCAGGGCCTCGTACATCAAGAACTGACGTTCCGACGACGGCTCGGCCAGCTTCGTCATCAGTTCTTCCAATGAAAGCTGGTGGAAGTTCTTGGCGAATCCCAGTCCGCTCCGCCCGATCTCCAAGGATCGAATCGCCTTTTGAAAGGCTTCCTTGTAGTTCTTGCCCAGACTCATGACCTCGCCCACCGCTCGCATTTGCGTGCCGAGTTTGTCCTCCAACCCCTCGAATTTTTCAAATGCCCAGCGGGAAAACTTAACCACCACATAGTCGCCCGATGGGGTATATTTCTCCAACGTCCCCTCGCGCCAGTAGGGAATCTCGTCCAAGGTGAGCCCGCCGGCCAGCAACGACGACACGTAGGCGATGGGGAAACCGGTGGCCTTGGAGGCCAGCGCCGAGGAGCGGGACGTTCTGGGGTTGATCTCAATGACCACCACCCGCCCCGTCTCCGGATTATGCGCGAATTGGATATTGGTACCGCCGATGACTTGAATCGCCTCGACAATGTCGTAGGCGTATTTTTGCAAGCGTTCTTGGAGATCCTCGTCGATCGTCAACATGGGAGCGGTGCAGTATGAGTCGCCCGTATGAACTCCCATGGCATCCACGTTTTCGATGAAACAGACGGTAATCATCTGGTTCTTCGCGTCCCGGACGACTTCCAGTTCAAGCTCCTCCCAGCCCAGAACCGATTCCTCAACCAGAATTTGCCCCACGAGGCTGGCGGCCAAACCGCGGCGCGCGACCGCCCGGAACTCCTCCATGTTGTAAACCAGCCCGCCCCCGGTGCCCCCCATGGTGTACGCCGGCCGAATCACGCAAGGCAGGCCCAGTTCCGCCACCGCCTCTTGCGCCTCTTCCACGCTGTTGGCTATCTTGCTGATCGGCATTTCAACGCCGAGGCGATCCATGGTGTCTTTGAACGCCTGACGATCCTCGCCCCGTTCAATGGCGTCAATCTGTACCCCGATGACCTGAACATCGTGCTCGGCAAGCACCCCGCTACGATAAAGTTCGGAGGAAAGATTCAGCCCGGACTGGCCGCCCAAATTCGGCAGTAATGCGTCCGGCTTCTCCCGCTCCACGATTTCAGCCATGGTCCGCGCGTTCAACGGTTCGATATACGTCATGTCGGCCATTTCCGGGTCCGTCATGATGGTGGCTGGATTGGAATTCGCCAGCACGATTTCATATCCCAGACTCCGCAACGCCTTGCACGCCTGCGTCCCCGAGTAATCAAACTCGCATGCCTGGCCGATGATAATGGGCCCGGAACCGATAATCATGACTTTGTCAATGTCGTCGCGTTTTGGCACCTGTAAAAGCTCCTGATACGGAAATGATAGGGTCGGGCCGCCGGACGCCGAGCGGCCAATATCAATGGCACCTCTTCAATGGCACATGCCCGTTCAAATATATTCAATCGTCGCCGGAGGCTTGGGCGTGAGATCATACAAACAGCGATTCACGTCCGGTATCCTCGTAATCCGCTCGCAAATCGCGTGCAATTTCCGCCAAGGCAGATCAACCGGCGTGGCGGTTCGAGCGTCGACGCTGTTGAGGCAACGGACCACTACGATCTGACCGAATTCCCGGCGGTTGTCGCGAATGCCCGTTGCCTTGTCATTGAGCAAAACGGCCAAATATTGAAAGGCGCCGCTGTCCGCCAACTCCTCCTCCACGATGGCCGTTGCCTGACGCACCGTCTCCAACCGCTCGGCGGTGACTTCGCCCACGATTCTGGCCGCCAACGCCGGGCCTGGAAACGGTATTCGCTCGGATAATTCCGGCGGAAAGCCCAGTACCCGCGCCACTTCCCTCACGCCGTCCTTCCGCAGCGTCTTGAGCGGTTCTATCACCTGATAACCATATTCTTCTCCAGGATCAACACCCAGTTGCTCCAAAATATTGTGCTGCCGTTTGATACCGTCCATCGTCTCTTCAATGTCCGTCAGGATCGTGCCGTGCAAGAGATGCGTGGCACCGCTTTCACGCACGATCCGTCCAAATACCGTTTTGTAAAACGTATGGGTAATCGCGTTCCGCTTCGCCTCCGGATCGGTAACGCCCCGCAATGCCTCCAGAAACTCGGCGCCAGCGTCCACGACCTCCACCGGAATTCCCATGTCCGAAAACAGTTTGACAACCCGTTGCGGTTCTTCTTCCCGCATCAGCGCGCTGTCCACGAACACGGACTTCAATCGATCGCCCAACGCCCGGTATCCAATTCCCGTAACCACCGAACTGTCCACGCCGCCGCTCAGCGCGTTGATCGCCATCCCGTCGCCCACCGACTCCCGTATCCTTCTCACCTGCTCCTCTACGAACGCCTCATACTCCATGCTCATATATCCTTTCGTCATACCCGCCCCCACCCGCACGCATCGGAATCACGTTCACGCCTCTTGCAGGCATGCCCCGCCTATCGAAATCCAACCGCCACTGATGGACATCGTCCCTCGCCTCGACCAGGCCCAGCCCTTAGGGCTCGCTCAAGAATAACTTCGCAATTCAACGTGCCTCCGAATCGTCCGGCACACTGGCTCCGCTCGCGATCCCCGTTTTTTTGGAGAGGGAACGCGTCTTGCCGCTCGCTCAGCCCGTGCCACCCTCCGGAAAACGCCGCAGTTATTCCTGAGCCGTTCTTTAGTCTTGAATACCCGTAATAGTCCTGCTAAAGCTTCCACACCTCGGAATGCTGGTGAGACACTACCCCGCGTACCGATTCGCGATTCGCCCGCCAACACCCGGGCGAACCGCGAAAAGGCTCCCCGCATGGGGCTGCTCAAGCAACGCGGTTTCATCCAAGCCATGGCGAGCGGTGGTTATGAAGAGGATTTGCAGATCGGAACCACCGAAGGCACAGGAGGTCACCCGATCCACTGGCAGTGACACCGTGTCGAGCAATTTGCCGGCATGCGGGTCCCAACGGCTGACCCGGCCTCCATCCCAGTGCGCGATCCAAAGCATGCCTTCCGCGTCGACGGTCATCCCATCCGGCCGCCCCACCCCGTCCGGAAACCGAACCACCACTCGCTCGTTCGCGATCGCGCCGGACATGTTATCGAAGTCGAATTTCCGAACGTTCATCGTCGGCGTGTCGATGTAGTACATCGACGACTGATCCGGACTCCAATCCAGGCCGTTGGAGGTCGTGACGCCGCCAAACACCTTTTTCACCACGCGGTCGGTTTGCAATACATACAGACTCGCGGCCCCCCGCTGGCGAGTCATGCTCATGGTTCCCGCCCAAAAACGGCCCTCGGAGTCGCATTTGCCGTCGTTAAAGCGATTGTCGGGCAGGTCACGTTCCGGATCGGCCACGGGGGTCTTCCGCGAGGTTTCCAGATCAAACAGCTCGAAACCATCGGCTGTCGCCAGTATCATCCCTCCTGCTTCGCGCGGCACGGCCGCTCCCACTTTGCAGCCCACGTCCCAGACGCGGTTCGCTTCACCCCGCTCCTGGTAGGCGTGCAGTTTTCCGCCTTCAATGTCCACCCAAAACAGACAGTCCAAACGCGGCTCCCAAACAGGACCTTCCCCCAATTCGGCTCGCGCGTCGACCACCAATTCCACATTCATGTCGCGCCCCCCTTGCCACGGGCGAATCCAAGACACAACGCGTCGCGTTCATCGGTCCAGCCAAAGTGGCGCCGCGCATCCATTACTACACGCCCGAAAACGCACTGAACGCGCCATCAACCGGGATGATCGTTCCCGAGACAAACGCGGCATCATCGCTGACGAGCCATCGGAGCGCGCCGAGCAAATCGTCCGGCACCCCGTACCGGTTGGCCGGCGTGTGCGCCAAAATGGTTTTTCCGCGTTCGGTCGGCTGATCGGTTTCCTTATCCATCAACAGATATTCGTTCTGGGCTGTCAGGAAGAAGCCGGGCGCAATGGCGTTGACGCGAATGCCGGGACTGTATTCGCGTGCCATGTGAACCGCGAACCACTGTGTGAAGTTGGCAACGGCGGCTTTGGCCGCCGAGTAGGCGACCACCCGGGTGAGAGGTCGAATGCCGGCCATGGAAGCGATGTTGATCACCACCCCCTTTTTCTTCTCGACCATATCCGGCACGAAGACTTGGCACGGCAGAATGGTCCCGAGGCAATTCAAACTGAAAACCCACTCCACGGCGTCGCCGGGAATATCGAAAAACGACTGGTCGGGGCTGGCCGTGGCATTTGGCTTGTTTCCTCCGGCACCGTTGATCAGGATATCTATCTTTCCCAGTTCGCGATGGACCGTCGCCAGCGCCTCCCGTAAATTCTCCTTGTCCAACACATTGGCTTTCACGGCCAAGGCCTCGCCACCGTCCGCCCGGATTTCATCAACGACTTGTTGAGCTGCTTCTTCTTTCAAATCCAGCACGGCAACCCGCGCGCCTTCCGCGGCCAGCGTCTTGCTCATCGCGCTGCAGAGGACACCGCCGCCACCGGTCACCGCCGCTATTCTACCACTCACTCCCGACATGATCATACTCCCAAACGCCCGCACTTAATTGGTGTCTTCCCCACTCGCTGTTGGAACCGAACCCTCGAAGATAACATTCCCGCGAGCGGCTTGAAAGGTGGGATCCAAGGCGGCACGGCGAGCCCAGGCACTTACTCGCCGGCCGGGATCTCCGAGTCCACCACTTTCCATTTTCGGCCCGCCAGCTCCGGCACGAAGTCGTCACGGCCCGCCAGTTTGGCGATGGCGGAAACACACTCGATCAGCAGCCGCCGGACGACCTCTTCGTTTTTCTCTTGGCCGTAGTAGGGTGAAAGATCGATCGGCTTCCCATAGTAAACCCGCGTTTTGGCACGCATCAAAAAGGGGCTCCAAACCCTCCCGCCATAGGGGGCGTTTTCGATGTAGCAGGGGACGACGGGCGCCCGGGCCTTGAGTGCCACGATGATGGCACCAGGCCGAACGGGCCGCATGAACTTCTCCGTCATATTGATGCGTCCCTCGGGCAACATCCCCACCATTCCACCCGCCGCGACGCGCCGAATGGCCACCTTGGTCGACACGGTGTCGATTCCACCTCGATTGACGGGTATCACTTTCGCGATCTTCAGAAGAGGCCCGAACACCGGATGCTCGCAGTACTCCCGCGCCACCATCCAATGGATGACCCGGCGCACGGAAATCTGGATAAAGAACGGGTCGATACTGCTCCGGTGGTTACAGATGACCACCGCGTTGCCTTCAGCACCGATCGGGAAGACCCCCTCGATTCGAGTCCGCCAGAGGACTCGCGTGAAAAACCGGGCCAATAACCAAAAGAACACCTGTGTCACCGTGTATTGCGTGGAACGTACGACAGAAAGAAACCACGCAACCAGTGCCACCAGCAGCAAACCGCAAATGCCAAATGCAACGCCCCACGGCATCATCATACCAATACTCTACCCGCGAACGCGAAACGCCAAAAACAGAAGGAATAATACGTAACAGACCCGTACGTCACGGGTTGTCTCCGCTCGCAAGTTGTGTCATCCTTGCCCGACAGCGGTATACTGCTGCGTATCCCGCGTGGTATACGAGGGGCCCGACGGCCCGCCAGCCACACGGACGCTGCCGCCCGGTTGCCGTGGACCCCTTCATCGCTTTGGGAACACAACATGAGCGATCTTTGCCATCAGTATATACTGGTCGCGGACGACTTTGTCCGCCGCGAGTCCGACCCACGGGAGGACGGCTTGCGTCGGGCAGGTTTCCGACTGGACCCATCGGACCGCCTGAAGTATAGCAGACACCCGGTCCCTTCGGCATCGGTCCGGCGGCGTTAGGCGCAAGCGACGTCGGGCCACTTTTGATGGGGGGGGCGTTCAGCCGGAAATCCCCCTCGCGAAGTCCATCCACCTCCTTTGCGGACATGGCCTATTCCCGAACAACTGGACTGGCTGATTGACCATGGATAACGCTTCTATACCGGTCGCGAATGACGTTCTCCGCCGCGAGTCCGACCCACGGGAGGACGGCTTGCGTCGGGCGGCTTTCCACCCGGAAAAATCCAACCGCCTGAAATACATTTCCGGGAATTTCCGTATCATTCGCACGCTCGGCGTCCTCAGTGACACCCACGGTCACGTTTCGAACACACAACAAGCCGCGCGCACGTTTGAAGCGTTTGACGTCGAAGGCGTTGTGCACTGTGGAGATATCGGTTCCGCCGAAATTCCCCGGCTACTAGATGCCTGGCCCACCCATTACGTGCTGGGGAACATGGATGGACACAGTGACAGACTGCT
Source organism: Planctomycetota bacterium (assembly GCA_051745935.1). GTDB lineage: Bacteria > Planctomycetota > Planctomycetia > Pirellulales > Pirellulaceae > JBNJEM01. Next base: position 38,020 of record JBNJEM010000001.1, read on the forward strand.
CAGAGCAATTGAAGAAACGGGGGGGATCATGCATGGCAGGTTTGGCTCCGTCCGAATGTCGGAACGTAACATCGCGTTCCTCCACGGTGATGATTTCTCCCGGTTGGATGCCGAAATCACCCGTGGCGTCTGGGATATCATCTGCCATGGCCATACGCACCAGGCCAACCAACACCTGGAAGGAAGAACGTTGGTTCTGAACCCCGGCGCGCTGTACCGGAGCAGCTCCCCATCCATCGCGATCGTGGACTTGGAACGGCTGGAGCCGACCATCATTCCCGTGTAACCCGCGTGACGATGAACCCTATGATTACAGACTTCTTTTGAGTGTTTTTGATTTCCGTCGACAAACAAAGGGGTTTTTGTCCGTGGAGACCGAGTTGCCAGGCTTCGCGCAACGTGAGATGTAGTGCGCGGCTGCATTGTGTATCAAAGAACGTGAATTACCACGGGACAAGCCGCGTGGCATCACACTTTTTTGCAACGCTGGGGTGAATTCACCAGCCTTCCCGGGCTCACGCAGTGGATCATCGGATTCTACCGGCTTTTCGCCGTCGGGCCAAGAAGCCGCCACAAAACCGTCTGGATTTCCAGCCGTTGCCGGCGTTCGGGAAGCGGAAGCGAGGTTTCGTTACGAGCTGTAAAAAGCCCGTCGGACCCCAACCCCCCGTGTTCAACTCACGCCAGCGAATCGAATTGATGGCCTTTCCCAATCTGGCGGGACATCTTTCCCGCGGCTTCGATCAATTGCAAAGCGGCCTCGCCCTGCATGTTCCGAGCATCCCGTTGTTTGGCCGCCACCGCATAACTAATCTCAGATCTCAGAGACGCTTCCTGGGCCGCGATCAGACCGCCGCCAGCAGTGTTGATGCCATTCATAACTCCCCCCTATGCAATCAAGCAGGATTCATGACCTAGCGATTGGTCGAGTCCTGCACGTGGCTTTCGGCCACGGCCTGTCCGTCACCGGTTCAGACACGATACCAACCGGCTGAAGCATTCTCGGAGCGAACAGCCGGAAGACGTCTTCCCCCCCCGACTCACCCGGTGCATGATGCCCGCCGCTCCGCCCCCCCCGCCGCCTCGTGCGTGTTCCACGCCCGCGAGCTCGCCCGGCACCAACCGCGTTTTATACTTCAGGCGGTCGGATTGGTCCGGGTGGAAAGCCGCTCGACGCAAGCCGTCCTCCCGTTGGTCGGACTCGCGGCGAACAAGGTCATCCGCGACCGGTATAACGAGGCAGGCGACATGGAACGCCCGCGTGCTTTGCCGGACACACCGATCCTCTACACAATCCTACCTCTTGAGCGTCGGCTGCAGCGGACCGGTCCGCCACTGGCCAAGCGATTTCGCTGGTCCACATGAACGGTGGTATGGATTATTCCGGTACTCGAGGCCGGTCAGCCCGCGAGGCGAGAAATCCGATTAACCGGCGTTCTCGCGTTTTCGCTAACGGCAGCACGGTAGCGGTACTGCATCAAGTAGGCATCTTCGGTGGTGTCCTCGTAGAAATCCCGCAACACCGAAATGGCTCGGAATCCCAAGTTGCGAAAGAACAGTTGGGCCGCGAGATTCGTTTCCCGGACCTCCAGCAGGATCCGACGCCGTCGCTGGTTGGACAATTTGCCGATGAGCTTGTCGACCATCTGTTGCCCGACCCGCTGTCGTCGAAAGTCGGCGGCTACCCCAAAATTCAGAATATGCAGCCGCGACCGGTGTAATTCATAGATCATGAATCCCACGACACACTCGTCGTGTTCCGCAACCATTCCGATACAGTTGCGTTGGCGGAGGCAACGAATGAAATCGTCTTCGGACCAGGGAAACTCAAAGCTTTCGTTTTCAATCTCCAGAACCTCTCCCATGTCCCGGCGAATCATCCAACGGATATGGACACGCAGCTCCTGTTCTCCCAAATGTGGCATAGCGGACTCCTTCCGTGATAGCCCCTGTTAGCAGGCTGTTCGTTACGGCGATAACCTATCAGAAAGCAGAAAACGTGCCAAGATGAACTGGCGTATTTTGCCGCCGCGTCGCCCCGCCGCCCCGCCGCCCCGCCAGGCCGCGTCTGGGATGGCGAAAACCTCTAGGTCCTGGTAGCCCGTTTTGTTGCGCCTTGCCGCCTTGCCCGCGTCGAATCAAGGAGCTCAGGGACTGAAAGGACCACAGGGAACACGGCGCACCGGGCTCATGCGTGACAAAAGCCGCGCGGCGTCTTCCGGTTCTTCATCCGTGGGTCCGTCCATCCGTGGGCCTATCACGCCACCCGCAGCACCGCTGATGATCGTCACGGCGTGCGTGGGGAGATGCCCAGTGTTTGAAGCGACGCCCGCGAATACGGGGGGAAGTCTCCGCAGGCGTCCAGTAAGCTGCCTAAGTCCGAACAAGCACATTCGTGGTCTGCTTCACTCGCGCGGTACGAAGATCGCCGGTTTTTGGGCCCGCGCGAATTAAGTTGACCGCGAATACGGCCTCCGTCGTAAGTTCGTCGGATGCGAGCCGTGTCGGCATGAATTGATCTTGGAAAAGTCCCGGTTTGGGGCTTCAATAGGGTAACATGGCGGACCCTTCCTAGGCGTCCATAGAGTGAACAAATACCCCTCCTCTGGTCTCGCGCGGACCAAGTTAGGCCGAAGACCACGCGCGACAAACTCGAGATAACCTCCTTGTTCTACTTTGTCCAATTTCCGGTATTTTCATCGGCCCACGCCGTGCCCCGGGTCAATCGGGCGTTTCGGAGGGCGATTCGCCCGCGGGAACTCGCACCTTCCACGATTGCATGGGGAGCCGGAGGGCCCCCCAGAGGCTGACCAGGATAATCAGCCACCCCAACACACTGGGGGTCGCGAATAGCCACCATGCCAGCCCGATTAGGACCCCCACCGCGTAGGGCCATTGGTAAAACCGGGCCCTGAGACGCGGGTTGCGTCCTCCCAGCCAGAGCAGTCCACTGAGCAGCGCGATGGCCACCGCCCCCATCGCTCGAGGCCACCCCGGGTAGGGGGTGGCAGGGCGGCTTAGCACGGAAATACTTGGAACCTTGCCGTGAAAGGCATAATGATGCGAGACGGTTCCTTCTGGCTGGATGAATCGGACCATGTCGGCCGGTTGTGGAAACTGATCCGTTTTCCGACGAAAGTCCTCCACGGTTGTCGATACGTTAAGCTTTTGGCCAATCGCTGCTTGCTGACGATAGAGCGTTTCGATGGCTTGGGGTTCCGCCGGCGGATGCTCATGCCCCCGTAGGTAGTCGCGTGTCAGCTTGGCGTCACAATAGGCCAAACGGATCGCCCAGGGCGTGTACCACGCCTTGATTTCGGTGGCGGAGCTATCCAAAACGGTTTCCACGGCCGACTCGACATGGCTCGCCGTTCTCCGCAAACGAATCGCCCCTTGGGCGGCCGGGCCAACACGATGCTCCGGCAGGGTATCGCCCGCGGGACCCCATGTCCGGGGCGCGTACAGAGTCCACAGCGTACGGCGAACATCAATGTCGGCAATCCAGGGAAGTTCCAACCGCCGGGGCGTCGCGACCGGGCCGGGGGGTAGACGGGTCCGGAACAGTACCGCCAGTTGCTGCGGCAATTGCTCCGAGGCCAATCGCAACTTCCAGCGGTTTTCACCCAAGCGGGTCAGTATCGTGGGAACCCCCTCAACGGTCGTCTGTATCAGTTCACAGTTCGCGGGGGATTCCAGTGTAACCCACCCTTGGCCCGCCGGTTCGATTTGGAAGGCAACCGTGCCGAAACAGGTACCATTTGAGCGGCAGGCCACGTGCACGTCGGCCAATCCGATTTGGCGTTTGCCCGCCATTCGCCGCACGTCCGAGATCACGGCTCGCGGCCTGGAATAGACGGCATAAGCGACGTATCCTTGCTTGTCGATCTCCCGCCGCGGAAATACCTCCCGCGACGAGACCAGGCGCAGGCCGCTCGTTTCCCAATCGATCCGTTGCTGATCGAGCTCGGTGGGCAGTAGAAAAAAACGCTCGACCCGGCTGGCATCCAGCGGCACGATATTCGGAGCGCGTCCTCTGTCGTTATCCCCGAGGGCCAAGGGGCCGCGGATGCGGACCTGAATCTGTTCCGAGACAGCTTCCAGGGGACGCAGAATCAGATGCCGTTTCCGCCCCGGCAACGGCTTCACTTCATAGGGCATGGCCGGCTCAAGCGAAAACGGCTCGGTCCACTCCTTGGGAATCTCAAAACGGAACTGATCCACCACGCCTTCCGAAGCATCGGTCACGCGGCCGTTGAACTCGGCGATGGCTTCCCAATGATCGTCCGCGCGGCGAAGCGTTGTCACCATCCGGGCCCGCACCGTTGGTTGATTACGAGATACCCGAATGATCATCCCTTGTTCTTTATTTCCATCCTCGCCTTCAACGATGAATTCCTTTAATAACCTTCCAAAGTCCTCCCGGAACCGCCCCGACTCCCCCGGCTCACCGGAATCGCGCGAATCCCGACTCTTCATTGAGACCAAAACAGCCGGCTTCCGATAGAGTCGAATCACGCGACGTTTCGCGGTTACGTCCCGAAATCTTACGTGGGGCACCGGCACATCAGTTTCGAGTCTGGGGAGAGCGAGTTCGCCGCGCAGTTCAATGTGATGCGGGCTCGAGACTGCTCGCTCCAGAAAAACGGTTAGGCGTCCGGATCCATCATGTCGTGCGTCAGCGCCAACAGGCTTTCCAGCGACGGTAACCAAGACGTCCATGACCTGGAAATCTTGGGGGACGGAAAAGCGGTGTTGCAATAGAGTTCCCTGGGTCATGTCGACATTCGCCTGAAGAACAAGCTTCATGCGCGAATGCCCGACGCTGACGTCCAGCTGCTGTTGTACCTCGTAATCCGGCTCACGAGCCCGCGTGCTGACGCGCCCCCTCGGGTTCCCGTTCTCAATGCGGTAGCAGGCTCTGGGGTCTAGTTCGGCTTCTCCCCAACCCGCCAGAAACTCGGCGGGATCCATCGAGGTGAGCGAGTCGGATACGCTCGTGGTGAATTCAAGATCGGGTGCCACGCTCACGGCCATCCAGTCCCGCTCGATTCGCCCGTCGGCCACGGTCACTCGGGGCAGCGAAACGTTGCCCAGCCCCGTGGTGTTCAGCATTCGGAATTGGAGACGTATGGTAAACTCCTGCGTCGCTTCGCGCGGACGAATCATTATCGACGTGGGCTTCGCGCGACTGGTTCCATCATCCTTGTAAGTGTCGCCACTATCCACCACGCCGCCATCAGGGAGCATTCCGGATGCCACGGGCCCGGAACCGCCCCGCCGCGTCTGCTCGCCGGGCAGGTCTCGGCTGGGCGAGAGCTGAACCACATCCGCCTCCTGCTCATCGGACAAAGGAAGCAGACGAAGCTCGGGATCGACTTCAACCCGGATTCGATGAACTTGACCGGTCGTGGAACGGATGCTGAATTTCGTGTCCAGGATGACGGCATCGGGATGGTTCTCCGGCCGTACCTTGATCCAGCTCAGCTGTTCGACATCAAACTGGCGACTACTGGATCGGCTGTCCGCCATCGGCGGCCACTGTAGTTCCAGCCAGCCAGCTGGTCCCAGTTCAATCAAACGCTCACCTGGCTCAACCACTTTCCCGGTTTCTCCGATCGCCGACACGACCTCGATCGGCGGCGCGTCGACGGGCGTTTCCAGATGGAGTTGCGAGCGGGCTAACGGAGGGATTTGAAAACGTAGATTCCGGATGCCCGCGTCATCCGCCGTGGCAGGCCAAAGTACCAGTTCCAACCGGGCCAGCCCCTCTCCCGGAACGGTTATTGAAAACGAACTCCGATCCCCGTTCCAGTTCAATTCGATGGGTTGACCCCCGAGACGAGCCTCCAGTATCTGCACGCCTGAATTCTTCCCATCCCAAGGGAATTGAACTCGCTGTTGGGGCTGGAATAGTTCTAGCTGGTAAATCACGGTAAGGCTGGTCAGCTCAAGTGAACTGCGTTGGCGCGCCCAATTGAACACGGCCCGATAGGTACCCCGGCGAGCCAGCCAATGCCGCGGCGACGCCGCGCTCTGTTCCCCGCGACGGTGAACCAGATCGTAGAACTCCGCCGGCAGGTAATTGTAGTCCCCCACCGGGTTCCCATCTTCGTCCACCGGTATGTGCACGTTGTAAGCCTTCGATGGCCGCGCCGCTTCCGACGCGTCCGATGGTGAAGCCGCAAACAGGGTTCGCGTTCCCAATGCCAAGAATAACGCCAAGACGCACGAACCCACCGTGGCCGCGCCCTCGGTGGTCCGAGCGGGCTGTTGTGTCCACTCCCGATCCATCAGCAGACCGCTTAGCAGATAGCGGGCCAGCGACACCAGGCCGGCGAGCAGCGTACCCAGGAACAGCTTGGATGCAATCGGAACCCAGCTATCGGGAACCAATAGAGCCAGCATCGCCGTGACAGCCATGGAAATCAGGAGAAAGCGAGGCTGGCGGGCCCAGAACCACGAAACCAAGCCGGCCGTAATCAGCAGACAAGCCCAACCGACTGCCCTTAACACCCGCGTGCGCACGATCATCACGCTACTTCCACCCTCCAGGTTGGGGACGACTTCGTGGGCTCGCCAGTAACGGCCGACCACACCTCGTCGTGACACCCGAGTCCCTCTCTTCCAGGGAGCTTCCGGCACGGGGGGCTTCGCAATCCAGGCCTTGAGCGGAACAGTCTCGTCGCGAGGCCACTTGGCTAGGGTTTCCATTTTACGAGCCAAGTAGCTTTCCGGCACCGCATTCACGACCGGCGAAATGGAGGTCGGTTCAATGGCCCCTGAAACGAGCGCCAGCCCATCCATGCTGGTGATCATGATCATGTCCCGGTGGGACACAACCGCCATATTATTGTCACGCAAGATCTCACTGGCGACCGGGATGGGGCGTCCCGCTTTCCCCCCATTGATCGACGATTCAAGAGTAAAGCTACTGTCCAACAACTCCCGTGTGGCGACCCACACTTGGGGCGGGGACGGCGACGCCGCCGCCGCTGATTCCTGATACCGCTCCCAAAGCTTACGCCAGGTGATGTTGACGGGCGGATCTTTTGCCGCCAAGGCGAGATAACGCTCTCCCAGCAATTCCAAAAACGACTGGCAGGAGCCGTTCGGGGCAGGGGTGGAGTCAGGCTTCCTTACCCAAGACGCCCACTGTCGGGCGGCAAATAATCGAGACGGCGTTTCGCGCGGCTTGGCGGCCAAAGGCCCCAAAAGTCGCTCACCCCAGCTTGCCCCCCGGTCAAACCGACTGACACCCCCTGCCGTGTGCGAGATTGGCCGCACGCCAGGTTCCAGCCATAGTGTCCATTGCTCATCGAGCAGGGGAATGTCAACCTCGGGAACGTGGACCGCAATCCGCCTCAGGAACGGGCACTCCCGCGGGGGCGGAGAGTAGACAAGCGTCACCCTTGGAAATCTCGCGTTCTCGGGCAACGCCACCGTGTAACGCCGGCTCGATTCCCGGTGCAGGGACCGGGTCGCGGGTGCTCCATCAATCTCGACGTTCGAAAGGGTGCAATTGGGAGGCAATCTGAATTGAAACGCCTCCGCTCCCGCGCTTTCCAACAAATACGTTGCCTCATGCGTCATTTCGCCACTGCTGAAAAACTGCGAGCGGACCAGGCAATGCCAGGCCCAGAGCGGAGCTTGGGGGACGCGAGGTTCCACATGCTTGATGAGTACCTCGGCATTGCGAGACACATCGTACCGGTAACGTGCTCGCGTGGTAGAACACTGTTTTGGATCGAGCACGGAAGTTGGAACGGGTTTGGCGGCGGCGGCTTCCGTGGAAATCCTCGTGCCATCCAACGAGACGATCGATAGCCAGCCCTCTTGCGACGTGGCGTCGGGAAAACTGGCCAGACTGATTTGCCGAGGCGAGGCGAAATCACTCGTTCGCGTTCCGTGGATTTCAAACGGTTCGTCGTGAGGATGCCGCAGCACGAGCTCCCAGATTTCACCACCACTGTATTGCGGCCGTTGAACTTCGTCGTCCGAGAACCTCCTGGCGCTCAATAACTGATTTCCGTTTCCTGCCGCTTCCAACGACCAGGTAACGGGCTCGGAACGGGGCTCGGACAACAATACCAGCAAGCGGTTGACCCGGGTCGATTCCGGCTTGCAGATCAGCCGGTACGATTCAGTCAGCGAGTCGTCGCTGAATTCGGCCCGTATGTGATTTTCGGCCGTGAATGTCGGCTCATCGCGAGTTACCTTCACCGTCATGAAATCGGCTTGCTCATCGTCGCGAAACACGACCGCCCCGCTGCGAGACTCCAACAGTTCCGATTGTGGCTCGGGCAAAGCCTCCGGGTCCAGACGTTCCACTCCCGCATCCCCGCTCAAGTCCAAGCGGAAACCAGGGTCCGGGGCGATCGAGACCAGCCGCGTGACGTCTTTCAAGTTGGAGAATCGGAAAGGTCGAAATTCGTCAACGCCCAATACCAACGTGGACGTACGGTGCGCCCGAATGGTCAACCGTACCGGGTGGTCGGCCGTTAGGGGGCGGGCCAGCCGGATTCGCAACCGCTTATGGCTCGCCTCGTAACCCACGAACTGATGGTCCTGCAAAATGTCCGCCGACGTCGATTCGATCCCATCCAGGATCCATGCGTTGGGAAGCATCGCATCGAACACATAGTGCCGGCCCGCGTCACAGGACAGCTGGACAATGCCGCGAGCGGTGATGGAACCGGGTTCAAGATCAAGCGTGGTGCCGATCAGGCCCTTCGCCTCATGGGGCGTGCGAACCACGTTGATTCTCAGGTGCCCGTCACGTGAGAACAAGTCGAAATGGCGAGCCGTGGCCGCGGATGCCGTTGCTTCCTCGTTCGCGTCGGATTGTCCCGCGTCGCGAGTCTCTAGGTGCCGGAGACTCAACGACCCCGGCAGCTCCAGCACCATCGTACCCTGCCGCCAGAACATGCCCTGTACATGGAATCGCGGCAGCCGCCACATGTCGCCCGTTTGCAACGGCCCGACGGCGGAAAGCCGCACGACATGCCCCCCCACCCCGAGCGGCTCGTCCAGTCGAACCTGCAACTGCCGTCTTTCGCCGTTTACCGCGTTGGAAAGTGACCAGGCGACGTCGCGATTACCAAGCCGCACCGACGTAACTTGCAGTTTGGGATCGATACCAAACCGCAACTCCTCTAATCGATGCCGTTGAACGTCCAGCTCGATGTCGCAGTCCACTTCAAGCCCGTCGTCATCCAGGCGATAACGGGTGTCTTGCCGCACATTACACCCACGCTTCCGTTGCTGGGCGTCGTCGTCGGGTGCGACCGTGAGCCGCGCGCGATGTTTGCCACCAAGCTGCACGAGCCAGTGCTCCATATCATCGGGCGGATCCGACGCCTCGTCCAACGCCTCCTGCTCCCGCGACACCAGCCCATGATCGGATAAGAGCCGAAAGCCAATGGGCAGGGCGATCACCAATCGATTTCTGGGCGCGGGAGCTAATACCACGTCGAAGACCGATTCATTCCACTCATTGGTCTTGCCACGCAGGGTCCAGGAAAACTGAAGCAAACCCGAATCCCGAACCCGCGCCACCAGATTCCCGGCCAGATCGTTCCCGATGATCGCGGACTCCGACACTTCCGCCCCCTGCCAGCTTGCGGCCCCTAAAGCCAGCCGGCAAGGGGAGAGCAGCAAAACCGAGGGCTCAGTTCCCGAATGGATCACATTCAACTTCGCCCTGCCGTCCGTTAACCGGTTTTCCGAAAAGACGGCGGTGTATTCGGCTGATTGAATCCAGGTGTCGAAATCGAGCACGGACTGCTGTTGACGCTTGACCTCGCCAACCAGCTCGGAGAACTCCTTCCGCTTCATTGGCAAGTAGCCTTGGGTAAACCGCTTCAGGTCGGCCCGCGGCACGTACACGCGGCGGTAACGAATGGGTTCGGGCGGAGACGCTGAAGGGGCGGAGGAGGCGTCCGGTTCCCGAGCCGTGGCGGCACCGACGGCGCAGAATACGGCCAGCCAGAGACAACGAAGCAACCGGGAAGGATTCAGGAAACACATGATGGCATTCATTCCGGCTTTGATTCCACCGATGACGAGTGGACGGCGACTGGAGCCGACGTCGTGGTAATCCTCGAACTACCATCGCCTCGTGAATAACGCAGCTCCATCATCTTCGAATCAGAAACGTGTCCCCGCACCGTTGATCTCCCGGGATTGGCTCGCAAGAGTATCGCGTGCAACAGCCGGGCGCCCAACGTCAGAACAATGCCGAGAACGCCCGCCTGCGCCAACAAGACAGCCACCCAGGGCGCGGCCAGCGCCAACGCCATGACCAAAACTCCCGCCGTCAGCAACATCGCCGGATGTCGCAACAGGGGGACATAAACGAGCAACAATCCGGCCGCCAAAACCACGCCCGAGGCCACCAGCAGCAGCAGCGCGCGGGAACTCGTGATGACGGCCAGTGGCCGCGGAGCGCCAAACGACGTGAATAGATAGATGCTCATTTCGGGGGGAACTCCATCCTGTTCAGCCGCCCCAATCCAACGTTCCAAGTCCCGCTGTTCGCGCAACGGGCTGCGTTCCCATCCCGACCAACCGGCCCATATAAGCTCGTCGTATTGGGCTTGGTTGCCCCAGACGACAATCTCGTTACGCGGCAACACGAGCTGCCAATAGCAACGTTCCACATGATCCATTCCATCGATGAGGGGGGGGTGGAAAGTCATGGTCCCCGGCGTCCGTCCGTTCAAGGATTGCTGGTACCACAACTCCACCACGTGCGACCTGATGTCCTCGCTCTCCTCCATGGGGATCGCAAATTCCGTTGCCCCATCCTTTTCTTTCATTAAGCCTATGTCGACCTTATGGTGATCCACGGCGACTTCAACAGCCGACACCGATACCCCTTCTCCATGTGGCACGCGAACGCGCACCTCCGGTTCGCTGGTACGCAGCCGGTAAACCGCTCGATCCCGCCGCGCACCCGCACTAATCCAAGTCTGAACCCATACCTGGTCCAAGATCGTGGAGCTGGCCAAACTCCGGCCGCGGAGCGACACATCGAGTGTTACGTCGCCTCCGCCCGAGGCGGTGGTCAAGGCGAGCTTCCCGGGCGCCAAATCGCTTTCGGCTACCGTCCACGTCCCCCCGGTGGGTTCCACCCGGATCGGATCCTGCTGCACAATCGTGAGCGTGTTGCCGATGACCGTTGTGTTATCCTGCCGCTCGGCGGCAGCAAAAACCAGCGGGACCGTCAAGTCAACCGTTTCGTCCGCCTCCAACGGCGGCATGGGGTGCGGCGGGTGGATAATGCGAAGTTCGATGGAGCCGAGCAAGGGTTTCGGCAATTGAACTCGAACCGGCACCCGCGCGTCGTCCCCCTCCTCCAAAACCGTGGCGTTTAGGGGTTCATCGTCCAGGAGAACTCGCATGTTTCCGCTGCTGTCATCAAGCAGGGGCGCTGGCACGCTCAGTTCAAGCGTATCCACCGGTTCGTGAAAGACGCGATAGGAGAATCGCTGTTGAATCCCATAGGACTGCCGACCCACCGTTAGGGTCCCATCCATCGACACGGAAATCGACTGAGGCTGGATCTTGAAATCCCCGGCGAATACGGCCTGTTCGGAAGACCCGCGATCGCGGTATTGAAATACCGTTTCCTCCGTTTCCTCCGCGCCGCTCGCCTCCTCACCGCTCGCCTCCGTATCGGGCGTCATGACCTCGGGGATTCCGGGCTCCGCGCCGCTCTCTGAAACCGGGGAGATTAAAGGCGACAAGGCCGACATCTTTTCAGACCGTGGCGTCAGCAAGATATTGTCGGCGGGAATCACGCTCACGGTGCCCGGACTGACAACGAGGTTGACCCGCGCCGGATCCCGAGCCGTCACCATGGGCAAATGAAACTCCAGGGGCTCCGTCCCGGAGAGCACATCGGTTTCCAAGTCTTGCCATGCTTCGATCCGCAACGTAAAACGATCGGCAGCTTGCGCCTCCACGGGAATCGGTACCACCAGCGTCTCCTCACTGGTGTCGACGGGCAGTGAACCATCGACATTCGCGAAGTCAACCATTTCCACCGTCCATCCGGGTAAATCAGCCTTCAAGCTGCCAGCCCGCGAGCCGCTGGTGCGGCACACCAGCTTGGCCAGCAATCTGACCTGCCGCGCATTGACATGCACCTCATACGTCGGTTCCACGGCAATGCGAGCCGCCTGACGCCGGATCCAAACTTTCAGAGCCCGGGCCTGGTTGTGGTAGCGAAACCGAGCCGACAGTCCGTCGTTCGCCCCACCCTCGTTCGGCTCGGTCCGCGGCAACGCCGCATCCTCCGACCATAGCAACGACCAATCGCCTTTGGTCACCAGGTCGATTTGGCCACGGTGACGCACCGCCCCCTCGAACACGAATCGAGCCGGCATGAACTCTAACGAAGAATCAACCAGTTCGGAAACCGTCAACGCATCCCCCGACTCATTCTGCTCGGACGGCAACTCGGCCACCAACCGAATGTTCACCTCATTGGCGGTGGGGTTCTCCATGCGAACTTCCACCAGTTGTCCCTCCTCCGTCGTCCCCTCCTCCATGGGTAACCGGCGGACCTCGTACCCCGGTTCGGGCGTTTCTCGCAATTGCATGCCCGGTGGCAACCGGACCTGAAAGACTTCGATGGGGCGACCAAACCCTCGGACCACGAAACGCCCTTCCGATCGCACCTCCTGCAACAGTTCGTTGGCCGTCACCACGATTGAACCAATCACGTCCAAACGAGTATTGGCGTGTTCCTGCCTCCCGCGTGCCTCGTGCCAGCTGATCGATACGTCGCCGCGAATGCCCCGGGTCGACAGAACCCCTTGCTCCTTTTCGTTGGCCGCCGCCTCCAATGCGTGCCCGACATCCCCCGCCAGTTCTCGAATCGTGCCCTCCACCGGGCATTCCGGCACGGTGATTTCCAACGTTGATGCCAACGGAGAAGGCGCCTGCAATGAACAACGTGACTCCTCCCCCGCTTGCCTGATGGGGATCAGCAACGGCAAACTCACTCGGTGCTCCCCGGACTCCTCCGCCCCCGAGGTTCTTAGCCAGCAGACGTAGCCCCCCCGCTCCGCCTCGAAATTCAGAAAATACTCGCCAGGCCCCTCAAAGCTTGGGTCGTCCCGCAAGCAAGCTTCGTTGAATCGAAGCGGAACGCGAGCCCACTTGCCCGCCTCGACCTCCCGCGACCCCCCGCCCACGAGCAGGAACTCGACCATCGCCTCCAGTCGGTTATCCACCACCTCGCCCGTAATGGTCATCAATTTCATGGAGAACGCGGGAGGAGGAGGATCGGCAAGATTGCGTTGCTGCTTCAATAGCTGCTCAAAGCGCTCGTAGGGATAGTCTGGAACATAAATCAGCTCCCCGTTTTCGTTCCGCAACCACAACCCTTGCGGTTCCACCTCTTCGATCGGTTCGCTCGATGCCGCCGGTTGCTCCTCGGATCCCCCCGTCTCCTGGCCGAGTAGCCACGGAACAACGGGCGCTCCCATTCCCATGACCAACAGCGACAAGAAAAGCAACGAAATACGCACGATCATCGAGCCCACATTGGTAAAGCAACCGCCCAAGGCGGAGGATAGGTCCAGATTTGCACGAGATATGCAAAAGACAAGCTAAACCTCTAGTCTAAACTCGTCGGCACCGTTGGCAAAGAAAATTCGTAACCGTTTAGCCAATTGACGTCCGTCCCGTTTTTTACAGCCCGTCATATACCGGTCGCGGATGACGGTCTCTGCCGCGAGTCCGACCAACGGGAGGACGGCTTGCGTCGGGCAGCGTTCCATCCGGAAAAATCCGACCGCCTGAGGTATACCGGTCGCGGATGACGGTCTCCGCCGCGAGTCCGACCAACGGGAGGACGGCTTGCGTCGGGCAGCGTTCCATCCGGAAAAATCCGACCGCCTGAGATATACCTAGGGTTCACCGTAACACCTCTTCCAAATGGCTACAACCGATATTATCCAACCAGCCCCGCCCCCCACCCATTTCAGGTGGCGTCCCGCTCAATGAGCCGATAAAAATGGGTCGCTGGGCGGTGGCTGTGTTTTGTCCCGTTTTGTTCCGCGAGCAGCACGACTAAGACCCCATACCGAGACCCCATAACAAAACCATGCAGATGTCCCGTAGTCCAAGGGTTTTGGAAGCGAACGTTCGGTTTTGTTACAGACTGTAAAAACTCAAACTGAAAACTTTACGTGATGACTCGCTGGCACGGCCGGCTCCGAGGGTCTGTTCGGAGATGGCTGCCGCCGGAAACGGCCCGAATTCAATCCGCCTGAAAATCACCGGGAACCAGGGCCTTTCCAGCGTCAAGGCCGCTCAATGTCCCGTGGCCCCCTCCAGCTCCGATGCCCTCCGTAGCAGTCTTACCAGCTCTTGGTGCAGCGGAGGGGTCGCCGCCGCCACGAACTGAGGCCTTTCGAGGTCAAACGCCCCCCCGTCAACGTGGGATAACACGCCTCCCGCCTCCGTGACAATCAACTGCCCCGCCGCGATGTCCCACACCTTGACACAGGTGGCCCAGTAGGCGTCCAATCGTCCCATGGCCACATAGCAGAGATTCAACGCCGCCGATCCCATGCGACGGATGGCTTGAGCTTCACACATCACTGCCACAAACCGATCAATCTCCCGAGATCCACGAGCGACCTGAGCCGGCAGGCTGGCGGCAATCAACCCCTGATCAACCCGCTCACAGCCACTTGGGCCAATCGGTCCACCATTGAGCACAACGCCCTCCCCGAGTTCAGCGGCAAAACACTCTTCCAGAACCGGGTCGTACACCACGCCGCAAACCACCCGGTCGCCACGCCGCAACGCGACGGACACGGAGTAGTTCGGCAATTGTCGCGCATAGTTGAGTGTGCCGTCGAGCGGGTCCACGACCCAACAGTATCCATCGGGATCGGACAGGGCAGCGCCACGAGTGGTCGCGCGTTGCCCCTCCCCCCCTTCCTCGCCAAGAAATTCGTGCTCGGGAAAAGCGCCGGCAAGCACCCCACGAATCGCCTCTTGTGAGGCAAAGTCCGCGTCCGTGACCAGATCCTTGGGCGATTTCTCCCGCGGATTAATCCGTCCCCGCATCTCCCGCAAAACACGTCCGCCAGCTCGCGCCGCTTCCTCGCATACGTCCCTGAATTGGCCCATTGCCTCCCCCTTTCAAAGTCAACCAAAAAACCGTGACAAAACCATGCAGATGTCCTTGAGGCCGTGGATCTGGAACGCGGAGCCCCGTTTTGGTTCCGGCTGTAAAAAACCGTGACAAAACCATGCAGATTGCCTTGAGGCCGTGGAGCTGGAAAGCGGATATCCCCGGTTTCCACCCGCCATAAGGGAAAAAAGGAATCCCTTGCCAGTCACTGTTGCGGGGCCGTCGCCCGCAGGCGCCGGTTAAACCGTGAGATTATTGGGCTGGCCCTATGGACATGTCAGCAGATCCTGCTATGATCGACGGTATACTCAAGGAGTCGCGCCGCGAGCTCAACCCGTGGATGATCATTGGCGGATCCTATCAGTCGGTGCTTACGGTCGGTAGGGTCAGTGGTGGTCTTGGTCAGTGGTGGTCTTGGTCAGTGGTGGTCTTGATTGAGCGTTATGAGCGGCGAGGTGGTTGTCATATTCATTTTTTTGCCGAGCCCTCCCGGGCACGCGTTGGCCTCTTCTCTGTTCCGGCCCCGCCGTTTCGCCGTGCTGCGAGCGGCGGGGTTTTTTGTAGCTGGTAACACAACCCCGTCGCGAGTTTTCAGTCCCCTTTCTTGGGGGGGCGGGGATGGGAATGGTTGAATGGCGCCATGATGGCTTCTGATTCCGGCTCCCTTACTTTCCACTTTCCAGCCAATCCGCGGGTGGCCTCATGTGGCAACTTTCGGACACGACAGCAACGTGCTCATGTAACGCGTTCACCGCTTCACTTGATTTACAGCGGCCCGACGGTGGGCTTCGGCAGATCGCGTTCGCGCATCAACCGCTCCCCAACGCCTCATGCCTTGAGGCACGCCTGAACCCCGCCGCATCGTGCCCCTCGCTGGAGCTCCAAGACGCATACCAGCAAGGCAACGACGTTGTTGCCACCTACGCAAGCCAAGCCAAAGGTGTTCACCCACGGTTTCGTTGGCGTGCCACTCCGGTCACGGCGAGTGGGCGAGGCGAGGCGTTGATGATGGAGATGCTCATTTCGATCCACGCTGATCGGCTCGACACGGATCCCGCCGTCCATATTCAATGTCGACTCCCGGCTCAATCGTGCCAGGTGTTGCAGGCCCCGAACAAGCCGGCAACACATGTGTTGCATCGGTCTGAACCAAGCGAAACGGTGAATGTGGATTGCGGTGGCGCGAGCCGTGCCTTTCTATTCCATGTGGCGAACCCTTCGCTGCGATTTGGATTAGTCTTTCCTACAGCCGATGTGATTGGAGCGGAATTAGCGGGAGATTCGAGCCGCGAGCTGATCACGTCCAGGGTGTCATTTTTTGATGGTCGCCTGGAGAAAGGCGTGCTCCGGAGAACCCAATTGAGGCTCATCGCGGCCCCCGCGGAGGCGGCGGATGACCTGTTGGCAACCCAGTGGGCCGGCATGATGATGGCGGCGCCACCCTTGTCAACATAACCCCGAGCTCGTGGGGGCCGAGAGTGGGCTGGTCAATTTCTTAAGTGGTTGACGTTTCGACTGTTGCGCATTTGAGGATGCCTCTCTGTTCGGCGCACGTGACGTTACGGCGGAAGGGGTCTATCGTGTTGAAGCTCTTGACGTACCGAGTGAAATAACAAGTTGCGCAACAGGCTCGCACTGCGCATTTTCGCTATCCTACCCAGTTTCCCGACTATTGACCAGCCCAGCCCCAGACTGGGATGGGAAAAACTTTAGGTCCTTGTGGCCTGTTTTGTTGCGCCTTGCGTCCTTGCCCGCGTCGAATCAAGGACCTCAGGGAC
>JBNJEM010000002.1:0-50629 GCA_051745935.1 Planctomycetota bacterium
CGAGCGGGAAACGCATATTCTGAAAGCCATTGCAGAAGACGGTTGTCCGTCTTCTCGGTGACAAACTCGCGAGCAAGAGAGCCGAGATGCTGTCGTGCGATAAACGTGTAGGCAAGGAAGCAGAAGAAGAAAACGACAACGATCGAATTGAGCACGAGTGTCGTTTTACGCATGCTTGTCTTTGCCACAGAACGATTGCTTAGGCGAGTTTCTCGGGTCAACGGTCTTTCCACGGAATCATTTTAGCAACCGTGCGAAGGCAGTCCAGCCAAGCGAACGGTACGGAGGTGTAAGCCAGGCCGCGACCTCAAAGGCGGTTCAACGCGCTGAAGTTCGTCTCGACGAACAGCGTCGTTGGAAGCAGAGACTGTCTCGACTGGAAGACTCGCTTCGATTCGCAGAACGCAACTGTCGAACCCGGCAACCCCGGCGTGCGAACCCGGACGATAAGTTATAAGTCAAGACCTGACCCCAATTTCTTACCCCGATGGCAACGCCCGGCAGTACTGGCCTCAGCACTACACCTGCGCCGTCTCGGATCCAGTGTGCGCGGGATCGGTGCGCGAGAACAGCAGCCAGTAGACCACGGGGATGACCACCAACGTGAACACCGTCGATGTGATAATGCCAAAGATGATGGCCCAGGCCAAGCCGGAGAAAATGGGATCGAGTGTAATGACCAAATTGCCCAAGAGCGTCGTTCCCGCCGTAGCCAGAATAGGCCGGCTCCGGACGGCAACGCTGCGGATGATGGCTTCCCGCAGCGCGAGCCCCTCCGCCACCGCATTCTGAATGAAATCAACGAGTACGACGGAGTTGCGAACAACAATTCCGGCCAGCCCAATCATACCGATCATCGCGGTTGCCGTGAAGAAAACGGGATTGGGATAGCCACCGGAGGGCACGTTGACCAGCGCGTTCAGCAACCAGAAACCAGGCATGATGCCGATCATCGTCAAGGGGATCGCCAGCATGATGACCAGGGGCAGCAACCGGGACCCCGTCTGGAACATCAGAATCACGAAAATGCCGATCAGGGCCGCGCCGAACGCCAATCCCAGGTCTCGGAACACATCGAGCGTGATTTTCCATTCCCCTTCTCCGGTCCAAACGGCGGAGTGTCGGCGGGGCATGGCCCAGGGATCGCGGCCGCCCGGAGAAAACCACGTCCGCTCGCCGACCGGGCGGATCGTGGCCGCCGGCCGTGGATCGGTGCCATCTTCTTGCCGATCCAGTTCCATGTCCATGATCGCGTCCGCCGGAGGGCGTCCCGCCACTTCGCCAAAGACATAGACGACGCGGTCGAGGTTTTTTCGGTAGATGGTCTTGGATTCCACATCTTCCTGGAACTCGCCCAGCATTCCCAACTGGACCAATTGGCCCTGTTGGCCGACCAGGTATAATTCTTCGAGATCATCGGTGGCCGATCGCTTCGAGCGGGGGATCCGCAATTCGACCCAGAGGGGTTCGATTTCACCGGAATGCTGGATGACCGTGGCTTTCAGGCCACTCAGGGCCAACCGCAGCGTTTCCGCGATGTCTTTGGTGGAGACGCCGGAGAGGGCGGCTTTCCGTTTATCGGTAACGAACAGGAATCGCTGGCGATCCGCCTCGATACTGGTGTCGACATCCACCACGCCCGGCTCGCGTTTCATTCTCGCCTCGACGCGGCGAGCCGCCGCCATCATGTCGTCATACGTCCCGTCCGGCGGCCCGTAGACCTCAGCGGTAATCGTGGAGATCACGGGCGGACCGGGAGGGACTTCGACCAGTTTAATGTTCGCGCCGGCGGACCGAGCCAGTTCGGTGAGATCATCACGAATGCGGAGCAGCAGGGTATGGGACTGTTGGGCCCGGCGTTTCTTTGGAGCCAGATTCACGCGAATGTCAGCGACGTGGGAACCGCGGCGAAGGAAATAATGACGGACCATTCCGTTGAAGTCCATGGGCGACGCGAGTCCCGTGTAAAGTTGAAAATCGACCACTTCGGGAACCCCGGCCAGGTACTCCCCTAACCGTCTCGTCACCGCGTCCGTCATTTCCAGGGACGTTCCTTCGGGCATGTCGACAATGATCTGGAATTCGTTCTTATTGTCGTACGGCAACATCTTGAGCGGCACCAGGCGCAGCGCGGGCAGCAGCATGGCGCCGACCAACAGCAGCCCCACGAGCCCCAGCGTGGAGAGAGACAGCCATCGACGCCCGAGAATGGGGCCCAGCGCCGCTCGGCTGATCCGGTAGACCGGCTGTTTCGTCAAATCATACGCCTCGCCTTCCTCCCCGGTCTGATACAGCTTTTTCATCGCCATCATCGCCAGCCATGGGGTGACCAGGAAGGCCACCAGCGTTGAGATTGTCACGGTCAAGGGGACGTTCAAGGCCATGGGCGCCATGTATGGTCCCATCATCCCCGTGATAAACATCAAGGGAAGGAAACTCGCAATAATGGCAAGGGTTGAAAGCAGCAACGCCGGCCGTACTTCCTGCACGGCTCGCAGGACGGATTTCCTGGGTGGGAAGACGCGCATGCTGAAATAGCGGGCAATGTTTTCCAAGTCCGTGATCGGATCGTCGACCAGCAGTCCCAGGGCCAGGATCAACGCGAAGAGCGTCACGCGGTTAATGGAGTATCCGACCAAAAGATTGATGAACAGGGTAATGCTGTAACAGACCGGGATGGCCAAGGCGATGACCAAGGCGGCCCGCCACCCGATGACCAGGCCGATGAGACCGATGACGGTGAGCACCGCGATCACGAGACTTTCCACCAGCTCGTTCACCTTATCATTGGCTGTTTCCCCATAATCCCGCGTGATTCGAAAGTGAACCCCATCCGGCAAATGCGTCTCGGCCAGTTCGCTCATGCGGTTTTCCACCGCATCCGCGACCCAAACGGCGTTACTTCCCTTGCGTTTCGCCACGGCGATATGGACGGCTGGAAAGAACTTCCCCGGCCCCGGCGTTGTTTCCTGCTCCTTGGCGTTTGATGCTCCGTCATGATCGAACTTGGCGGCTTTCGGATCTCGGGCGCTCTGGCCGAATCCGATCCAGGTATAATGTTCAACTTCCGCGGGTCCGTCCGTCACGGTGGCAACGTCCTTGAGGTGGACGGGGCGATTGTCCGACAGATTGACCACCAAATCCTTCAATTCGCGGGCGTCGCGGACGAAGGTACCGGCGTCGACCACGAATTCAGTATTCTGCTGGTCGAAGTTTCCGGCGCGTAATTGAACATTACTCTCTTGCAACGCCCGCGCCACTTGAAGCGCGGACGTGTGACGGGCGGCCAGCCGGATCGGATCCAGCTCCACTCGCGCCCGTCTCGACGGCCCTCCAATGACCCGTACTCGATTGGTGTCGCGGATCGCCTTTATTTCGTTTTGCAGTTCTTCCGCCAATCGCCGCAAATGATATTCGCCGTACAGCTCCGGCTGTTCCGACCAGAGCGTCAAGTTGACGATCGGGACGTCGTCGATCTCGATGGGTTTGATCACCCAATCGGTCACGGCTGGAGGAACCTGGTCACGATTGGAGTGGATCTTATTATACAGCTTGATGAGCGAGTCTTCGCGATCTTCTCCGACATAGAACCGAACCGTGACGACGCTCTGTCCGGGATGTGACATGGAATAGACATATTCCACGCCGTCAATCTGATACAGCAGTTTTTCGAGCCGTATGGTGACCTTCCGCTCCACTTCCTCGGCTGACAAGCCGGGCGCCGAAATCATGACATCGGCCAAGGGGACGACGATTTGAGGTTCTTCCTCGCGCGGCGTCAAGATCAGTGCCGCCACGCCGAGTGCCAATGAAACCAGAACCAACGAAATGGAAACGTCGCCTCGGAGAAACAGCTCGACAACGCGACTCAAAAAGGGCGTTTTTTCCTCGGAATTCATCATGTCCGCCTTCGTTCGAAGCTGGGGGCGAAGATTACCGCGCCTACCGCGACTTGCGTGATTCCCGTGAAAGCAGCAATACCCTCTCACCAGCTTCCACGCCGCTGAGCACCTCCAGGTACCCCTTCATCCCTAACCGGCCAGTGGTGATAAAACGTCGTTCAATCGCCCGCTTCCCCGCCTCGCCCTCCTCCTCGACGACGTACACGAACTCGTTTTGTCCCATGGTCTGAATGGCCCGAGTGGGCAGGCAAAGATGGCGCCGGCTTCCGGCGGGGATAAGCAACCGGCCAAACATGCCTTCATAGAATCCTTCCGAGCGGGGCAAGGCGACTTTCACGAGAAATGAACGACTCGCCGTTTCGGCCTGGGGAACGATTTCGTCGACGACGGCCTCCACCTCCCGATCCAACGCCTCCAGGCGAACGGTCAAGACGTCGCCTTTCTTCAGCTTGAGCGCCAAGTTCTCCATGACGGGAACTTCCAGCCGCAACGAGCCGGGATCATACAATACCAGCAATGGAATACCTGGCCGAGCCGTGTCACCAGGCTCCGCCAGCCGATCGACAATCGTTCCCGCCTGAGGGGCGGTAATCTCCGTGTATGACAGCCTGACTTTCGCCTCGGCTACCGCTTCCTCCGCCCTCTCGACTTCAGATTGGGCGGTTTCCAGCGCGCTTTTGCTATGCTCGAATTGTTGCTTGGACACCGCGTCCTTTTCCAATAACCTTGAATCCCGCTGGAAATCCGCCTCGGCTTGCCGCATGGTCACCTTGGCCCCTTCCAACGCGGATTCGGCTTGGTTCAGTCTCGATTCGACATCGCGGCCATCCAGCGTTATCAGTAGGTCACCAGCCTCAACCATGTCTCCGGCGTTCACGTGGATCTCCTCGATCGGCGCCATGATCCGAGCGGAGATTTTCGTGCGAGTCGCCGCCTTGAGCGTGCCAACCGCCTCTTCGAAATACTCCTTCACCACCTCGTGAACCTCATCCACCCCGACGCTGTCCGCCAGTGTGCCCCGGCCGCGATCCTCCACCGTCTCCGCCGGCTGGATCTTCGGCGTGAACATACCAGCCAACCAGGCAATGACCAACGACAACACCACGATCCCCAGGAGAAACGGAAGAAGAGTCCTGAGCCAGCTGGTTACCAGGCGTGTCAGTTTCACGGGTGCTCTCCTCTACTTGCTAAGATGAAAGCTGACTGCAAAAGACTCAAGCCAGCAAAGGCCCTCGGCGGCAACCAGTAGCCGGAATGCACGACGGACGGCCGGACCCGGAACATGCCCACGATACACGGCCACGACCCCGCGGCAAAACGGAAACCCCATTCACTGGTCAGAACCAGGCGCCTTGCATATTGGGGAGGGGACTGGCTCCGGCCTCCAACTATACCAGTTTTTTCGGCGAATTCCACCGCGCCCGCGACGGCTTGTCGATCCCCCCGCGTGATGCACGGCCGCGGTCCCCCTCAGGCCGGTTCCGGGACGTGCCTGTCAGTATCGACGCGCCGGCGGCCTCTTCGGTTACAACTGAAAATGTATCCATCCAACATGTTACTCGAAAAGAAATCCAGCCAGCGTCACGGTCGCATCGCGTCGGCGGCGGCCGGCCCGGTGCTCCCCAGCTCATACGGCTCTGGAACCAATTTTCGCCGCTCGAGCTCATGCAGTGCCGGTGTTAAGATGTCCCAGGCTGCCTGGAGTTCCTCGCTTTGGACGAACAAGCTCCGGTCTCCGCGCATTACATCCAGCAATAGACTTTCATAAGCGTCCGGGATCTGTTCGGAGAACGCCGCCTTGTACTTCAAATCCAGTTCTTTTGAACGGAGCGTCATGCCAATGCCAGGCACTTTGGTGACCACCGACAAATGGATTGCCTCGTCCGGCTGCACGCGAATCACCAGTTCATTGGGATCCGGACACGTTTCCGATTCGCAAAACATGTTCGCCTCCACTTCGCGAAACCGGATCCTTATTTCGGTCTTTTGATCATCGAGTCCTTTTCCCGCTTTGATGAAAAAAGGAACACCCTCCCATCGTGGGCTGTCAATCCAAAGCTTCGCCGCCGCAAAGGTGGGGGTAATAGAATCATCGGCAACGGTCTCTTCCTCAACATACGCTGGAAACCGTTTGCCATTTTTGACCGTTGCCTGGTATTGGCCAATGACTAAATCCTGAAGACTCAACGGAGACACAGCGCGGAGCAGCCTTACCTTTTCGGTGGCGATGCGTGCTGAATCGAGTCGTTTGGGCGGTTCCATGGCAACCAATGCCAGGATCTGGAGGAGGTGGTTTTGGATCACATCGCGAATAATGCCGTAGTGATCGAAGTATCCGCCCCGTCCTTCCACCCCAAACGGCTCTTTCCATTGAATAGTCACGCTGTCGATAAAACCGTGGTTCCAGAGCGGTTGAAAAACCAGATTGGCAAAACGAAGAACCATCAAGTTCTGGATAACCTCCTTGCCCAAATAATGGTCAATTCGATAGATCTGATGTTCATGGAAAACATCGGCCATGGCCCGGGCCAACGCGTCCGAAGACCACCGGTCTCGACCAAAGGGCTTTTCGATCACCACCCGGGACCAGGGATCCTCCGAACCGCAACTGACAAGCCCCGCATTCCCGATCGCGTGGGCGACATCGAGGAACACCGACGGCGGAATCGCCAGGTAATACAACCGGTTCGCGCTCGCGCCGCCCTCAAGGTCGCGCATCAGCGTGTAAAGATCCAGGAACGCATCCGAGGATTGATAGCTGCCCGAGGCGTAGTGGCACCGACCGAGGAATTCAGCCATCCGGTCCGCGCAGGCGTGATCCGGCGTGTATCGGCACGTCAAGTGTTGACTGATTCGCTTCCTGAACTCGGTGTCATCGAACTTGGAGCGGGAAAAGCCAAAAACGCGAAAACCGGGCGGCAAAAGTCCCTTGCAATACAGTGAAAACAGCGCTGGAAAGATTTTCTTTAGCGCCAAATCACCAGACGCCCCCACGACAACAATACTGAGATTGCCGGAAGGTACTTCATGTTTAGTCATACTCTTCTTCACCCCTACGCATGAAAGATGTCCGTGTTTTCCCGCCGCGGGTCCGATTGAGCCCGCGTCATTTCATTCCGAAGACTTTAATCACCGGCGGTGAGGGCAAGCAACCGGAGTTCCCGCGAATTCATCAAATCGCCTCGGCGATATCCTTGGAGTACCCGTATCGGTCGAAGTAATCAGACCATCGATCGGCAATTCTTTCTCGCAGGCGCGCATCCAAGGACAGCACATTGGTACGGTAGCCCTTCTTTGAATTCACGTATTCGCGCAGCCGTGGATTTTCCTTGTCAAATCCCTCCAGTCCCAGATGCTGGTACACCCGAGCCAGCTCGCCGATCGGATCATTCACCAAATCCTCGTATTTCACGTCGCAAATGCAGTCCGAGTCGATGGCGCCCCGGTCCCTCTCGAAGCAGTAATACATGCGTTCGTACATATCAAACAAATAGTCCTCCAGGTGTTCGTAACGAGGCACCTGAAGTCCACATACCGCCTGCATGGTTTTCCACATGTGGAGGGTAGAGCGAAACGTGCGATAAGGATTCCTCACCAGGTGCACGAACCGAGCCTTGGGGAACATATCAAGGAGCGTGGCGACACGAGCCGTATGCGTGGGCGATTTCAAAACAACTCGTCGCCTGTCTTTCAGTGCAAGTTTGGAAAGGAAATAGCGCATCCCCGCTTTCCAGGCCGCCGCGTCGTCAGGGTCGAGCGGATCGAGTTCCAGGGACCCGTCGCAGCGTTGGTTCAGATTCGGCCAGGCCATGTTAACGTACGGCGATGGCACGCCCATGGTACAGAGCGCGAATTCATCCTCTTGCGGTGTGTCTCCGCCAAATGCCATGTTATCCATCACGCGGCGTTTCGGCAGGAGAAACTTGAGTAAAGGCCTGATACACCATGAACTGGAAAGAAAATGGTGGGGAGCTGATACCTGGTAAGTCGTGGGAAACGTAAACCGAGGATCTTGGACCAGAAGTTCGTGCATGAACGTCGTGCCGGTACGCCAGTGACCGATGACGAATAACGGATCGCGGCGTTCCCTTGCCTTGCGGAGCAATCGACCATAGACGAGCTTTTCCTGCCAGGCCCCCACCGTGCTCGCGGCGCTGCAACCTGAAATGATCAGCGCCATGGGGAGACGCGTTGGACCGACACGGAAGCGGTTGCGAGCCAAAAGGCGAAACCACGGCCCCAAGGCCATGCCATGCCAAAATCTTGGCATCACGACGCTTTCCGAAAACGAAAGTCCCGATTCGCTCTTTGACGATTTCATATACTTTACACCTCAAAGTGTAAATGTTTCGCGCTCTTCGGCCCCCCCTGACGCTGGAAAAGCCCTGGTTTCAGGCGATTTGCACGTTGACTGAACCCTATTGTTGCATAAAGACGGCGTAGGACGGGTCTCCAGGCCCGTCTTTTACAGCGCATAAATGTCTTTTTGCGGTTGTTTGAAGATCTCACATTTCGTGAGATCCGCGGACACCAGATCAAGTACGATTTCGTACTTGAAAAGACGGGCCTGGAGACCCGTCCTACGTATACTGTTTGCAACGTTAGGGTGAATTCAAGCCGCTTCCGGGTGCAGTCATGGCCCAAAAAGGCCCCGGAAGCTGGGGCTTTACCAGCTAGTCGTGACATGAAGTTTTGTAACTTTTCAGCGAACTGAAGTAAGGCTCTTCCAGGCAATGAGGGTTGGAAAACGGCCCTGTGGAGCGCCCAGGCCGCCGCCCGCCGTCATGAGCCCTGCCGATTCCAACGCATGGTCGAGCGGACTCTGGCCTTGCGGTTAAACGGGGTACGTCATAAGGGCTTCGTGATCACGAAGCTAGGATTATATTTCAGGCGGTTGGATTTTTCCGGGTGGAAAGCTGCCCGACGCAAGCTGTCCTCCCGTTGGTCGGACTCGCGGCGGAGAAAGTCATCCGCGACCGGTATATCCGTGTTGATCCGCCAATGCCAAACGGGCCCGTACCGGCGGGTGATCATGCATGAAGAATACTTCCAACGGATGTGGATCGGGATCGGCTTTATTGAGCCGCGCCAGCTTGCTGAACGCGGATCGATAAGCCTGGACATTGCCCGTGAGTTGAAGGGCATAATGGTCACAGGCGGTTTCGAAACGCCGCCCCAGAGCATTTCGCAGGGGACTCAAAATCAACGACAATAAAGTAATGGTGAACAGAATCATCGGCAAAGCATGAACGGGAACGGCGTTGTAGTCGTAGGTCCAGCTTCCCGCCGATGCTCGCACCCAGCCAACCAAAACCTGGTCGCAGAGATAGAAACCAAGCATGCTGTAGACCAACCCGAGAAGAATGATTTTCGTGATGTGATGAAAGACGTGATGTCCGATTTCATGAGCGAACACGACTTCAATTTCCTCGGGCGTGAAACGATCGAGCAACGTATCTCCCAAAATCACCCGGCGGGTGCGCCCCAAACCAGCCAGGACCGCGTTGGCCTTGACGGTTTCGGAACTCAGTTTCATCCGAAAGATGCCTTCAATATGCAAAGAGGTTCCCGCCGCCAGCCGCTCCAGCCGCTCCCTCAGTTGCTCGTCGTCCAACCGCTCCACTTTGTAAAACAAGGGTAGAATCAACACCGGAAGTAATTGGCCGAGCAGGATGGTGACCGCGAAGGTGGCCAACGCGGCAATCAGCCACCACCAGGGCCCTGTCCACCAGATGATGGCGAACAGTCCCAGAACCATGATCAGCCCAAAAAGGAGCGTCAATACGTTCCGCAGCACGTACCGCCCCAGCCAGCGACCAAAACTCTGGCGGCTCAGTTTGTATCGGTGCTCGAGAACGAAACCGGAGTAGAACGAAAGTGGAAAGGAAACGGCGTAATGCAGAGCCATGATGATGAAATAAAAGGTTGCAAGGCGAACCCAGCGATCGCCCATCATCGGCCAGTCTTGCAGCCACTGATCAATCACCATCGCGCCCCAAAAGGCCATGATGCCCAGGTAAACCAGATCGACCCCCATGTCGAACAATGTACACTGCAGCTCCCGGCGTCCATACGCCTTGGACTCCGCCAGCTGGTCTCTCGACATCACCTGGTCCGGGCCCCGCCCCTGATCCAGGCCACCCGATTCGGTGGAGGGGGATGAATCAGCATCGGCGGCATGTTTGTCAATCATCACGGTCCCTTGAGAATTTGCCCGCTTAGCCGTTGACCAATCCATGAGGCCTGAAAACGCGTGTATTGTATGAGGTGCATGGCCCCGTCGCGACCCCGCCTTCGTGCTTCCCAAGGATCACCCGGAGAGCTTCTCCACGGTCTTGGCGACCAGCTCCGGCTTGTCGGATGCAACCAAGTGATCGATTTGCGATTTCTTGACCCCCAGCTTGGCCAAATGCCCGGACAAGTGTTCCCAGCATCGCTTTCGCTTCTTGCCCTCGGATAAGTACAGTTCCGTGATCAGTTCCTGAGCTCGTTGCAGTGCGATCGCGTCGCGGTTTTCATAATAATTCTTTATGACTTTTTGCTGATACCTGGACTGGTTTTTCACGGCATTATCCTCGAGATCGGAATATCGGTATGGTTTGGCGGTGTGCAATCAACGAGTCACGGCGGCCCATCCCCTCGCTCGGCCGGTGCGTGCATGCGGCGATGGGCCACCCGCAACGCCTCTGTAAGTGATCGGCAAAACCACGGCCTCACTCTAAGTTCACACTCACATGTTGTCCATGCTGTAACCGGAGCGGCGCTACGGGCACGTTCCAACCAGGCCCTCGTGCCCCGCCCATCCGCCGTTTCCCCTGTCCGCGTGACCGCCATCTTCGAGCCAGCCGCCACGTGCGGGGGGCTTTTCCATCCGCGCTCAACCACCGATTCCCGTGGCCCGCGCCGGTTACGATGGAGCCGTTCCCGTCTAGACGCCTGCTCGCGACCGTGTTACGATGCCCTGCGCGAGAGGGGCCTGCGTGGGAGGGTTCATGAGACCTTCGCGGCGGCGGGTTGCTTTGCCGGGAAACCTCCCTGGGCTGGAACTCCCTGAAGCCATGACAAAACCACTCAGGTACCCTCTTTCCCAGGGATGTTTGGGAGGGGGGAAGCACGTTTCGTGACGGGCCGCAAAAGTAGGCTGTAAAAGCATGGGGCGTTTTGAGCCGTGAAACAAGTTGTCGCCATCGTGAAACCCTTTCTGGCGGAAAAGGTTCTGGAGAGTCTCCGTCGAGCCCCCCTCGAGGCGCTGATGGTGCGCGAAGTCAAGGGATTCGGACGACAAAAAAGCTATCTGGATCAGTATGGGGACAGCGAGTATTCACACACTTTTCTGCCGAAGATCGAGATCTCATTGTGGGTGGAGGATCACCGCTGCGAAGAAATCCTTCGCAAAATCGTGGACGTGGCGCGCACCGGCCGGATCGGTGATGGAAAGATCCTCGTGATGTCGATCTCGCGGTTCGAAGCCATCGAAGAGGGGCAGGAAACGGAAGTTTGAACGAGGGGCGGCGACTTGTCCACTGAATCGCCGTCACCGAGTCTCGCGAAATCAGGCTCAGTCATTCACGGTGTCACGTCCGTCTCGGATGCCGCCGCGAACATCCGCTGAAAACACTCGCGGTTTTGTTGCCGGAACCGGTGGCAGTCCTTGACGAGTTGTTGGGCGTTGTTCCAGCCGGCGAGGAAGGCTAGTTTGTCAAGTTCCAGCTGATCGGTGGGCAAATCGTGCCGGGCGGCGGTATTCATCAAGCGCAGGCCGGATTCAACGCTTCTTAGGAATTGGTAGGAGCGACCGAGTTGCCGCGCATCCGCCTCGCTCAACACGCCGGCCCGCTCGAGCGCGCCGATGGCCTCGAGCGTTCCTGGCACAAGCACGGCGGGGGTCTCGCAAGCGTGTTTGAGTTGGAGCATTTGCACGATGAATTCGATATCGACTGTTCCGCCAACGCCGCGTTTCAGATTACGTTCCGACGCCTGCCGTTGCATGCGCAACCGCATCTGATGGATCGCGTTGGCGTTTTCCGGGCGCCAAGGGTTGTCGATAATGATTCGATGCACGGCGTTCATGGCGCGGCTCGCCGAACCATGGGAATCGAAAACGGGACGCGCCTTGCAGAGCGCCTGGCGTTCCCACAACTGTCCAGGACCATCCGCGAAATACCGTTGGAACTCATCCAGCGACACGGCTAGTGAACCGCTTCTGCCACTTGGTCGAAGTCGCGGATCGACTTCGTACAGCCGGCCGTGCGGACCGATCTTGGTTATCTGCTTGATGATCCGCTGGCCGAGCTGGCTGAAGAAATGTTGATTGGTGGTACCCGCGCCGCGACCCGCCTTCTGGTGTTCCGTCTGGCCATCGGAGTCGAAGAGGAAAAGCACGTCCAAATCACTATGATAGTTGGGTTCCCGGCCTCCCAGTTTTCCCAGAGCCAGAATCGTCCAACCGCATGGATGCTTTGCCTGTTCCCCCTCTCCCGTCACCGGTAGCCCATGCCGTTTGACCAGCCGGTCGAACTCGCGCCGGGCGATTTCCCGCAAGCAGACTTCCGCGATATCAGACAGCGCCCGATGGCACTCCTGTAAGTCATCCTTACCGAGCAAGTCACGGACCCCCACTCGCAAGTGCTGCGAACTCTTGAAACTATGCAGCATTGGATCGATGTCCTCCGCGCCGCGGCACAGCTCGTCGAGCATTTCCCGCAGATCCTCACGCGAGGGCAACCGGTCCAAGATCAATGAATCCATCAGTTCATCGATCATGCCCGGGTTACTCGTGAGGATTTCGGACAAGTAGGGGCTAAAAGCGCACAGCCGCACGTACAATTCGAGCGAGGGGGGGCTGGAGCTGAACAGCTCCCACAGGACCTCTTTTCCTCCGAGCGAATCGCTGACTTTTCCGAGATTGATGAGCGTCGCGTCGGGGTCTGGAGTCTCCGAGATGGCGGCAAGCAATTGGGGAGCAATGGACGCGAGAAAATGGCGAGTCCGGCGGGTGGACAAGAACGAGACCTGCTCGCGAGTCAACGACATAAGATTGTCATATGCCGCCGGAATGTTTCGAAAGTTATATCGCCGCAGACAACGCTGGATGGCCGTGTCATCAGGTTGAGGGGCAAGCACCAAATCGGTTTCCACCGCCGTCTCCGGATCGTCCATGAATGCGTCGTGGAGCAGGTGGTCAAGTATCCTTCGGTTCAGACTCGTCCGCTCGCGCAGGTCCTGCTTGAATTGTTTGAGCGGAGACTCCCCACCTTGCTCGGAATACCCCATGCGAATCGCCAACCGCCCCAATTCCCCATCGTCGTCGGGGAGCGTGTGGGTTTGAAGATCAAACATGATCTGCAGTCGATGTTCAATCTTGCGCAGAAAGCGATAGTTCTCCTCCAGAATATTGCGTTCCTGCATCGTCAGGCAACCAACCTTCTCCAGTCGCATGATCGCCTGAAGCGTGTTGCCGGTTCGTACCTCCTTCAAGTCGCCGCCATTGAGCAACTGCAGGAACTGGATCGCGAATTCAATGTCCCTAATCCCTCCCTCGCCCGTTTTCAAATTACGCTCATCCCCGCCTTCCAACTCCGCGCGATTCTCGATTCGTCTCTTGAGCGCCTTGATCCCGGCAATGTCGGCTCCGCTCAAATACCGGCGGTATATCCAGGGTTCCAACTGGTCCAAAAACGAGACGCCAAGATCGATGTCGCCGGCGACCGGGCGAGCCTTGACAAACGCCTGGCGTTCCCAGGTTCGTCCGGACACGTCGTAGTAGCGGAGGGCACTCATGTAATCCCGGACCACTGGCCCTTGGTCCCCATCGGGACGCAACCGCAGATCAACACGGTACGACGTCCCGAAGATTGTCGATTCGGTCAGCAGTTTGACGACATGCTGAGCCAAACGGTCGAAAAACTCGCTGTTCCCGATCGGCCGCTCCCCATCCGTCTTCCCCCCTTCATCCGAAAGAAAGATCAGGTCGATGTCGCTGGAGTAATTGAGTTCGAGGCCCCCGAGCTTTCCCAGTGCCAGCACCACGAAGCGAGCCCGCCGGTGGTCGGGTAGCCGCGGGACACCTCGTTTGGCCACTTGAAATGTCCAGGCCGATTGAACGGCTGCTTCAATAATCGCGTCCGCCAAAAACGAGATCTGGGCCGTGACCGTCTCCAAATCCTGTCCCCGGACGATGTCACCGTAGGCGATGCGAAGGATCTCTCGATGACGATAACCACTCAGGATCTTGGTGATAATTCGAATGTCGTCAATCGAAGCCACGCTCGCGCGGATATCTTCCGTCAAGGCCGCCCGCGACACCGGTTGCCCCTCGGTGAGCCGCAATAAGTCAAAAGCTTCCGGGTCCCGTACGAGCCAATCAGCCAGAAACTGGCTGGTCGCCAGGATGCGCAGCAAGGTCGGCAAAGCCTGCTCATCGCGCTCGAACAACGATCCAATCGAAAGCGGATTCCGGGTTGCCGCGATGAAACGGTCAAAATTGTTGAGTGCCCGGTCCGGGTCGCTGACATGGGGCAAGAACCGTTCCAGCTGACCACAGATAACGGCTAGCAAATCGAGCGTGATCCCGGATCGAGCAATTCTATTGAGGTTCCCGTTCGCCCGTTCCGTGTTCTCCACGCCCAACGACGCCAACCAAGCCTCCGCGACCGGTGGCTTGTTGAGAAACTCAACTACACAGTCAATGTCCATGCGTCACATGTTTCAACGAATTCAGAGATCCATTTACAGCCGGTAATAAACCCCAGCATGGCAAGGAAGCGTGATGCCACGCGGCTCGTCCCGTGGTCATTCACGTTCCGCGGCACGCAACCAGCCACGCCGCTACATCTCACCTTGCGTTAAGCCTAGCAGCACCTTCTCGAAAAACAAAACCCCCTTTGTTTGCCGGCGGGAAAATGGGGCCACGGGAAGGAGGAAAGGCCATTGGACATTGGCTGCGCGGCCCTTGGCGTTCGGGAAGAACCGACGCCGCCGTTCATGTTTCCCGGCATTCAGGGCCTTTTGGAAGCGAAAGCCAGGCTTTGTTACCGGTCGTAAACCGCTCCAAACAAACCAGAACCCTGGCGGTTACCACTGCCGGGGTTCTCGTTTGTTTGGTTTGGCTCAAGAAAACCCGCCGCCGCTGGGAGGCGAATGGGGTTAGTCGAGGAAGCCGACCAGTTCCTGGCTGCGGCAGGGTTGTTGCAGCTTGCGAACCGCCTTCGCCTCGATCTGGCGAATGCGTTCCCGGGTTACTTGAAAAATATGACCAACTTCTTCCAGCGTGTAGCTGTAACCATCCCCGAGGCCATAACGCAACTTCACGATCTCGCGTTCCCGATAACTTAATGTCTTGAGAACTTTATTGATCCGCCGCCGAAGCATTTCCTGGGAGGCACCAATCGACGGACTCTCCGCCGCCCCATCCGGAAGGAGGTCGCCGAAATGGCTGTCCTCGCTGTTGCCGACGGGCCGATCCAAGCTGATCGGGTACCGGCTCATCGCCAAGACGCGTCGCGCTTCGTCGACGGTGGTGTAAGCCCGCCGAGCCGTTTCTTCCAGCGTGGGTTCGCGCCCCAATTCCTGAATCAACTTGCGGGACACGCTCCGCACCCGCGACATCGTTTCCACCATGTGCACTGGAATCCGAATGGTGCGGCTCTGGTCCGCCACCGCCCGGGTGATGGCCTGCCGGATCCACCATGTCGCATAGGTGCAGAACTTGAAACCCCGGCGGTATTCGAATTTGTCGACGGCCCGCATCAAACCGGCGTTCCCCTCCTGGATCAAATCGAGGAAGCTGAGTCCCCGGTTCCGGTATTTCTTGGCAATCGACACCACCAACCGCAAATTGCCTTCCGACAATTCCTGCTTCGCCTGCTGATACGCCGTGTACACGCGTCTCAAAGAGCAAACGCGGTTTCGCAGACTGGTCGGAGTTTCCTGGGCGACCAGCAGAATGCGGCGATACTCCGCCAACAACGCTTCGTAATCCACCCCCGGCGTCCGCTTCCGCTTCTCGCCGTCCAACTGCGCCTTGAGCCGGTCTACGCGGCGGCTGAATTCCTCCAACGTGCGAATCATCGGTTCGATCCGTTGTGTCCGCAAGCCCAACTCTTCGATCAATCGCACGCAACGCCGGCGGCGTCGCCCCAGCCGACGCCACGCGCCGTGGCGAGTGCTCTTGCGTTCGGATTTGCTTAACGCAATCCGGTAGTCACGGCGGTTGCGCCGCAACAAAACATCCAGGGTTTCCAGATTGTGCGGCAGCCGCCCCAGAATCTGTTCCTTCTCAAGGTGATCGGTCACGGAAACCTGCACGGTGCGGTCGAAGGGGAGCTCCCCTTGATGGACGCGCTTGAGAATCTTATACGCGGCTTGAATCACATAATCACATTCCAGCAGTGTGCCGCGAAAACGACGACGCGTGACTTCAATCTTCTTGGCAAGCCGAATTTCTTCCTGACGCGTCAATAAGGGAATTTCACCCATTTGGGTCAGATACATGCGCACCGGATCATCGGACCACGATTCGTCATCTTCAATCTCCAACACGTCCATGTCGACCGCCGCGGAGTCACTATCCCCGTCCACTGGCGGTGACTCGTCCAGGTTCGCATCCTCCGCTACCCCCGAAGCACCACTCGACAACCTTCCAAAACCGTCCTCGTCGTCCGTAGTCCGCGCTGCATCTTCGAATTCATCCAGGAGGGTATCGTACAACTCAGTACTCCTACACTAAGCCCAATAAACGGAGACAATCGCCGGATCCGAATGGGGACGACCAACATCACCTCGGCATAAACCCACCTCGCCAGACTGAAGGCGTGCTCTCGATGACATCTTCACGCCATCCCCCCTTGCGATCTTCCCGTCTCGAAGGAGACAACGCGAGATCAATTGGCCACGGCCCAGCCATGGCGAAAGCAAGTCACATAATTCTACCACCCGTGAAGTGGCTGTCGCCCGTTGCTGGACATTTGGTAAGAAATTGCGCCTGCAAAAACAATGAAGATGCCAACGAAACCTACTTAGGCCGCCTGTCTTTCCTCTGTCCAAATCGGAGCCTAACACGAACGCGCGGCGAAAGCAAGTTTCTTGATGATTTCCGGCCTTGGGCTCAAACCGGAGGAAGGGACTGGCCCGCTTCGGGGTGCCGCGTGGGACACGCCGCTTCAGAGTCTCTTGCCCACCCTGAACCAGAGACCGCTCAGCCGTCGACAGCCCACGAATCGGAATGCACCGTTGGCCGCTTTGTTGCGTACTCGCTTACTCATCCGCGGCCCCTCTCTGTTGTACTATCCCATTTCCAACGCCGCCCGGATTCAGCGGGACGTTAGTGTCCGGAGGCTAACGCTCCCCACCCCTCACATGCTCGGTCGGCGGATACTACTCTAGAATTGTATTCGTGCCACGATAATCGTCTAGTGTCGCGAAGCAGTTGCCCTGTCAATTCCAGCCGAGACACCTCCGGCCCCGCTTCCTCCTAAACGCCGGGCAAGCCATGAGAGGGAGCAGACGCTGCTCACCAGTCGCCCAACCCCAACGCTCCCCGCAGCGGCCATTTTTCGCTGTAAAGGACGGCGAGCTCATACGTTGCGACTTTTGGCCGTCGGCCGCCGCGCAACGCCACCTCGCGCGCTGCGCAAGCCCCTTTTCAAACCGTTGTCGCCCGGGGTAGCCATAACTACAGGCGGCTAAAGGGTTACGAGTTTTGAAATCCGGTGGCATTTTGTTTTCCGGCCCTCCTAAAGGCGGCGGGGCCGCCAACCAAATAGGGATACCGCTGAAAGGGGGGGGCTTAGGTGCCCGCCATTCGCGCGAAGATCTCGACAGCGGATAAGAGCCCGGAATCAGGAGGGCGCCCTCCAGACGCGTCGCTCCAGCCGCCGCGCGCCGGCGGAGGCCCAACGGCTGGCGAGCCCCTCTGGTCCCGATGGAATCCGGGGGTCCGAAATCCTTGCCGCCAAAATGGGGACAGGTTAGTATAAGAGGGCACCATGTGGGCATTTGTTCGCTGCGTTCGAACGTATCTAGCCGAAGGATGGACGAATCACCGTGGCCGAAGTGGACTTAAAAGGGAACGTGGCGTTGGTTACCGGCGGAAGCCTGGGGATCGGACGCGCGACGTGTGTCGCGCTCGGGCGGGCTGGCGCGCACGTGGCCGTGAACTACCGAACCCATGAGCTGGAAGCCGAAGAAGTGGCCCAGGCGGTGCGCGATGGCGGATCGCGGGCCATGCTGGTTCCGGGCGACACGGCGGACCAGCAAGCGGTGGAGCAAATTGTTGCTCGGGTCGTCGAGCATTTCGGCAAATTGGACATTCTGGTCGTTAACGCGGCGTACAGTGCCCGCGAGCCGTTCGTGGAAGCGCGGATGGACGGGTTTCGGCGCACCATTGATGTCACCATGTGGGGGGCTTTTTATCCGCTTCGAGCGACGGCGGCCGAAATGATTCGGTGGGGGACGCCAGGGACCATTGTGCTGGTAAGTTCACCGCACGCGAACATCCCCGTGGCCGGTTCCATGGCCTACAACATGGCCAAGGCCGCCGTGGAAGCCATGGCTAAAACGGCCGCGTTGGAGCTGGCGAGCCATCAGATTCGAGTCAACGTGATCCAACCGGGCTGGGTGGACACGCCGGGACAGCGGAAGATGGCTTCCGAGGAAACCTTGCTGTGGGCCGGGCGACGAATTCCCGCGGGGCGTCTTGGAACGCCCGAGGAAATGGCCCATGCGATCCTGTTTCTCTGCGACCCGCACAACGAGTACATCACCGGATCGGTGTTGCGGGTGGACGGCGGGATTACCCTTCCCTGGTGGGCTGGCGATGCCGACGCCCCGAAAATGGATTGAACACGGGCCCGTCGATGGTTGTCGGGTTTCGCGTCGGGCAGGTTGCCACCCGGACAAATCCGACCGCCCGAAGTATAGAAGTCCGTCCCAAGATAGACCCTATTGTTGCATAAAGACGGCGTAGGACGGGTCTCCAGGCCCGTCTTTTACAGCGCATAAATGTCTTTTTGCGGTTGTTTGAAGATCTCACATTTCGTGAGATCCGCGGACACCAGATCAAGTACGATTTCGTACTTGAAAAGACGGGCCTGGAGACCCGTCCTACATATAAAGACGGGCCTGGAGACCCGTCCTACATATAAGGGCGGGCCTGGAGACCCGTCCTACATATAAGGACGGGCCTGGAGACCCGTCCTACATATACTGTTTGCAACGTTAGGATAGAGTACGGCCGCTCTCCGGCGGGGACGCCGCCGACGGCCTCGGCGGGCCAATCGTACGTTCGGCCCCGTCCTCTCCGACGGCTGCCAAGGGCGTCTCCTAAGGAACGGCTCACGAATAATTGCGGCGTTTTTCGGAGGGTGGCACTTTCCTGAGCGAGCGGCAAGACGCGTTTTCTCTCCAAAAAACGAGGATCGCGAGCGGAGCCAGTGTGCCGGACGATTCGGAGGCACGTTGAATTGCGAAGTTATTCTTGAGCGAGCGCTAAGGACCGGGGCTGACCGGTGAGTTGGACCCGGCGGGCGAACTCGCCGCGGACCTTTCGCCTAGCCAGTCGGAGCGTTGCGTTTCGTTCATGGGCGTCCATGTACGTGACCAGCGATTACTGATGGCCATGTGCAGCACCTCCAGCCTTTGCTTGTGGACCACAACCAGTATCTTTTTCCACGCCGCGCGGCCCACGAATATCCAGACGGTTCTGGACTCCGCCATCTTCCACCGGCCGAGTTTCCCCAGCTTCGGGTAGCAGGAAAGCAACCAGGCCAGCCGCGGGTTGTCGCTGGAAATCGCTGTTAGTTCTCGACAGGCGCAACACCGCCCATTGACAATGGCTCGAGGACTGACTCGTTGTTGGCATAACGAACAAGTCTCCAGGACCGATGCG
The DNA here is from genome assembly GCA_051745935.1 of Planctomycetota bacterium. Classification (GTDB taxonomy): domain Bacteria; phylum Planctomycetota; class Planctomycetia; order Pirellulales; family Pirellulaceae; genus JBNJEM01. The sequence goes on from JBNJEM010000002.1 coordinate 19,789, forward strand.
CGGACTTGCGTCCCCGTGCACGGGCACTCCCGCAAATACTCCGGCAGTACCCGGGCTTGGGTGACCGCGCAGGTGCGCAATTCGTTTTCCACCACCTTCCGTGACGACTCGGCGCACCGGGCAACGGCTTCAGCCACGGTAATATGCCCGTCGTCGGTGGCTGCTAAATGATACGAGGAACGGTTGCTTAACGGACATTCATAAGGCGGCGGCAAACAGCGTCGATCGACTAACATGCGGCCCCACCCCGAAAAAGAGACCTCGGCGGTAGCCTTCCCAATGGAAAACGCGAGTTTGCCCTCGGCATGCTTACACCAGACAACCGTGACCGCTATCAGGGAGGTTGCTGGGTTACCCTCCAGGCCCTCGAATTGCTGGCGAGTCACCTGAGTCCAGTTTCGAACCAGCTCGGCATCTATTCGAGGGGGCCGCTTGCCAAGCAGCACCACGTTGTTCAGGCCCAACGATTCCCTCAACTCCGCATCCACCAACTCACCCTCACTGTTTCCATAACAGTGAACCACCCGGGCCTCCCCTTCTGCTGGTTCCGACCGCAGATACGAGAGCCGCAAGAAGGGACGATCCTCCAACCGGCATCCCGCCAAACGCATATGACCGTTGTCCACGGTGTACTGGGCAAAAAGATGCTCCGCCAGCTCGTGCACGCTCAACGGCTGCCTGGCCGCGGCCGCGTGAAGTGGGCCCCCCACCTGACGCAATTCGCCCAGCAACCATCGAGCCAACGGGGATTGCCACGTGGCATGTTCAACGGGATCGAAAGCCTCCGTTTCTTCAGCCACGCTTTTGTCGAAGGTAAATCGCCAACCATCCGCGGCAGCATAACGGTGCGCGGGCGCCGAGCCGGCATCCCCAGGCCCCTCGGGGACCACGATTTGGTACACGCCATTGCCTCGCGCGTGCACGCGCAACCCAAGAGCCCTCAGCAGCCATAACATGAACTCACGCGATGCGCTGTCCAGGGTATCCGGCAATTTGTGATCGTTCGCTCGATTCACTCAAATAACCCTTTGGCCCCACCCCGGCTTGGTTTGGTTTGATTCCTTGTCGGCGCGCCAGAAACAACCGCTCGCGGATGATTCTCTCCGCCGCGAGTCCGACCAACGGGAGGACGGCTTGCGTCGGGCGGCTTTCCATCCGGACACATCCGACCGCCTGAAATATGGGGTGGGCCTTGCCGCCCGCCTGAAAGACGCCGTGCATGAGTGCCCATCCCCACGGGTGGATTGATTTCTCGCCGCCGCCTTGCGAAACAGTTCGCCCCGCCGCACGCCTCCCTGTTTACCATCATCGACGGGAGGCCCCATCATCATACACGATCTCGGCACATTCCGACCAATCAATCAGCAATCGGCGACGAAAACACTGGGCCTCTCGCCGTATAATACACACATAACATACAAACCATGCCATTTCGAGGAGCCGGGAAATCCGTGATACGGAATTTCGCGACAAACTCTCAACCGGAGAAGGATCGCCGGCACGCCTTCCCCCCGACCGTTTTCCACTGGCTAGACCCGTCGCGGAAATCGGAGTCCGTCTCCTCTCGCTTCCAGCGCTCTTACACTTTCTCGAGCACACAGACCACATCCTCCGTGGTGGCGGTGATTGGTGTCTGTTCACGAAGGTTATAGGAGAAGTCGTGAACGGCCCTGATTTCAAAGGAGGCCACTTTCTCAACCAGTTCGCGGAATTGGGGCCACGTGTAAGTGCGAAATTGGATTTCGTCATTCAGACGCAGATGTCGCGTGGGGGTGTAAACATCATAAGTCATGCCACAGTGCTCGGTACGGAGAACCGCGTCTCGTTTTCGCGTCCACAGCCGTGTGTTGACGACCAAATGCCCCCGTCGAGCGGACCAACATTCCTCGTCCGTTGCCTTGCCCCGGGCCGGTATTAGATGGAACCCCAGGATGTAAAGCCCCCCGCGACGGAGCCCCGAGGCCATTCTTTCCAGGTGCCGACACGCACTTGTCTCATCCGGCAAGTGCCGGAAACTGTTGATCATGTTATAGGCTGCGTCAACCGGTCGACGCAACTGGAAATCGGTCATGTCCCCCACCCACGCCGTGGGCGGCAGTCCATGCCGTGTCAGCCGCGCATTGCAGTACGCCACGGCTCGCGGATTCAAATCCAGCCCCGAGATGTCAAACCCTGCCTTGCCAAGCCGATAGAGTAGCCGCCCCGTGCCACAGGCGGGTTCGAAGACCCGATCCACCGGCCCTTCCGCGTATTGCTTGAAGGTCCCCCGCAAAAAATCGAATTCCGCTTTCCAATCCGAACCGTACACGAGATCATAGTACTGTGGATAATCATAAACGTTGGCCTGCAGGATTTCCATGACGCTCTTCCCTTCCCTCGTCTTGCTCGCCATTGAGTACGCTCCTTGGAGGGGCGTCGCCCGGCCAAAGAGGGCTTGCGCCCCCCCCAAACCGGGCCGCGATCCGCCACGTGCCGGGACCTCGAACCGCACTTTGTCTTCACGCCAGCTTTTGCCCCTGGTACGGATCATAACGAGCATGCCGATACTTGTGTCCCAACTCATGGACATACGCCAACTTAGGAGCAGCCGGCCGATCGAGCGATAGCTTGACATCCCATACCACCCAGTTTATCATCAAGCCATGAGAATCAACTCGTAAGTGCCCCCTTTCTAGACGATGTGGTACGCACATGATCGCTTTGCTTATCGGCGTTTTCCTACTGATTTTGTTTATCGTCGCCGTGATCCTGTCCGCCTCCACGTGGCGCGGGTGGCACATTGCCGCGACGTGTCTCACGTTCCTGGCGACCCTCGGGTTCCTAATCCTGGCCTCGTTGTCGCAGAAAACGCATGCCAAATGGCGCGGGGAATATGCCGACCTCGAGGAGCGATTGGCTGAAGCGGAGGCCCTCGGGGTCAAGTTGGAAATTGGGGATCCGAGACGCGTGCAATCCGAGGAGCCGTCGGTGAACGCGCTGCAAGAGCGGCTGAGTCGACTGCTGTTGGACCGTGGGCGCGTGTGGCGGCGATGCGTCGCGCCAAACCCGCCGCAAGACGGTCGGATTGTGATTTCCACCATACCGCTTAAGCCGGATGGAACGCCTAGCGATCCCAATGCCGCCGAGGATAACGGCCTCGAAAACGACATGATTTTATATGGGTTTCACGAATCGCGGGTCGCTCTTGGCCCGGAAGAGGGGGCGGAGCAGGTCTTCGCGCCGGTCGTGTACATGGGCGAATTTCAGGTCGTGGACGCTCAGCCCAATCAGGTCACACTCACGCCAACCATGCCTTTGGACGGCGAGCAGAGGCGGTTGTTCAGCGACACGAGCGCGTCCTGGGCCTTGTATGAAATGATGCCCGCGGACTCGCACCGCATCTTCTCCGAGGAAGACACGGTCGGTCGGCTGCTGGACAACACGATGGAACAGCCCGTGTTCGGCAAAATGGACGAGCAGCGGGTCCGCCAGATGTTTGCCACCGTGACGGGACTCGCGCCGGATGCGCCCAGGGTCACCCAGCTGGTGGAACCTTATCTCAAGGACGGCAAAGCCGCCACGGATCGGGATATGAACCTTTACCCCACCAATATCTGGCAGAAGCTGGAGTTTGAAAAAGAGCACGCCGTCCAAGTGGATAGCAGCAACCCCGACATGGGAGTCGAGGGGACGTTCTTTGATCACAGTGGGTATGCGGTCGCCTCCCCGTTGCGCCGCGGCGAAGGGGACCAGGATCTTCAACCCGCGATCTTGCAGGAGAATGACATCGGACTGTTCCCTTACGGCCACAGTGAAAACAGACAACAGGTGGACCGGCTGGTGGAGGAAGAAATCTGCCGGAAAATTGGCCCCATCTATGTCCGCTCGCTGCGGGATTATGAAGAAGCATTTCACAATATCCAACGGCGATTCATCCAAGGGAAACAAGATATCGCCGAGGCGAACCGAAACATCGAACGCCTCGAGACCGCGATCAGCAAGGCGCAGGAGCAAGTTGCGTATCGACAGGGCGAGCAGGAAAAGCTGGAGGAAGATGAAACTGGGTTTGATCGCGACAACACAAAAATGGGGCAGCTCGTGGACGCCCTGGAGGCTCAAAAGGCCGCGCTGAGTCAAGAGCTCAGTGATCTTCACAAAACCAACCTGGCCCTGAGCCGGCAATTGGCGATATTCAGCGCTAAGCTGACCGAAGAAATCAATCGGCGCGCGGCCAATGTGGCGGCAAATTAGCCGTCCGGATTGGTGGCTTGCCGTCGTCTTCGGCGTCGCGCATCCGCCGCGCCTGCCCAAACATCGGTTTCGGATAACGAGCGAGCGGCGGATTGGTTCGGCGGAGTCGATGTTCGTTTCACGCCTTCGGCCCCAATGACGAGCCCCTCCCTTCCCAGAAGTCAAGCCTCATCCGGGAGGCCAGCGAGACACCTTGCCGAAATCGGGGGTTTCCGTACAATCCATTCGGGCCGAACGAGAGCAGACGACCGGAACAGCCGGCATGAAAGGGAAGGTTCGCGTGGAATTCCCGGCGATACGAGCTCTCCGCCGCCGAGCATGGAACGGCCGCTCCGCGGCCGCGGATGATAAGGACATCTCACCGGCCCGAGAAGCGTGGTGGGACCAGGTGTTTGCCGGTGGGACCAGGCGAAAACTTCCCTCGCGGGTCGCTGCGAAATGAACCCCAGATGAGATCGTGCAAGTATGGGCATTTACGATCGAGATTACTATCAAAACGATTACGGCCAACGGGGGTTTTCCTTCAGTGGCCAGCAACGGATGATGGTCACCAACGTGGTGATCGTGACCGTGGCCGTTTTTATCCTCGATACGTTGGCGGGCAGGAGCGTTAGTGATTTTCTGGCATTGGAGCCCTTGTTCTATCGCCAACCATGGAAATTCTACCAGCTGCTAAGCTACGGCTTTGTCCATGCCGGTGTTTGGCATGTTGGCTTCAACATGTTGCTACTCTGGATGTTTGGCCGCGTCATTGAAGAGCGTTGGGGACGGCATGAGTTTCTTCTCTTCTACCTGATCGCCATTGTTTTTTCCGGATCAGTATGGCTCGTTGCGGACAATCTCTCGTATTTCTTCAGCCAAACGCCAACGGGCGGCTTGCTTCCCCTTGTGGGCGCCTCGGGCGGAGTCGTTGCGGTCTTTATCATCTTCGTCCTCTACTACCCCAAGCAGACGGTATACCTTTGGGGGCTGATCGCGATGCCGGCCTGGGTCATTGGGGCCGTCTTGATTGGCATTAATTTGTTCCAAGGAATCGCTGGAACGGCGGGGAACACGGCCTGGCAGGCACACTTAGGGGGCGCCGCCTTTGCCTTCCTCTATCTTCACTTCGGCTGGAGTTTCAATCGGCTTCTGTCGAGCCGCGGCTGGTCCAATTGGAAATTTCCTCGTCGTGGCCCCAAACTCCGCGTTCACAACCCCGATGACGATCTTGGCGATCTAGCAGCCGAAGCCGATCGGATTTTGGACAAAGTCCATCGGCAGGGCGAACAGAGTCTGACGGGGCGGGAGCGAAAAACGCTGGAGAAATATAGTCGCCGTGTACGCGACCAACGGCGCTAGCGGACACGCCGCCGCCTTGCTCGGCGGATCGTGACGCGTCTGACTCGTGGTGATGGTGGCTCCATCGCGGCGGACATTTTTTTGTCTCTCATCTTTTCGTCCAACGTGTAGCGTTTTATCGTGTCGTCGCGCAGCGATGATCGATAAAACGCCGTAACTGTCATTTCAAGACAAAAACATGGCAGACAAAAACATGGCAGGTGACGGGCCCATGCTCGGCAACATCCTGACCTGAACGAACTTCGCGGTTCAAAAAAACGCCGTGGCGAGCGGGATGGTGTTTTGTCATGGGCCAATCAGCAACCACGTCTCGACTCAAGTGCCGGCCCGAATCGTACTGAACCTGCCGGCGAAACTCATGCCGCTCCCACTTCAGCACAGGTTGTTTTATGTCGTCCAAGCAGCACGATTTCGGTCCAACGGCTAGTTGGGCGCATCTTGAACGTCGCGCCGAGTTGCTGCGGGCACTGCGGCGTTTTTTCGACCAGTATGGGTTTCTAGAAGTTGAAACTCCCCTGCTCTCGCACGACTCGATCGTCGACCGGCACCTCGATCCGCTGTCCGTGCGGCTGTTTGACGACCCGCGCGAGCCAGAAAAAGGCTCGAGCATGTGGCTGCAAACGTCGCCCGAGTTCGGGATGAAGCGACTGGTAGCGGCCGGCGCGAAAGCCATCTACCAAATCACGCGGGCGTTTCGCGGGGGAGAAAAAGGACGACTACACAATCCGGAGTTTACCATCGTCGAGTGGTATCGAGCCGGTGATACCATGGGCGAGGGCATGGAACTCTTGGATGCGCTCGCCCAAGCCACGCTGGGGCGAGGCCCCGCCGAACGGCTGAGCTATGGCGAGGCGTTCCGCCGCCGGCTTGGCGTGGACCCGCATCGATGCTCGGTGAATCAGCTCAAAGAGCTCGCGTCGGACCTTGGCTGCACCCCACGGCCGTCCTGGGCCCCGGAAGATCGCGATACCTGGTTGGATTGGCTGTTGGTCTCGCACATCGAACCCGCATTGGGCCTGGAACATCCTGTCATCCTGTTCGACTATCCGGCCAGCCAGGCCGCTTTGGCCCGAATCCGCCCGCATCCCGTGCCCGTGGCTGAACGGTTCGAGCTGTACGTGGATGGGGTTGAATTAGCGAATGGCTACCATGAACTGCTCGATCCCGAGATTCTGGCCCAGCGGGCTCGCCAAGCCAATAGAGCTCGCACCGCCGACGGCAAATACCGCCTTCCGGCGGAAAGCCGATTGTTGGCGGCCATGCACCACGGGTTGCCTCCGTGTACCGGCGCGGCGCTGGGCTTTGACCGCTTGGTGATGGTGGCCGTCAAAGCGCAGCAACTCAGTGAAGTGACGGCGTTCCCCATCGATCGCGCCTAACAGAACGCCAATTACATGGCCGATACAGGACCGACGGATCGCCGCCCCTCCCGCTTAGGGGCCACTCAAAAATAACCTGCGCAATTCAACGTGTCTCCGAATGGTCTGGAACACTGGCTCCGCTCGCGACCCCCGTATTCTGGCGAGGGAACGCGTCTTGCCGCTCGCTCAGCCAGTGCCACCCTCCGAAAAATGCCGAAGTTGTTTCCGAGCCGTTCCTTGGCTCGGCGGCCGCCAGCTTGAACAGACCACGCGCCACGACGCCCACCGCTTCAATGCCCACATGGACGGGGGGTGCCCCGGGCTGCGTGATTCCGGCGAGCCGGGGACCACACTGGACACAGCGGGACAGCGACCAGTGAGTGGGGACCAGTGAGTGGGGCGATGGCTGGAAACCCACCGGCAACTCAAATGCCGCCGCCAGCCGGGGAGCCCCGCCCTCAAACGCATCCTTCCGACGTTCGTCCACGCGCCGATGCCAACCACATCGGCGCGCACCACGACTGCTGTCCTGACTCATCAATCAAGAAGGCGGTACCAGCGGCTTACGCCGGTGGGGTATGTGATACCAGGAGGTGAACCGGGTTAGCGCCGGTATCCGCCACCCCCCCCGCGGCGCTGCTCGCGAGGCCTGGCTTCATTAACCGTTAGCGTGCGACCTTGCAGCTCCGTGCCGTTGAGCGCTTCGATCGCCGCATCACCGCCGTCACTCAATTCAACAAATCCAAACCCACGCGAGCGACCAGTCTCTCGATCCGAGATTACCTCCGCCGACGCCACACTGCCATACTCGCTGAACAATTCCCTTAATTCGTCCGAAGTCACGGCGAACGCCAGATTACCAACATACAGTCTCTTACTCATCGTCTTCCCTTGAGCCGACTACGGCTCCAAACAGAAACCCAGAACCCGGTTGCAGTCGACAACCGGCCCGGTCACGAGCAACTTCGCATCAGAGAGTGGCAGACATGCCGTGGCACACCCGAACTTTGGTTCCTGGACACCGCAAGAGACGTGTAGCGGGTAAACCAGAATGAGCCAAACAAGGGGGTATGACAGGACGGTCCATCTCTTTCCGAACTGAAGGGGCACGCGCCCGACGTACTCGTTCCATTATACTGCCGCCGAAGGCGGCGCGAACCCACGGACACGATTTCAGATTTTTTCCCGGGGCGGCCGCGAACTGGACTTTCGTACACTTTTTAGTGAACCGAAGTAAGGCTTTCTAGGGCGGCCAGGGCTTTAAGAAGCCCCTGGAGAGCGGTGCGTCGATCCATGTCCATCCCCCTTTCGTCACACAGTGAACGGGGTTCAAAATGGTTTCACGCCGATAGGTGCCCGAACCACCCAAACGGCATGTCAACCTGAAAAACGGTTGCTGCTGAAAATGCTCGCTTCCGGTTGACGAGCGTCTTCCCGCAAGGGGGCATTCAAGTCCGCCGAAGCGGGATAGCCGAGAGGGGTCATGGCCACGACTTTGGCAGCGGGAGGAACGTGTAGCAGCCGCTTGACCTCCTCTTCCGAGAAGGAACCGATCCAGCAGGTGCCGAGACCTTCGGAGACCGCCGCCAACATGAGGTGATCCAACGCGATCGCCACGTCAATGTCCACGCTGTTGCCATAACCGCCCATGCGTTGATAGGCCTTTTCCGGCCAACCACACCCCACCACGATAATGGGCGCGTCCGCGATCCACGGCTGATTGTGGGCGGCCCCGCCAAGCTGACTCCGAAGCCGCGCATCCGAAACCAACACGAAATGCCACGGCTGAATGTTGCAGGCGGAAGGAGCGGCGCGAAGCGCCTGGCGCATGCGCGCCATGACATGGTCCGAAATCGGCTGGTCCGAGTAAGCCCGTACACTTCGGCGCGTTCGAATTGCTTCATGCACGTCCATCACGAATCTCCTATTGGCGTTCGCGAGTCCAATTCAACATGATCCGCAGTATATCATACCGCATGCTCAAGCGCAATTCGCCACCGTGCCTCGCGGCATTGCATATTTCAGGCGGTTGGATTCTTCCGGGTGGAAAGCCGCCCGACGCAAGCCGTCCTCCCGTTGGTCGGACTCGCGGCGGAGGAAGTCATCCGCGACCGGCATAAGAGGATGTACCACGAAGTGGCCAGCTTGGGCCAGTGGCTCGCCGCTCGCCGGGCAGCCATCACACGGCAACTTTAGACGGCCGCCGAACTGCTTTTCGGAGTTCCCGAACCCATGGCGTCCCGGCCGCGAAGCATGCCGTTTACACTTCGTTCTCGGTAATGTACTCCTTGTGCTGGATGACCTGCAAGGAAACGGTCAACAGCGTGATGATATAGGCGCAGAGAATCAAGACGTGGAACCAGGCCGGTTGGTCGCTGAGGAAAACATCACCGGTTGCTCCCGCGAACAAGGGACGCCACTGCATGAAAAGGACGAACAGGTTTCGCAGCCGGAATAGCACGGTGAATTGGTTGATCACGGCGGGGACGAAGGAAACGAGGAATTCCAGGATGAGCGTATAGGCCACCGCGATGACCATGGCCCGGCGTTGCACGAACACGGCGATCAAGCTATAGAGGGCTCCATAGGCGAAAGCGGCAAACCCGATGATCAACAGCAGGGAGCTCCACAACCTGAACGCGTACACCGGTTGGGCGATCAAGATGCAGATGGTGAGGCTCGTGCAACCGGCCAATGCGGTCCAGACAATGGCGGTCAGATATTTTCCCAGCAGAAGGCTGGCCCGGCCGCGAGGATGCACCGCCAGGTAGCCCCAGGTTCTCCCTTCCAGTTCGGATTGCACCAGGGGGGTGACCCATAATAACAATCCGAGAAGCGTGATGACGCCGGGAATCAACCCCAGCAGTATCCATCCCCACAAGGTGTCATCCAGCTTGGCCCCGGCGTGTATTTTCATGGCGTCCGATGACTGGTCGGAGATCAGCTCCCGATAACTCCGCTCGATCTCCTCTTTGGAAAGGTTGTTGGGAATAGGCACGCCGGTCTTGTCAGGCAAACCACTTTCCGGGGGAAATCGAATTTCGGCCACCCGTCGTCCGTGACGGTAGGTCATGTCGATTCGTACTCCTTCCTCGCTGGTCACGCTTTCGTTCCGTCTCCCCACCCTTCCTTCCGCGAATTGCAGGTCGTCTTCATAATAATTGATAACGCTGATAATAAAGACGGGGAAGAGGACAAGCATCAGCCACACGCCCAGGCGGCTGACGGTCACGGTACGCCGCAGTTCAAAGCAAAACACGGTCCACGCGTTGTGCAGGATCATGTGCGTTCTCCTCGATGCATCCGCATCAGGGACGAGAAGAGCTGTTGCAAGGAATCATCGGCGGATTTGAGTTCCCACACGTGGACTCCGAGTTCTTCCAGCCAGACCGGCAGGTGTTCGAATATGGACGCTGGACTGCGACTCGAGATCAACAAAGCCTGGTCCTGTTCGAGGAAGCGAATCGATTCCACCATGCCGGATTCCACCAACTTGCATGCCAGCGCAGAGGGATGATCGCATCGCACACGGATCTCGTTGGGCATGTCGGCCAGCAAGCCGTGGATTTCCTCGGGCGGTCCAGAGGCGAGCAACCGTCCACCGCGGATCAAAAGGAAAGACGAACTCACGGCTTCCACTTCGTGCAGGATATGGCTGGCCAGAATCAAGCTGCGTCCGCCATCCACCCACTCGCGCAAGACTTCGATCATTTCGTGCCGGCCGATCGGATCCAGCCCGTTGAATGGTTCGTCCAGGATCAGCAAGGTGGGGTCGTGCGCGAACGCCTGCGCCAGCTTGGTTCGCTGCCGCATCCCCAAGGAATAGGTTCCCATGGTCCGTCGCATGGCGTCCCCCAGGCCGACCGCCTCGAGCGACACGGCGGCCCGCCGCCGGGCCTCCCGCCGCGCGAACCCGTGCAACTGTACCAGGTAAGCGACCCATTCGAGCCCCGTGACGTTGGGGTAGTACACGTCAACCGCCGGACAAAGCCCGATCATCCGCAGCAACGCATCACGATTCCACGGCGAATGCCCCAGCACTCGCACGCGGCCCATCGTGGGGCGCAGCTGGCCGGTGATCAAGTTCAATAAAGTGGTCTTGCCCGACCCGTTCGGCCCGACCAGGCCATACGCGCCCGGACCGAGAGACAAGCTCATGTCATTCACGCCGATGACGGTACCGTAGAGTTTTGTAATGCTCTCGAGCTCGATCATAAGGCAACTCATACGCGCATCGGCGCGACGACGCGAGTAGTCAGAACCATGAGCGGCATCACGGTCAGAATGATCAGTAACAAGGCGGCGGACGACACTTCATTCACGTCGGTCGACAAACCAAATACCCATTCTTGCACTCGGCCCAGAATATGGTAGAGCGACAACATGCTCCATTGGCGACTCTGACCTAGAACACGCAAGTTGGCGTACGCGGTCCAACCCAGCCCCCAGACGGCGAACCAGGCAAAGCCCGCATACCGACTTTCAGTCGTGAGCGACGAGAAAAGCATGGCCAGCGACGTGGTGGGAAGCATCAACGCCAGCGATGCCAAAAGAATACGCAGCGGCAAATCCCACGTGTAAAAAAACACTTCCAGACTAGGGGACAGCAGCAATCCCAAAAGGTACAAAACCAAGGCCGGTAATGTCGTGATCGCGGCCAAATAGGTCCAAATGACCAGTGCCTTGCCAAAAATGTATTCCCATGGCGTGATGGGACGCGAGAAGTACAGCAGAAACGCCCGCGACCGCATGTCCAGCGAAATGAGACTCGGCGCGATGATCCCCACGATCAACACCATCAGCAGACCTTGCGGGTAACGAAAAAAAGCCATCAACAACAACGACCAGACCTCGTGCCGAACCTCCTCGGGACGCTGTGCGAACCGGTTTCTCAGACTAGCCAGCCCCTGCCCGGAAGCGATCGGAAAATTGGAAGAAGGCGCGGAGGGGCGAGACGCAAGATGCCAATCCATGACCTGCACCGCGGCCCGTTTCCACTGCTGATGCTCCAGTGCCTGCTCATACACAAAGAACCCCATGCCCGTCACGGCGGTCGGCAGCCAGGCGAAAATCAACATCCGCCGCAGCCAATGGCTCTTCCAGACCAAACGGATCCCCGCTCCAGCAACAACCGTCCACCGCGACCAGACGCTGCTGAGGTCGCCATCCCAACGGCGGTAGCCCACATCATGGATCGGCACGGTCATCCCCCCGGACAGCGTCCATGAAAATCTGTTCCAGTGAATTGCGAGATCGAGTTAACGAGCGGATCCCCACGTTCGTTTCTCGGGCCCAACGCCACACCATTTCCGCCGTGTCCTCTTGATCCACCACCACCCGCAAGATCCCCGCATCTTGTACCGACACCGTGCCACCTCCACGCCTGATGCGCTCGATCAGCGGCGCGGGATCCGTCGCGGTGCGGACATGCATTGCCGGTGACGCCGGTTGACTCAACGCCTCCAGCGAATCGATCACTCGCACTTGGCCCGCGGCCACGATGACCACCGTGCCACAAATCGCCCGTACATCCGGAAGGATGTGGGTTGATATTAAAACCGCCTTGCCAGCCCGCCGAGCCAGTAACTCCACGCGATGCAACATCCCCACTCGCTCGTCGGGATCGAGCCCCGCGGTCGGTTCGTCCAAAATCAATAACGGCGGATCATGAACGATCGCTTGGGCAAACTTGATCTTCTGACGCATCCCGGTCGAATACGTGTCGACCGTGCGATACCGTTCCTGCTCCACCCCGCAAAAGTCAAGAATCTCGTGCGCCCGCCGCAACGCCTCCGTCCGGGGAAGCCCCGATAGCCGCGCCGCGAACTGCACCATCTCCACGCCACTTAAGCCCGCAATGTAACAGTCGTCCTCCGGCATGAACCCCACGTTCTGGCGGATCGAGCGGGCCTGCCGGGCTAAATCGAACCCCAGTACCGTGCCAGTCCCCGAGGAAACCCGGACCAAGCCCAGCAAGACCTTGATGAGCGTTGTCTTGCCCGCGCCGTTCGGGCCCAGTAGACCCGTTATCCCGTGCCCCATGCGCATCGTGATGCCGTTGAGCGCGCGGACGCGTCGCCCGACCGGACCATAATCCTTGACCAGGTCCCGTAACTCAATCACCCGATCCGCCACCGTCTCGTCAATCGCTGATTTCGAGTTGCCGCCCCCCATGGGAACCGCATCCGGAGCCCGCTCCACCGACCCAATTGCCCGCGGGTCGCCTTGGCCAACGACGGTCCCGCTCACGGCATGGCGTGGAGGCCCGAACGGTTCACTCGGCTCCGGGAAATTCATCAGCTTCTCTCTCGGATAAACGCGGACTCAATGTGACCAGCGACCCGGGCTGGACTCCGGTCGGCGAACCCTTCGTGGCCGCCCCGGCAGGACTTTGCCTTCGGTGACCAAGTCGGCTCCTATTTTGACTAGCCTACTCAGTCGAAACCGTCGATTCCAGCAGGTTTTGCCTCCGGGGGCGCGTCCCTCATGACCAAAGGCAAAAGTCCTGGGATTTCTTGCAGCCCGTGACAAAACCAAGCTCTCGCTTCGAAAAGCCCTGGGATTATCGGACATCTACGTCTTTTTGTTATGGGGTCTTTACTCCCCCAGTGGCGAGTCAGCGCTTGAGCAACTTGAACGCACAGTCCCCTCCCCAGCCTTGAAACACGGCCAGGTGAATATAGAGCATGCCCAGCGGCTCAAGTTGCCGGGCCAGTTTCAGGGGGCCACAGTCCACGCAATGGAACCCCAACTGGTCCGACAATTCCTTCACGACCGCTTTCGCCTCCTCATGATCCCCACAGTAGAACATGCTCGCCTGCTGGTCGCCAAACTGCCCATTTTCCATGGTCGCCGCGCTCAGCGCGTTAAAGGCCTTGACCACGTGGGCCTTTGGAGCCCAACCGGCGATCCGTTCAGCCGCCGAGGTGTCGAATCCCAGTTCCAGCCCAGCGAGACCGGGAGCGGTTGGATTGATGCAATCGATGAGGATTTTCCCGTCCAGATTTCCGGCCTGCTGTAACACCTCGCGGGTGGCCGCCCACGGAATCGCCAGCAAGGCTGCGTTGGAAGCAGCCATCGCCTCCGCACAGATTCCCACCTTCACGCTCGAGCCCGCCCGCTTCACGACCTCGGCCGCTTCGTCGCTCGCCGGATCCTCGGCACCAAAAAAGACCTCGTGGCCCGCCGCCGCCCAACGACAACCCAGCGTACCCCCCACGCTACCTGTTCCCAACACGGCAATTCTCATGGATATGCCCCCCTAATTGCGCATTTTGCTTGGTTTGCGTCTTTTCTGGTGAATCCACATTCCGCGAGTAGATCCCGCTTTTGTTTCCGGCGTTCCGCGACACAAGTCACCGAAGGCGCCAGTCCACGACGTCCCGCCCATTCACGCCGGGCGTGGCGCCCCCACTTGTGTCGTTTGTGATCGTGTCGAGCATAACTCGGCTCAGTTCGCACGCAACAAGCGGCCCCACCTCATATGAATATGATGGTGGATCGCGTGCCGATAAACAAGCCACTCGGTGCCTTTCACACCCAATTCCAGGTGGTACGCCTGGCGTCGCTCCTTCTTTTTGCGCGAAGCCCGTGATCGGAGAACCGGACGAGCCGGAACCATACCGGGTTGGGCCGCGTAGGAGGTCGGAGATCAGAGGTCGGAGGTCGGAGTCGCCGATGTCCCGTGATCCAGGGGGGTTTGGAAGCGAGAGCTCGGTTTTGTCACGGGCTGTAAAACACCGATGGCAGGACGGACCCACCCATGAAGAAAGGGGTACGCGGATATTCCGCGTTCTCGCGCCGCTTACCCGTTGCCACCGTCAATGGCGTCCGTGCCGGTCACCCACGTCGTCCCGTTGGTCGTTGGTTCAACGCCGGCGGCAGGGCGCCAAAACAGATCGCACTGACTTGGAGATTTTCCAGACCCCACTCCGTTTCAACTCCTGGTCGCCCGGACTGGCCCAACTTTAGAGGGCCAGAGATACGGATTTCAAATAAATAGCAATCATTCAAAAAACCGGACTTGACCGCGTCCCGAAAATGCCATATTCTCCCGCCTCGTCGACGCGAATGAACGAATTGCGAAAGAGGGGTTCGGGGAACACGATCGCCTTTTCGCGGCTCATTCCTTTCGACAGCAAACAGCCGCGCGAATGAGTCTGCATTGGGGAACGTGGGGACCACGTTTCCGCGGACCGCGGGATGAGGTTTGTCGGCACGGAAGCCGGCGACTATTTCGTCAATTGCGTCACGGCTGTTGAATAGCGCTGGACCGCGGCCGAGCAAGGAAGCTGCGGCGCGCGATCGTCCAATCGCTCCCGGAACAAGTGCGAAGTCCTCTGCCCCCCTGGGACAACGTTCATTTCCGGGAGCTTTTTTTATTTCTTGGCAGTCTGAGGCTGGGCTGATGAAAAACCCGGAGATTGGGCAAAGTAGAAGAAGTAGGTTGTTCCGAGTTTGTCGCGCGTGCTTGATATAAGAGTTGAAGATTTCACCACCAGGGCACGACGAGGATCACCGGTGCGTCAGATATCATGATAGGCCCACGGATGGCAGAACGGACCCACGGATGAAGAACCGGAAGACGCCGCGCGGCTTTTTTCACGCGTGAGCCCCGTCCACCGTGTTCCCTTTGGTCCTTTCAGTCCCTGAGCTCCTTGATTCGACGCGGGCAAGGACGCAAGGCGCAACAAAACGGGCTACAAGGACCTAAAGTTTTTCGCCATCCCACCCCCAGCCCCCCACGAGTTCACCTCGTGGGTGAATCAGACTCGTGAGCTAGCGGTACAGTACGGACGACTGTGAACTGTCGCAATGTTTCTCGGAACCGTTCATCGACGAACGGTTCTTTGACAACTTGGTTTGCGATATATGACTTGACGACGACGCGAGCTTGCGTGTGGGTGAGTTTCATGGCGGCTCGTTAGTGTGTATGAACAGATGGGGGGCCAAAACAGCGCCTTTCTGTCATATGCAATAACAAATACGTCACGTCCAGGAAGCAAAAACCGCGGAAAAACGAGCACAATGGAACGTCGGACGTTAAACGATATGAAATTCGCCGGCCTCGGTCGACGTAAGCTCAAGCCCCGAAACATGATATGCCACAACCACATATCGGTTTGATTGAGTTCGCCTCGTGGGGGTTCCGGAGGGATCGACGCGGGGGGGAGAGGGTACAAGCGGATCCGCCGCTCGCGGTGGCCTACGGGAACTCCGGATCGAGAACCAGTTGCAACTCTGGCGGTTGGTCTTCGTCGGGCGCGGCGCTCGATGCGGATCCGGACGGGCGTCCGGATCGCAAAGGCCATGACCGCCCCCGGCCATTTCTCGGCAGAACTACTCGTGTCGGTCCCTGCCGCAACGGCTAAAAATCCCCGTCAGTTCGATTCGGAGGGGGCCGCGATCACCACACCCCACTTGCCCGTGCTCAGCTCCTCGCCTTCCTTCATCCCCTTTTGGAACACGGAGCACAGGTTGCCCGGCCTGCGGTTGAAGAGCGGGCAGGCCTCGAGATCGGTTTTTTCGAAGCCGTCGGCCAGAAGCTCCGCTTCGAGGCTGTCCGGATTGCGGCCGGCCGAGGGGGTCACGACCCATGCCAGGCCCTCCCGGGCGCAGCGGAACGAGGCCCCGCCGATGGGCGCGCGGAAGAAGGTCTTGTCCGCGAGTTCCGGCGGTGGCTCGAGCAGGGCATAGTCGCGGTCGGCGAAGAGTTTGACGCCGCGTCGGAAGGTGTCGACGGCTCGGCCGCCCGCGTCGAGCGCGGCGGCGGGGGCGTCCCGGAAGGGGACCGGCGTCGCCGGACCGGTGGTCAAGGCCTCGATCATGGCGTTGCGCCCGGTTTTCTGGGCGAAGACCTGATCGAAGGGCGCCGGAATCGCCAGCGCGCCGGGCCGCGAGGCCCCGCGGTCGGCATAGTCCCGCAGCCGCGCCCACAGTTGGGCCACCTTTCCGGGCTGCGCGGCCGCCCGGTCATGGCTCTCCAGCGGATCCTCCGCCAAGTTGTAGAGCTCGGCGGACTCTGGGTCGAAGGGGATTGCAGACCAGCTTCCAGTCGCCCTCGCGCAGCGCCAGATGCGTCATGCCGCGCGCGCCGGTGACGACATAGGGCCGCGTGGCCGCGCCCCCGCGAAGCACGGGCAGCATGTCGAAACTGTCGCGGGCGGCCGCCCGCGGCAGCTCCACGCCGGGCAGCCGACCGCCATCAGCACGGAGCCTCTATTTGCAGTGTTTTCCGGTTTGCCTCGTGATTTTGGCACGCTGCTCGCTTCAAAGACCTGGTGCGCGGGGTTAGAATGTCGATTGGGTTTGGTATTTGGGCGTGAGGGCAAGCAGGGACGGTGAAGCATGCCGACGATCGACATTATCGGCCCCTACAAGCTCTTCTTCTATTCCGCCGAAGGGACGGAGCCGCCTCACGTTCATGTCCGGAGAGACCGCGCAACGGCAAAATTCTGGCTCAACCCCGTGCGCCTGGCGAGGTCGCGGCGGTTCAGTGATTATGAACTGCGTTCACTACAGAAACGGATCGCAGAGAATCGGGAGCGTATCCTGGAGACATGGAATGAGCACTTTCACCGCTGAACGAGACGTCTTCGCGGAGTCCGTTCGATTCTCCGAAGATTCGATGACTGTGTCCCTGGACGACGGGCGCGCCCTCTCCGTACCCTTAGCCTGGTATCCGCGGTTGCTGCACGGATCAAGGGAGGAGCGGGAGAATTACGAGTTGATCGGCGACGGGGAGGGCATCCACTGGCCGGCGCTCGATGAGGACATCAGCGTCGAAGGACTACTGGCCGGCAAGCGGTCGGCAGAGAGTGACGCGTCTCTAACACGCTGGCTGGAGAAGCGCGGGAACGAAAATGGCGTTGGCTAGAGGCCCTTGCGAGTAGGCATGAATGATTTTCGCGGGCGTAACCAGCGAATCCAGTTGAGCGGGGACCGCGTCAGGTCCATTTCCTGAAGCATGGCAAATGCCTTGGGCCCGACGTGACCGGTAATCACAACCTTGGCGCCACGTCCGGAAGAGTCGGAGTTCTTCGCGAGGAGTGCCGTGTGGTCGCTCACAATGAACGATTACACTCGCCGTCCCCGGCCGTCGGCCTCGGGCGTGTCGGTGCCGTACGCGTTGATCTTGCGGTAGAGCGTGCTGACGCTGATCCCCAAGTCTTGGGCGGCTAGCTTACGGTTGCCGTTGCGGCGATGGAGCGTTTCGGTGACGAACAGTTTCTCCATGGCCTGCAGGCTCATGGGCTGGCCTTCTGGCATTCCCTGCCCCGCGGTCGGGCGGAGCTCGGGCGGCAAATGGCTCAGTTCGATCATCCCACCACGGCACAGGACGAAGGCCTGCTCGATGATGTTCTCCAACTCGCGGACATTGCCGGGGTAATCGTGCTCCATCAAGCGGGCCAGGACGTCATCCGAGACTCCCGCGATCTGCTTGCCCTGGAGGCGGTTGAACTTGGCGATCAGGTGGTCCACCAGCAAGGGGATGTCCTCGCGGCGCTTGTCTAGGCCGGGCAGCGTCAGGTGGACGACGCGGATGCGGTAGTACAGATCCTCGCGGAACGCCCCCGTTCGAATCAGCTTGGTCAGGTTCTTGTTCGTGGCGACGATCACACGGACATCGACCGGCACGGGCTTGACGCTGCCAAGCGGCTCGACCAGGCGTTCCTGAAGCACCCGTAGCAGCCGCACCTGCATGGCCGGAGAGACGTCGCCGATCTCGTCCAGGAAGGTCGTGCCGCCCTCGGCCAGTTGGAACCTTCCCGGCTTGTCCCGCTTGGCGTCGGTAAAAGCGCCGGCCTTGTGCCCGAAGAGCTCACTCTCCAGCAAGGTGTCCGGTAGTGCCGCACAGTTGACGGCTACGAAGGGCTTCCTCTTTCGAGAGGACAGGTTGTGAATCGCGCGGGCGAACAGCTCCTTGCCCGTCCCGCTGGGACCCTCGATTAGGACCGTGCTGCTGCTGGCGGCGATCTGCGGCAGGATCTCGAACAGGCGGATCATGGCCGGGCTTCTTCCGACGATGTCCTCAAAGCTGTAGCGGGCATGAAGCTCCTTCTGGAGCTGCTCGACTTGCGTCAGATCCTGGAAGGTCTCCACACCCCCGACGATCTCGCCATTCTTGCTTTTCAGCAGCGCCGTGGCGATGCGCAAGGGCACGCGCCGGCCGTTGTCGTTCACGATGTGGACGGTCGCATTGACGATGGGTTTGCCGGTCTCCATCGTCCGCCGCAAGGCGCAATCCTTCTCGCAGATGTTGGCCCGGAACACATCGCAACACGGGCTGCCGATAGCTTGCTCCCTGGAAACGCCGGTGATGCGTTCAGCCGCCTGGTTGAACGCGGTAATCCGCCAATCGCGGTCGACGGTGAAGACACCCTCGTTAATGGAATCGAGAATCGTGAACTCTCGGCTGAACGCGTCGTTTGGCTGCATCTTCATGGCTTCCCTTTCCGGGGCTATCCAAGGCCACCTAATCGGTCATTATAGAACGCCCATGCAGCGATAATCCACCATATTGCGCGATTACGAAATAAACGGACGGACGGGGGTTTTCACAACTCCTTTATTGACAGACAGATACATGGGCACCGGCTCAGGATAGGCAGAATGAGACTCGCAGTGTCCAGTGGAAAAGGCGGCACCGGAAAGACCACGGTGGCTACGAACCTGGCCGTGACGGCCGCCAGGACCGGCCGAACCGTCGGCTACCTGGACTGCGACGTCGAGGAGCCCAACGGTTTTCTGTTTCTCGAACCGCAGATCAACGAGACGCGGCCGGTCAACGTGAGCATCCCCAAGGTGGACATCGAGAAGTGCAACGGCTGCGGCCAGTGCGGCAGGATCTGCCAGTACAGCGCCATCGTGTCCATGGACAAGCAGGTGCTTGTCTTCGCCGAACTCTGCCACGGCTGTGGTGGCTGCTGGCTAGTCTGCCCGACCAGGGCGATCACCGAGTTTCATCGACAGACCGGCCAACTGTTGCTTGGCAAGGCCGGCGATGTGCATTGCGTCCAGGGGCTGTTGAACATCGGCGAGGCGATGAGCCCTCCGGTGATACGGGCCGTCAAGGAAGCTGCGCCGGAAGTGGACTTCCTGGTGATCGACTCCCCGCCGGGCACGTCCTGTCCGGTGATCGAGAGCGTCCGCGACAGCGATTTGGTGCTGCTAGTGACGGAGCCGACGCCCTTCGGCCTGAACGACCTGAGACTCGCCGTGAAGATGGTCCGTGCCTTGAAGCTGCCTTTTGCCGTCGTAATCAACCGCGCTGACATCGGCGATGGCGAGACCAAGGCGTACTGCGCCCGCCAGCGGATCGAGGTGCTGGCCGAGGTGCCCGACGACCGCCAAGTGGCCGAGGCGTATTCGCGAGGCGAAATGGCGTGCGACGCGATTCCGAAATACCGGCAGCTTTACAGCGATCTGCTCGATCGGGTCATGGACAGGAGACCCCCCCATGCTCTCGGTGGAGAATCCGGAGCTTGTGGAGGCCGTCTTCGAGCGCTGGGGGCAGAAAGTATACGACTACTACAGCCAGGCGATTGAACTCCCCGAGGTCGGCGCGATCTTTCACGCCGGTGACCTGGGGTTTAAGACGGCGACCATGATGAGCCCGGAGTTCCTGAGAAAGAATGTGTTTCCATGGTTCCGCAAGTATGCGGCCTTGGCACACGACCAGGGCCAGACCTGCTGGTATCACTGCTGCGGGAATGTCCTTAATGTGATGGACGAGTTGATTGAAGACGTTCACATCGACGCCTTCCATTCCTTTCAGGACGTGATCATTCCGATTGGCGAGTTCCAACGCCGTTACGGCGGTCGCGTGGCCGCGCTGGGCGGCGTGGACATGGACCCGCTCGCCCGCTTGGAGGAACCGGCTCTGCGGAAATACGTCCGAGACATTCTCCAAGAGTGCATGCCTGGGCGCTTTGCGCTAAAGTCCGGCAACACGGTGGCCAATTACATCCCGGTAGGGAATTATTTCGCAATGGTAGACGAAGCCCGCCGGTGGGGCCGTTGAGGCCCGGCGGCGGCGACGTAGGTTAGGAGAAAGACCATGCCGATCTTTGAGTACGAATGCAGCAAGTGCGGACATGTGACCGCGTTCCTGGAAAAGGCCAATGCTCGCCAGCCGCACAGGTGCGAGAAGTGCGGGTCGCAGGAGACGAAGAAGGTCTTCTCAAAATTCGCGGTCAAATCGGGAACGGCGTCGTCCTCAGACTCCAGTTGCCCGACCGGGACGTGCCCGCTTTCATGACATGACGAGTGCCATGCCGGGAGCCTGTTCGACTTCGGACCGATAGCCGGTGACTATGACCGGTGGTATGCCACGCCGGCCGGACAGGCTCATGACCTTGTGCAGAAGGATGACGTGCGAGGGCTTCTTCGTCCTGCCTTGGCCGGGCAGACCTTGCTCGACGTGGGGTGCGGCACGGGGCACTGGATCGCGTTCTTTTCCGAAATGGGCTATACGGTCACGGGAGTTGATGTGGCCCCGGCGATGATCGAGGTCGCCCGGTCCACTGTCCGAGGCTGCACGTTCCAAGTCGCCGATGCACATGATCTGCCGTTTGATGATGGTTCTTTCGACGTCGTGGCCGCCATGGCGACGACGGAATTCCTATCTGACCCGTCAACTGCCATTGGGGAAATGGCCCGTTGTGCCAAGGAACATGGGCATCTCCTGGTCGGCACGCTCAATCGTCTTGCCCCGCTGAATCAACACCGCATCGCCAAAGTCAAGCAGCCGTACGCGTCGGCGCACCTTCTCTCGTCGGATGAACTGCGAAGTCTATTGGCTCCCTTGGGTCGCGTCCGGATGGTAGCGTCATCGCCTCCGGGACATGGTCGCCACCCATCGCGGCTAAAGCACGTCGTGGGGCGGATTGCCGGGCTGCGGAGCAAGCTGAACGGCCCCTTCATCGTTGCGGAGGTGCGCCTATGAACACGGACATGGTGGTTCATGTGCCCACGGGTTCTCTGTTCGGTGGCGACCATCAGATCGCCCTCGATTCGTCGGTGGGTGGGCCTGCCGAGGTTCGGCCAACCATTCGCAAGGTCTATGTCGAACTCGCGTCCCCCACGCTGGAAGACCCCCGGCCGGACCTGCTGCGACTGGAAGAGAAGACAGGCCCATTCAAGGTGGACGTGGCCATGCTTCGGCATGCCCCCTCGCGGTTGCGACAGCAGGGCTACAAGGGCACGGCGCTGCTCTCCGACCACCAACTGATTGATCTTGAGGAGGGCGACACGACCGCGCGATGCTTCGGCGTGGTGATCGACATCGGCAAACATCAACCCAGAAATACCGAAAGTTGAATGAGATACCATGACAAGTATGACAAATGCAGATATCGGGCATGTCCCGCCAGCTTCGAAGGAACCCCCGTTCCGCAAGAATGTTCATGCTGGTCGCCATCTGGACGCGATGCGGGATGTGGGGGCTGATCGCCCTCATCGCCCTGCTGATGCCGGTGCAGAGCGTATGGATTCTCATCGTCTTCGTGTGCCTCATCTCAATCTACTCTCTGGGCGGCGGTATTGCTGTGCTTCCATTCAAGCAGGTCGTCACAGACACGATTTCGCCGGATCGCCGGAGCACGTTCTTCGGACGGCGTTTGCTGATCGGGGGCATTCTCGCCGTTCTGGTGGGAGTGGTCGTCACGCAGGTGTTGGGGTCGGGGGCTCTTGTCTGGCCCCGCAATTACGGCATCCTGTTCGGGCTGTCATTCGTGAGCCTGGCGGGAGCCTACGCAGCAATGTCTCAGCTACGGTTCGCCCAGCGCTCCGGCACGGCCCAAGATGCTCGCCTTCGCCCGCTTCTCAAGGAAGTCGTGAGCGTATTCAAGGAATGTCCGATCTTGAAACGCCTTATTGCGGTCCGCCTGCTGTCGGGAGGTTTGCCGCTGGTCTTTCCTTTCTTGACGCTATATGCGACCCGCGAGCTGCACATCTCCCTAGCATGGGTCGGAGTCTACGTCGCCGCGCGGCAGGCAGGAGGTATTCTGAGCAATCTTGGGTGGATGCCGCTGGGAGACAGGCTTGGAACGCAAGCTGTCATTCTCGCGGGGCTCGGATTGGCTGTTGTGAGCTTTGCGGCCGTCCTCGTCTCGAATTCCGCAATTACTCTTGCCGTGGCCTTCGGACTGGCGGGCGGCGGCATGAGCGCCATGATCGTGGGGTTCAGCGGCTATATCTTGGAGCTTGGGACGCCGGAACTCCGCCCCCTGCTTTTCGCACTGGAAGACACGTTGCTGATGCCGCTGTACTTCATGCCGCTCTTCGGTGGATTGCTGGTGGATGTCTATGGGTATCAGCCCACCCTTCTGGTGGGAGGATCGCTTCTGCTGGCCGCGTTCGTCTGCGCGTGCGCGCTTTGTGAACCGAGGCGAGGAGACGCGGCATGCGGGCCGTGCACGCCGAGGCCACAAGGCATTCCGGCCCCGGAGTCAGAGAGTGGACAGGAGGACGTTCGATGACACTCAACCTGCGCGAATTCACCCGTAAGGTGCGTATCCTGGACGGCGCCTGGGGCACTGAGCTGCAGCGTCGCGGCCTGTCGGCCAAGTTCCCGACGGATGAGTGAGAAAGATTGAAGGTTATCCTGGCATCCTGGGCTGGGTAAAATATGGAAGATGCGGCTGAATTTAGACTGTGGGTGGACAAGGCCGTCGGAATGAAAAGTGACGTGCTTTACCGTAGTGTGATGGAAACAGTCAGCGAGATGGAAAAGGCCAGTGAAGGGCTGGCCCAGTTATTGAACGAGTTGTCGAAGAAGGATCCCTGAGAGTTGGACTGCCAGGAATAATCGTCATGACCTCTGCAAGCGGTGGTTTATGCAAGATGGACGATCCGATAGATATGAAGAGCCAACGCGACAACAACCACGATGACGGGCAAGAACGCGTCCGGAATCTCCGACTTGCCGGTACTGCCATCTCGGCGGGTCTCGCGGCCGGCAGAGCCTTCGTCTACTGGGATATCCTCTCGCAGGATGAATCCGCCATCCCCGTGTCTCCCTCGCAAGTGAATGTCGAGCACGCCCGTCTCGAAGAGGCCCGCGAGACCGTGCTGAGGGAGCTGGCATCGTCCCGCCAGCGAGTCGAGGCCCAGATGACCTCCTCGCTGGCGGATATCTTCCGGGCCCACGATGAAATGCTCCGTGACCCCGCCTTGTTGAAGGAAGTTGCGGAGGAGATTGAGGTCGAGCTACTCCGAGTTGAAGAAGCAGTCAGACGCGTGTTTGCCCGCTGGGTAGAAAGATTCCGGACCAGTGGCAATGCCACTACGGCAGGCCGCGCCGAAGACGTGGCCGATCTCGCCCGTCGATTGCTTCGGGCCCTACGCGGCATCAAGGTCCACCCGCTTGAGAAGATGCCGGACAGCAGTGTGTTGGTTGCGCAGCGATTGGCCCCTTCTGATGCCGTGCATTTTTGCGGCCGCGCGGCAGCCATCGTTGTCGAGTTTGGAACGCCGGGAGCCCACTGTGCCCTGATGGCCCGGCAGATTGGTATCCCGGTCGTTGGCAATATCCCGGATGTGGTGGCTCACATCCCACCTGGGGCGTCCGTGCTTGTTGACGGCCTCGAGGGTACCGTGCTGGTAGACGCCGATGGGGAAGCACAGGCCCGTTTTCAGGAGCGCAAGAAGCGATACGCAGCGGAGGGAGCCGCCGCGATGGCCAAGGCCCACGAACCGGCTATCACCCGCGACGGCGTTGCGGTTCAGGTGGCCGCCAACATTAAAGAATTGTCCCAAGACCTGATGATGGCCAAGGCCGAGCTGCGAGTGAAAGAAGTGGAGCGGAGATACGGCAGCGACGCACTCGCACCATTGGGGCCCGAAACGCCGGAATAATCCGCCCGACGCATACCACGGTAACCGGCTGCCGCGGGTTGGGCTTTCTTCACGTGGCCGCTCGGCTGTTTGGCCCCACAGGGGTGAGAATATCTGTAACACTTGAGTCGTGCGAAGTACAATCGTAGTGTGACAGCGCCAGTTTGGTATTTCCCCACCGGCCTTGTGTCGGTGGCTTGTTGGTTTGTTAACTACTCCGCTTCCACTTAATCATTGTTTTTCCCGGCCCCGCCCCTCGCCGCCGCCGGCGGCGAGGGGCGGGGCCGGGAAAAGACGGCGCTCGACGAGTTGTCAATAGTTTTCAAACCACCTAACCACCGGCACAAGGCCGGTGGGGATAACATTCTCTGCCATAACACTTTACGTCCATCGGTCCAAACAAAGTGGCGCTGTCCAACTAGTATCACTTTAGCCATCTGAAGTTGGTCCAGAGGAGGCGACAAGGGTTTGAACGGGCGCTTGTGAAGCGCGCGGGCCGCGGCATCCGCGGAAAGGATCGGCGGCGGTTCGAACGCTTGGCGGAGCGGACTCTGACCTGGCGGTTCCACCGTTGTCTGTTGTGGGCCACGCCGAGCGGAGACGTCGTTATTCCGCCTCGGATGGCTGAACCGTTACGATCTTTCCTGGAGGCTCGACTCTCATGCAAACAGATCTCGCATTTGTTCAGGCTTTGCGCGGGGCGACGCTATCGAGCGCGGATCGGGATGCCCTCGATACGGACCACCTGTTCGTGCTGGCTTTACGAAAAGTGATCAATCTCACGGGTACGGAAAAGGGCAAGCTATCGAACGACGAGTTGCTCGTGCTGGCGCTGCGTAAAATTGTCACGTTGACGAGTGAGGACAAAAACCGCTTTACGCCGGACGAACTGTTTCTACTGGCTCTCTGCGGAGTCGCCCATCTCACGCCCAAAGACACCAAGCGACTCTCTTCCGATGATTTGACGCATTTACAAATGCGAGGCCTGGTCTGATGCCGGTATCTTTCGAGCTGGCCGTTGGCCGGCCAACGGCTTTTCACGGCTGATTGGATCCGATACGGTAAAGGACCCGCTGGTCAGTACCACCGGCTTGCTCCACTTATATACCGGTCGCGGCTGACGTTGTCCGCCGCGGGTCCGACCAACGGGAGGACGGCGTGCGTCGGGCAGCTTTCCACCCGGAGAAATCCGACCGCCCGAAGTATGCGTTGGCGACAGGCAATTGTTTGGTGCCACCAGTGTTTAGTGCAACCAGTGTTTAGTGCAACCGAGGAACTCACAGATGTCGACGGATACTCAGGGCGACGGTTCGCCCCCGGGGAACGTGGAGGAATTGGAAGAGGTTCTTAGCCGTCCTCCAGCTCGTTTGATTGAAGCCTGTCGCGGCGTCCAGGGGGATCTGGTCCTGTTGGGCGTGGGGGGGAAAATGGGGCCGACCATGGCCCGCATGGCGCGCCGGGCGTTTGATCAGGCGGGCGCGCGCGGCCGGGTCATCGGGGTTTCTCGTTTCCGGAGCTCCGGCCTGAGGCGGCGGTTGGAGGAGTGGGGGGTGGAGACAATTGCCTGTGATCTGTTGGACTGCCGACAAGTACAAGACCTTCCGGACGCACCTAATGTGATTGCCATGTCCGGCTTCAAGTTCGGCGCGAGCGAGCGTCCGGATCTGGCATGGGCAACCAATTGCTACATGCCGGCGTTGATCTGTCGTCGCTACCACGGCAGCCGTATTGTCGCGTTTTCCACGGGAAACGTTTATGGGCTGGTTTCCCGGGCCAGGGGAGGTTCCGTGGAAAGCGACCCGCCACGTCCCGATGGCGAATACGCGATGACTGCCTTGGGACGTGAACGGATGTATGAGTACTTCAGCCAGCAAGATCAAATTCCGGTGGTCCTATTGAGGCTCAACTACGCCACGGAACTCCGGTACGGGGTGCTTGTTGACTTGGCGCGACAGGTGGCTCGCCAAGAACCAATCGACCTGTCGATGAGTTACGTTAACGTGATTTGGCTAGGGGACGCCAATGCCATGGCGTTGCAGGCCATGGCTCACGCCGCTTCACCCGCCAGGATCATCAATCTGGCTGGGCCGGAGATTCTTTCCATCCGGGATGTTTGTTCGCGACTCGGCCAGCGGCTTGGTGTTGCCCCCCGGTTCGTTGGCAGCGAAAGCGAAGATGCTCTTCTGAACAACGGTCAACTCGGCTATCAACTACTCGGGTATCCGCTCATGCCGGTCGACCGGATTCTCGATTGGACCGCTCAATGGATTGAGCAAGGCGGCCCTCTTCTGGACAAACCCACTCACTTCCAAAACCGCTCGGGCAAATTCTAGCCCACGGTGCCGAGCCAACTGAGGAGACGCCGGCCAGGTCCCAAGTCAACCACGATCACCGATCACCGATCTCTAACAATACAGGAGACACTGGGCATGAAGTTGCATTTCCTGGGCGCCAATCGCCAGGTGACGGGGTCGCGATACTGTCTGGAGAGTGGAAACACCAGGGTCATGGTTGATTGTGGTATGTTTCAGGAGCGTCCCTATTTGGGACGAAATTGGGAATCTTGTCCAATTCCACCGTCGCAAATCGATGCCGTGGTGCTGACACACGTGCATATCGATCACTCTGGCCTCATCCCGCGATTGGTTGACCAGGGGTTCAAAGGGCCGGTCCTTTGCACTCGCCCCTCTCTGGAGCTGGCCGACATCGTCCTCCGTGACTCGGCCCGAATTCAGGCTGAAGACGCGAAATACAAGCGGCGGAGACATGAAAAGGAAGGGCGTGCCGTGAAGCATCCGGCCGTCCCGCTGTATACGGAAAAAGCGGCCGGCGCCGCGATAGGCCGATTTGAAAGCGTGCCGTATGGGAAGCCCGTCTCCATGGACGACGGGATGAACGTCACCTTTCATGAAGGGGGGCATATCCTGGGGTCGGCCATGCTCGAGTTCCAGGTGACCTCCTCCAATGGAACGACAACAGTGGTTTTTTCCGGCGATATTGGCCAGTGGAATAAGCCGATCATCCGCGACCCGACGCTGTTCCATCATGCCGACTACGTGGTCATGGAAACCACGTACGGGGACCGGCAGCACCCGGAAAGCAAGCATATCGAGCTGCAATTGGAGCGTATCATTAACGACACCGTTTCACGAGGCGGTAACGTCGTCATCCCCATCTTCGCCATTGAGCGGGCTCAGGAGGTGATTTATTTCATCAGCCGCTTGGCGCATGCCGGCCGCATACCCGACTTGGCCGTCTTCCTGGACAGTCCCATGGCCGTGGATGTCATGCAGGTCTTTCGCCATTATCCGGATTGTTTCGATCGGAAAACGTGGGACTTGATGGTGTCCAACGAATCGCCGTTCCAATTCCCGGGCCTCAAAATGGCCCGCGGCGTGGCCGACTCCAAGGCAATTAATGAACACAAGCAGCCTTGCGTTATCATGTCTACTTCGGGAATGTGCACGGCGGGTCGCATCAAACACCACTTGCGGATGAACATCAGTAGGCCGGAATCGACGGTCGTATTCGTCGGATACCAGGCCGAAGGAACGCTCGGCCGGCAGATTCTCAACGGTTATCCGCTAGTCCGCATCCATGGGCGCCAGTGGAAAGTGCGGGCGGATATTCAGAGAATCGATGGATTCTCCGGGCATGCGGATCACCCCACGCTCCTGCATTGGGTTGGAAATCTGAGCCGCCCGCCCCGGCACGTATTCCTCACCCATGGTGAGGAACCGGCCTCGCGGCGCATTGCGGACGACCTTGAACGACAATTTGGCTGGTCCGCCTCGATTCCGCACTATCAAGAAATCGCGGACTTGGCCAACCGGTGAACGCCGCCGTTTGAACTTGCGTAGAACAGGCGTGGGAGGGGCCGTCAAGGCCGCTTTCGACGGCGTGGCGGACGGATGGGGCCGTCACCCACGACACACGGATGGGCACTGACGTGACAAAAACGGGCCAAACTCTTGCCTCGAGCTTGCGGAGAGGGGAGAATGGACTGTTGTAAGAGGAAGCAAATACATGACCTTTGCCAACGCGGTTCCGGCCACCTGGTGCGAGCTCGTGCCGCCATGGGCCCGTGGCGCCAGGGCGAGCTGGCGCGGATGACGACCGCCAAGAGGGGCTCGTCCGTTAGCCCGTGTTGTGGGGGGCGGTGAGATAGTGCGCAACGCTTGAACAGCTCGTGGAACGACAACTCGTGGAACGACAACTCGTGGAACGTACGAGAAGATGGCAACCGAGTGGTATTACCAGATCATGAACGAGACGGTGGGCCCGCTGAGCAGCAGTCAGTTGATTGCCCGCGTCCGGTCGGGGCAGGTCAAGGAAGATACGTTAATCCGCAAAAATGATTCTCAATGGGTTCCGGCCCACCAAGTGGACGGCTTGATGGACCGGGCGATGAATAACCAAGCCCAGCGAATCTGCCCCTATTGCGGTCACGAAGTCGATGCGCCTCCGACGACGTGCGCCCACTGTAACCGTAAGTTGGCCCTCTCTTTCAATTCCCGCTTGACGTCCGTCGGCAAGGAGAAGCCGGGGAAAGTGTCCAGAACCGCGCGGGATCGCGAGGCGGAGCAAAAGGCCATCTGGCAGCGCGACGAGCGCGGTGACATCAAGCGATACGTGTTTCTGCTCGTGCTTTGGCTGGGCGTGATCGTCGCAGCGCCCTATCTGATTTATCTGGCAAGCATGGGGCGTCTCTTTTTCGCCGGTGATTTGACCGCGATATCGGTCGGGGGCGTAGTGCTTCTCGTGGGGGGGGTTTACTACTTCATGTCGCGGGTCATGTAAACCGGGCAAGGCCGCGTTCGGGCTCGATTCAGTCGCCGTAACGGTTTGGCCGTTTGGCGTACGTCAGGCTTTTTCAGAAGGTAGCCGTTCACGGGTGCCACTATACGGCCTGGACACAGGAGTCCGCATGGATGCCACGGGCTTGTCCCGTGGTGGTTCACGTTCGCCGCTACAAACGGTCAGAAACACTACTCCTGGCCGTCGGTAGCGTGGAACGTAACGGACCACGGGACAAGCCCGTGGCATTTGCATCCGGCAAAGCCCTTTTTCAAGGTGTGCAACCGACGTGCGAACCTCCGCGAATATCGGTCTATTGCCCGTGAACGGTTACCCCAGAAGCATGACGAAACCAGTCGGGTTTCCTTTCACCTCGGGAGTTTTGGGAGCGGGAACCACGTTTTGTCACCGGTTGTAAATGACCGAACGTGATTTCGCGACAATCGTTCACGGGGATGAACCCCGAAATTCCTCTCGGCCGCGTCGCTCGCTATCTTGGGCATTACGGCGACGGATTTCCGCAACACTCATCAATCCTTCCGCTTTCCCGGCGTTCGCATCGATTTGGCGACTCAGCCGCCGCGAAAAGTCGGTTGGGGGAGCTTTCGCCGCCTCGGACGGGGACTTTGCGCGTCCTGCTCGCCTCCGCTTGGCTTCCGCCAACACGTGCTGGTCTAGGGATTCGTGATCAATCACCGTTACGTGGACCGACGCCGTCCCGCTGCTGTCGCCGGCCCCCAACGCGCGGTTCCCAAATAATCGGTTCCAGCCGGACAAGTGGCCGGCCGGCGGCGTGCCATACCGAGAGTTTCCCCGAAACGATCGGCGAATGCCACCCAGCTGAATCCCGCCGCCGTCGGGCACACGGACGGCGGTCCGTGTCGAGAACGAATCGAGACGAGGCATCTGCACCAGTTGGGCCGAGCCCGCCGGCGCGAAGAGCCCGGTCAGTACCACCGCCCCACAGACTGACATGAACCTGTCCATAACGAGCTCCTCTTTACCGTTTTTGCCGCCTAGTCCCAGGCCTCTCAGGCCCAAGTTCTTGGCGGCTTTCGAGCTTTTCTAAGGTATGTGTCAGGCGGTCCAATGTCTCGGGATGGAAAGCTGCCTGACGCAAGCCGTCCTCCCGTTGGTCGGACTCGCGGCGGAGAAAGTCATCCGCGCCCGGTATATGTCAGGCGGTCCAATGTCTCGGGATGGAAAGCTGCCTGACGCAAGCCGTCCTCCCGTTGGTCGGACTCGCGGCGGAGAAAGTCATCCGCGCCCGGTAT
>JBNJEM010000003.1:0-41450 GCA_051745935.1 Planctomycetota bacterium
AACAACCTATGTTTTCAAGAATGCAAGCGTAAATTGTGCTGCAATTTCATGTCTCTCGAGAAACAGGAGTCCGGCGATGATTGCCGTTCTGGCTTTTTGGGGTGGAGTAGTCGTGTACGCGGTAGTCCGTACACTCGTCTCCGGATTGTACATCGTACGACCGGACGAACGCGTGGTGTTGACGACGTTTGGCAGAGCCGATCGGTTGCCGGGTGACGAAGTCGACAAGGTTGACGATCCGGAATTGAGCCCGGAGGAACGAGAACGGTACGCGTATCCCCGGGTTCAAGTGATTGGGCCGGGGGGACCATATTTCAAATGGCCGTGGCAGCGGGTCCACCGCATCAGCGTGGCCACGCAGTCGGTCGATCTGGTCTGGGATCCGACCAAGCGGCAATCGACCATCGAAGCGGTTACGAAGGATAACTTGACCACTGGTGTTAACGGGCAGATTCGGTTTCGGGTGAGCGAAAACAACCTGTATGCATATCTGTTCGGCGTGGAGAGACCTCTGGAGCACGTGATGGGGTATTTCGTCTCCGTGCTGCGGGAGCGGATTGCCACGTTTGTTGATCCGAAGGGGCAGAGTTTGATTGCCGAGGGCGAATTCGAGGAGGAAAGCGGTGAGGGTTCTTCGGCCGTTGGGCTCTCCGAAGGCGTGTCAATCAACGACCTCCGCAAGAACCTGCCGATGCTCAACAACTACATGGAAGAACAGTGTCGTTCCACACTGGGACGCTATGGCATTGAACTTGACGCGGCGCTCATTACCAACATTGATCCGCCGGCGGAAGTCGATCGGGCTTTGTCGGCGATTAACAGCACGCGGAACCAGGTGGCCGCGGACCTTAGCACGGCGCGAGCGGACGCGGAGCAGCAGATCACGATGAGTGAACGGGCCGTTGACATCGCCCGGAACAACGCGCAGGCGGAGGTGGCGCCGCTGCGCGAACTGGCCGCCACGCTGACAGCCATCAAACAGAAAGGCGGACGGAACGCTTTGGGCGCGTACATCCGAAACATGCGCGTGCCGCTGTTGTCGCGAGCCCGGCGCATTGTACAAACCTCGGAGATGTCCTAACGCGAAGAAGATTTGGAAAGGCAAACCGGTTTTCTAACCGGCTGTAAAACAAGAAGCCAGGAGAGACTCATGCTTCCTCAAGTTGTCATCGGTTTTGTTGCCGGGATACTGGCGATTCCCATCGTGCTGGCCATTGCCCGAGGGTTTGGTATCTGGACCATCGTGAACGAGCGTGAAGCCCAGGTATTCACGCTGTTTGGAAAGGTAATCGGGACGATTTCCGAGCCCGGTTTGCAGTTTCCGATCGGCGAATTCGGGGCCCGGGCGTTCCTGATCCCGTTTTTCGGCAAGAAGCATCGCGTCAGCACGGCGCTCAAACAACACTACTTGCGAGGCCAAATGGTCAACTCCGAAGAAGGCACGCCGATGGGTGTCGGCATTTGGTATGAAATGCAAGTCAATGACCCCACCGCGTACTTGTTCATCAACACGAATCCCGAAGGCTCGCTGCAGGCGAACGTCGCGAGCTCCACGATCTCGACCTTGAGTAACCTGGAAATGGACAAGATGCTCGAGGATCGACACAGTCTCAGCCGCACGGTTCGCCGCACCGTTTCGCCCTTGTCGGAAAAGTGGGGCTACCGGCTCGGTTCCGTGTACATTCGAAAGGTCTATTTCACCGATCAGCAGATGGTGCAGAACATCACGGAGAAGGTCGTCAAACGACTGGTGCAAGTGACCAGTGCCATGAAACAGGACGGTGAAAACCGCGTGGGGCTGATCCGCAGTGAAACAGCCAATAAAGTGTCTCAGAAGATGGCGGAAGCCAAATCGAAGCGTCCGGAGGTCGTGGGCAGAGCACTGAACGACATTTCCGACCGGGATTCGGAGATCCTCGAGGCCGTGATGGACGTGATGGAGACCGATGGACTGCTCGAGTCGAACGCTCCGGTGGAGATTCTTCCCGCCGGTACGAATGTCCTCGTGCAATTGGGTGATGATGTTCCAATAGGAACACCGGTGGGTCAGTAGCAGCAGTGGCAGCTCGCCGGCGTTCGGCCCCCGAGGGGAGTCGAAGATTGGTCCCGTTACCCGGAGTCTGTACGGGATTCGTTGCGAGGCGGCGCAAAATGCGGCGCGGCGGCCGCGCGAGGGGAACACTATGAAAAGGACATTATTCACCCTAGCCTGCTGGTTCGTGCTGACGCCGATCGCCGCGCGCAAAGACGTTTCGGCGGCGTCCAGGGAGACACTCCACCCCAATATCTTGATCATCCTCGCGGATGACATGGGGTATGGCGATGTCGCCATCCTCAACCGCGACAGCAGAATCCCCACGCCCAACCTGGACCGGCTGGCAAGAGAAGGCCTGATTTTCACCGACGCCCATTCCTCTGGGTCGTACTGCGTCCCCTCCCGCTACGGCCTGTTAACCGGCCGGTATAGGAAAAAAGGTGTCAGGAACCGTTTTAGTCGGGGCCGGCACTTTTTCTGCAACAGCCGGGGATGGTCTCGAGCTTATTCCTGCTGTTTGCCCTGGCAAACGTCCTTCTGCTCATCATCGGCCTCCTTGGCGCTTGTTGGTTCGCTCGTATTCTCCATGCGCCGCGCCGATTGCTGCCGCCGCTGGTAACCGCGTTCTGTCTTGTCGGCACCTACGCGGTCAGAACAAGCGTTTTCGACGTCTTTGTGCTTGTGGCAGGTGGCGTATTGGGCTTTTGTCCGCAAAAGGTGTGGGGATTGCGCCCCGCTGGTTCTCGGGGCCATAAGGGGCCCTAACAAAACTGTTTGGCGCGGGGCTCCGACCCCGCCGGTGCCGGCCGCTATGGTGCGGCGGAACTGGTCCGTCGGGCGGTGGTCTGGGTCGTTTCGAAGATCCAATAGGTCAGGTCGCCGTACGCCCGCGGCACCAGAAAAGGTCGCCGCGAAGCGGGCAGTGCCTCGCGAATCAGAGCGCGGATATCCAGCAGGATCGGGTCACTGCTGCCGTAGTACGAGTGCCCCAGCAGGCTGGTGTCGAGCACCGACACGTCAATTGTCTCAATACCGGGCAAGACGACCAGTCCCGCGCCGGAGTCACCCGCCCTCGGCTAGCCGTGGACTTTTTTGGACGTCGCGAGTGCCTGATCGTTGGAGGAGGCGTAGAGGGTGACGTGCCGCGCGGACCGGACGAGGGCCGGGGCCAGGTCGCGGCGAAAGATCTCGGCATCCACGTCCGGCGCCGCGAGGATAATCTGGTTGAACAGGGCAGACTCCGCGCCCAACTGCAGTTCCAATTCGCGCAGGGCCGAGGTGAGAGCCCGATTCCCCATGCTGTGCGCCACGAGATTCACTGCCGTGGCCCCGCTGCGGCGCGTCACGTCGACCAGGAACTGTCGCAAGTGCGGTACCGCCCACTCCACGTTGTTGGCGTCCACGGTGTACTTGAGCAATCCGCCCTGTGAGGGCCAGCTGAAGAAGATCGGGGCACCTTCAAACTGCACGTCATGCGCGATCTGGGCGGTGCGCCGCGCCGCCCCTTCAAACGTCACATTGTTCGCTGAAGGAACCCACCCTATTGGACGTCGCAGCGTCCGGGGCCACCCGCGACGGCGCGTTGGCATTTTTTGGAAACAGCGAGCCAACAGGCGCCGGAACCGTCCCCAAAATGGCCGAAAAATGGGCCCCAGAGAAAATTTTTTCGTGCCCCAACTCCTTATGGCGCAACGGCTTGCACCCTCTTTTTTTCCAGGAATACCGGTCCCGTCCAGTCGCTTGACAGGGCTTGCCAAGGTCTGATTGAATAGCAGAATTCTGGCAATTGGGTTGTCGGCATCGGCAAAGCGTGGCTGCCGGGGCGGTACAAACCGCAATGGGCAGGATTCTCTAGGGCGCGTCGGTGTGTCGGACCGAAGCAGTTTCGAACATCCAATAAACGCCTCATGAGTTGTCGTCATGTGTCGCGAATGGTATGGGCTTTGACCGCCAAGGACACGCCCACCTTATGCAATTCCGAACTGACAGGTCAAAGGTCGGTGGTGTTGGTGTAGACCAGCAGGTGGGTCATCTGCCGCTCTTCGTGTGGCTCATTGCCCATGTCCGCCAACCGAGACCGAGGAGGCGTCATTCCAGGTCGAGATCTTTCGGGATGCTCGGTCTGCGTCGGGGATCGGGGCTGTCCGGGTTGAGGAGAGACATCCGGGGCGTGTGGGGCCGAAGCGGTCCCCAGTTGACCGCATACGGGTATTGCTCGGCGATGCCCTGAATCCGCTTCCAGTTGGCCCGGACTTTCTCGGCGATCGATTCGTCTTTCTCTTTCCAGTAGGCCGCCATCAACCGGCAGTTCTCCACGACCAGACGAGTATGGTCGAGCCCCGCCTGCACGAACGCGACCCGCCGGCCGTAGATCGGATCTTCATTCTCCACTTTGCTCGCAGCCTGCTCGAGTCGCTGCCGCGCGTCATCGAGTAGTTCATCGGTATACAGCAGCGGGAAATAGAAGAGACCGGCCCCATAGCCGTGCTCGTCGACGAAGGCCATCCGGACTTCCTCGAGCATCTCGTAGTACGCCTGCACCTCCTTGGCGGCCGGTCCGAATCCGCGACGGTAATAGTCATCCAACAGGGCTTGCCCTTCGGAATCGGCGTTCCAGACGAGGTGCGCCATCACGTAATATTGCGGTCCCTGCGTCGCCCAGTGCTCCCAGACGGTGTCGATGAAGATCCCCAGGCAACCGCTCTCGGCCACCAGCTTGAGGTCCTCGATCGTCTGCGCGATCGAAAGGTCCGGCAGCCCTTGCTGCCATCCGGCCGGACTGCCAGTGTTCGGCCGCCAGATCAACTGAGGCGCGATCTTACCCCATGCCAGGAACTGCTCCCGGTGGGTGGTGCCGCGAGAGGAGCCGCGGTCGGCAAGGTTCGTCCGTCCGAAAAAGTTCGCCACGCTCGAGATGACCACGTTCTCCGCCGGACGGGCCTTCACCGGTGCCGGCCGCGAATGCCCGTAGGAGTTCATCAGCACATAGTAGTCCTTGTCGGGATAGCGTTCTTTGAGCAATTCCGCCAGACGGTTGGCGAACGTGAGGTGGCGGTCGGTCAAAGCGGGACGCTCCTCCCGATGATCCTGCCAGTGGAACATCCGCAGCTCGCCGTCAGGATGATCCCAGGCGGTGCAGTTCTCGCAGATGCAGTGTCCGCTGTACCAACCGTCGTTCGGGGCGGCGCTGAAGATGGTCAAATTGGGATCCTGCTTCAGCTTCTCCTCAACATCGGCCAGCCACTGCTTCCAGACCGCCGGATTGGACTGGCAGATCTTGACGGTCCGGGGATTGGGCCAGCCGCCGCGAGTGCCGTCCGGCTGAAGGGCGAACAGTTCCGGACGCTCCTCGCCGAAGCGGTCCCACCAGTCGGTGAAGGCGTGTCCGCCGGTGAAGGTCAGTGAATCGAGTTGAAGCCGCTGCCGCCGGACCCAGTCGTGCGAGCGGCCATATCCCCCGTCGCCCAGTTGGGAGAAGCGGATGACCGTCCGCCGGCCGCGAATCTGCGGATGATACCGATACTGGAACGGAGCCAGTGCGATCGTTGGCTGCTTGAGAACGTCCTCGCCCAATTCCCCCGGCCACAGCCAGCGGACATGCAGGTGTTTCTGGAGGAACGTGTACATTGCGTTGACGGTTCCGTATTCCTCCTGTTTGCCGTGAATGGTTTCGCGACGCCCCTCGACGACCAGGTTGTCCGGATCCCAGCGGTCGCGCCCGGCGATGACCAAATGACGCTCGTTGGCGGCAATCAGAATCTCTTCGGGATGCTGGAAGTCGAAATCGAGCTTCGGAAAGAGCGTTTTCAGCACCGGCTGGTACCCGAACCAGATCGCCGTTTCGGGGAGCGGATCGGGCTTTCCCTCAATCACCTTCGGCCTGGCCCCGCTGATCTTCTCGATGTATTCAGCCAGTTCGTCGGCCGCCCGGCGGGTGATCGGCGGCGCATCCTCGAACACGACGATCGGCGCCGGGTCGGCGCCCTCCTTCACCAGCGCCAGGTCGCCGGCCGCCGAAACGGCAGAGACCGCGAACAGCAACAGCCCGCCAATAAGAACGGCAAGAAATGCGTACTTCTTCATGGTGGTTAAATCCGACGGCAAAAAGTTTCAGACTGGTTGGACAACGTTGTGGCCTCCGAGTTGCAAATCGACGGGCGCATTGAAATCCTGCCCGAGATTCTGCCGTGCGATGTCGGCTAGAGGTCGAATTTGGTGGGCAGCATGACCACCTCGCGAATGATGACGTGCGGGGTCGGGTCAGCATGAACATGACGACATCGGCCACGTCCGTCGCCTCTATCAAGCTACCTGACTCCTTTGCTTCCTTCAATTTCTCCGCCGGCCAATCGGCGAGCATCGCCTCGGTGCTGGCCAGCCCAATGCCCGCCCCCGCCCCAGTGACGACGGCGACCTTGTCTTCTAATTCTCTGGTCATCGTTTCACTCCGCTTTCACTGTAGTACCCGCGTTGCAAGACTTGGTATGGCCAGCAGGCGATAGTGAATTATACCCTCACCGACCGCGACGCGATCGCACCCCTTACACCTCTCCAGCGGGAACGCGTCGGCTTGCAATGTGATGGTGTCGCGATACCAAAACCAGAAGCAGCATCAAGGTTTCTGACTCTGTCCGGCGCGCCCCACTCATTCGCCAATCTTTAACTGCGGTCCGTAACGTGGCCGCTCCTCGTCGTATTCAAGCGCGCCGAGGTCGGGCGCGGCGCCGGTGTGGTCATCGTTGACGTTCGGCAGCCGCACGCCGGCATCGACGGCGTTGCCGCCGGGCTTCAGCCGGAAATCGAACGCGTCCGGTTCGTACGTCTTGCCCCGTTCGACGGGCGAGCCGTCGACGAAGATGTCATACTCGACGCGCCGGCCGTGCTTCTCGTAACCGGTCGCGGCGGTGAAGTCTTCCAGCGACGCGTAGCCCTTGCGCTCGCGCTCGCCGTGGCTCCAACGGATGGGCGTGCGCGATTCCGCCGCGCCGCGGTATCCGTTGTAATCCATCGTCGTGCGATCGGGCGTGAACGTGCCGCTGCTGATCAGCCCGCCGTTGCCCAGCAGCAGGTTGTTGCGCAGGTGGCTGTTGCTCCAGTAGGGCGAGGTGAAGGCCGTGCCGCCGCCGGCGAGCGTGTTGTGATACGCGACGATGCCCGCGCCGAAGTTGTTCCACTTGAAGTTCAGATGTGTCAGGCCGAACCCTTCGTTGCGGATGAAATAGATCGGCCCGCCGTACACCGGCTGCGCGCTCAGGCCGGTGTGCGTGTTGTAAACAAGGTTGCGAATCACGCGAATGTTGTGGCAGCCGTAGTCCGCCTCGACGGTGTCGTCGATGGCGAACGAGAGGTCGTTGTGGGCAAAATCGATGTTGACCGCCTGCTTGCGCACGTCGTCCGGCGGCTGGCCGTAGTTGAAGATCGCCAAACTGTCGCTGAATCGGCTGACGCGGTTGTGCGCGACGACGTGCCCCTGCCCGTACACGTTCACCCCGGTGTGCGAGCCGCGCATGTAGTCTCCGCCCTCCAGGGTGCGCGGATACCACTCGGGATCGATACCCGTGATCACATTATCGACGAGCGTCCAGTTCTTCGAGTTCTCCGACGCCGTCCACATGCCGTTGATGACGTCTTCGATCACACACCGCCGCACGGTGAGGTGCGACGCGCCCGGCCCGCCTTTGTCGTGCGCCGACTTCTCGCCGGTGCGCAGGAACATCGCGCCGCGGCGGACGGTCAGATCCTCGAAAATCAAATGATCCGCGCCGGGTATGCGGAACAGATCGGTCTTGCGGTCCGGCCCTTCGAGGATCGTGCTGCCGGCGCCCTGGCCGCGGATGACGATCGGTTCGCCGGGTTCGCCTGATTTCTTCCAGACGTATGGCGCGTCGTTCAGTTTGTGAACTCCGGCGTGGAGGAGAATGACATCGCCGGGTCTCGCGGTGTGATAGGCGGAATCGAGATTGTTGAAGGTCGGCGTATCAACGTCACGCCCGTTGCGGCGGGCCGGCTCGTGGGCGTCCGCCGGTACATGGAGCGTCCGCCCGTCTTTCGCCGCTCGCGGCTCGGCCCGCGTGGCCACGGTGATCACCTTCGCCTTCTCCGGCGCGCCGCCGTCCGGGTCGGTCATTGTGAACCGCACGTCGTACTTCGTGCCAGGCTCCAGCGAGAACACGCTGCCGGCAAACAGATTGCCCGTGCGGTAATGCTTCATGTCGCCGTTGTAGAAGTAACGCGTGACGATTTCGTGATGCACGCGCAGCATCGGCAGCGCCTCCCGCCACGCGCCGCCGCCCGCCTTGCGGTACGCGACCGTGACCGCCGCGTTACGGTTGCTGTCGCCGGCGATGTACCACCGGAAGCCGAGGTTGTTCAGCGTCGGCGGATCGATCAGAAACTCACCCGGCACAATGTCGTCGCGCTGCGGGCCT
Source organism: Planctomycetota bacterium (assembly GCA_051745935.1). Lineage (GTDB taxonomy): Bacteria > Planctomycetota > Planctomycetia > Pirellulales > Pirellulaceae > JBNJEM01. Next base: position 8,464 of record JBNJEM010000003.1, read on the forward strand.
TCTTCAAAACCATTCACCTTCTCGCGATCGAAATTCCAGAACCGCCGCTCGAACTGTGCGTGCGCGGACGCGGCGAGAGCGAGAAGGGCGCTCGCCGCAAGCAGTATGCACACCGCTGGTCTTGTGGTCGTGCGAGATCGAGAAGTGAGCATCGTGTGGCCTTTCGCTAATCATATCGCTACGCAGTGATCTCTTTCATCACGCAGACGCATCTGCCAAATTCGATTCCAGGCGGGCAGGCGTCAGGGGGTTGGACTGAGGGGGAACCGCGAGGTTGACCCGCCCCGAAATGAGCCCCGTTCACCTTCGGAGCTTTCCGCCCGAGCACGCTGAAATCGGCCTTTGTGCCCGGAGGCCAGCCCCTGAGCCGGAGGGAGTAATAATAATGGTCCGGTTCGTTCTTGACAAGAACGAACCGGGGCAAGCAGGTTCTTCTGATTTGGTTCAGGCGTTCCAGGGCTGGTCGTACTCGTCGAGTGCCTCACGGTGGTGCGTGTTCGAGGAATTCTGGATCGACCTCGTAGCTGATGCCGGCGTCGGCTTCGGGTATCGAGCAGCGCGGCGGGCGCGGCGGTAAGGGGATCGCAACTGGCAGGTGAAGTACTTGCGGTTGCGGAAGCACGAGTTGACAATCCGATGGGTCAACCGCTTGTGGTCGATGGCCACCTTCCTCACGATGCCTAAATTGGACAGTTCTACCGTCAATGAGGGCCCTGCGCACTCGCCCTTGATGGACCAGTAGCGCGCTCAGGACGAACCGTCTGAGCCGCAAAGGCTCAACTGCTAACTCGCGTCGGTCACATCGCACGAGGCGGCGATCGACCTCCGGCGTCTCAGACCGGCGTGCTGAACGGCTCCGTCCAAACGGCCGATGAAACGCCCCTCAGTCCGACCGGTGAATTGGGTGGTGAGCGCTAGGCGGAAACAGTTAATGACGCGGCAAGACGCATGAAAGCCGAGCAAAAAGTTGTTACAATCGCGTTAATACGGTTGGCGGGCTGCGAGTTAGTGCAGCTGACGCGTAGTCTTTCGCTCACCATCGCTAATCCTCGACGCCTTGTCCCTGAATGTGGTTCTCCAATATGCATGCTCGAGACGCAATCGCTTCATTTGCGGACGACTTGATTGACGAAGGAACTCGCCTCCAGAGCACGACGTTTGATCGGAAGACCAGTTCATTCACGAGTGACACCTTCGTCGATCTTCAGGCGTTTCACAACTGGCGCTCGTCCTGCAGACTAATGCTCAAGCAACTGGGTGCTTTCTCTAATGCATGGGCGCCGGTCTTGGATCTTGAACAACCGATGAACAACATCGGGACTGTCAAGGCGATGATCGGGGCTCTCGAATCTATCCGCGACAATGTCGCGCGCGGCCGATTCAAGAACGTTGACGCCATGGCGGCGGTCGGCAATTCGGCCGCGCACAATAGCCCTGGCCTCACGATTGATCACATCAAACGATTTCGCACGGATATGGTGGATTTCCTCGCCAAATTCTCGCAGACTTAGACGTTGCAAACGAGACATAACGATAACAAAGCGCCAACCGCAGTTGACGGGGCGTTGTTCTGAGGCTTCGGTTGCCAACAATCAACTCAGTTGGGCCGCCAGCCGTTCCGGGGGTGCAACCCTCGATTGTTGGATGTCCAGGTAGAGACGAATCATCTCTCGGGCGGCCGCGTCACCTGGGGGATCCGCGTCCAAGCCAGCACTCGCCGAGATCACAGGGGTCGTGCCGCATTGAACGCCTCGGGAACGCGAGCTGGGAATAGGGGGCGAGCCGTTGGCAAGGTGATTGATCGCACTGCAGACGCGTTGCTGGAAGTCCAGTTACCATCCTGCCGCTTCATGCCGATACTCAGCGAGCCGCTACGGTGCTGGCATGCTCACCGAAAGCGGCTCTAACCGCGACGTTCCTCTTCACGGGAGAAAAACCGCCACGGCTGATTCTTACCGTGTCACACCTGCCGTTCGCATGGCCATGATATTGGCTGAGGCATATCCGCCAAGCCAGCAGTTGAGCACTTGGTCGCTTTTGTTTCTTGCAGGGTCCATTCATTGTGCTCTTTCCAGGTATCGGGCCGGCCTACAATCGGTCGGCTGGACGTGGGATACGTTCCAGAAGGGTATTGTGCGGGATCCGGAGGCAGTCGTCAGCCAAAAGCACACATGTGAGGCGGAACAGACGGGCAGTAACCCCCTGGGCACTCACTGGAGCCGTCGAGGTGAGGACATTGAGGCCCCGGAAAGATTGGCTGGGGGCGCGCGCTGTTTGCCGTCGCACCACCGAGAGAAATTGTTCGACATAGCAGGTTGTTGGATGGGGGGCGACGTGAAGTTGCCCGTGTCCGTGCCCATGTCGTGCGCCTCTGAAGAATTCTCCCTTTTTCTCCCCGAACGGGTGCACAGGCTGCACATATTGCATTTTTCCGCACACCTGTTACGATTGATGAAAGTCCTACACATACAGGGATTTTCGGTAGTTTTCGGCAGTGCGAAAATCCGGCTGCGAACTCTCGGACTCTCTCGTGAACAGATCGAGCCGGGTTAACAGCCGGGTTGCTTCCGGACCCCGCAGCGATTTCGAACTCTCTGGCGAGCGAGGCCCGGAATGAATTCATCGCAGCCCACCGAAGCGCCTCGCGCCCTGATTCTGGCTGGCCCCAACGGTTCGGGCAAGACCACCTTCGCTCGCGAGTTCCTCCCTGCCGAGGGCAACTGCCCGACCTTCATCAATGCCGACCTGATCGCAGAGGGCTTGTCGCCGTTCCGCCCTGAATCAATGGCAGTCGAGGCATCACGACTTATGCTCGAACATGTTCGGCGGATGGTCGCCAAGCGTGAAGATTTCGCCATTGAGACCACCCTCGCGGGCCGCTCGTATCTTGGCATGATCCGCGAATGGAAAGAGTTGGGCTACCAGGTCGAACTGATGTTCCTGGGATTACCGTCAGCCGATCTGGCCGTCGAGCGCGTGAAACAACGCGTCCTTCAGGGCGGGCACAATATCCCTGAGCCGGACATTCGCCGCCGCTTTGATCGCGGCATCGCCAACTTTCAAAGGCACTACCGTGCCGCGGTCGACGCATGGCAGATCTTTGATGCCAGTCAATGGCCGCCCGTCCTGATCGACGAAGGAGTGAATTCATGATCCAGCAACATCGCGAGAAGTATCCGGATATGGAAGGCAGCCGCACGGCCATGATTCGCGCCGCCCGCAGCGCGGCCGAATTGGCGAAACGACACAATCAGCCACTTCTGCTTTGGCGCGAGGGGCAGGTCGTTCGCGTTATGCCTGACGAATTGGCTGACCTGCCGGAACAAACACCTGAACAGAAGAAATGACAAGGCGGGCACGATGACGACGGCTCCGCCAAAAAAAGCCGATCCGCTACGCCATCTATACTCGCCAGTCGAAACAAGGCCTTGCCGATTTCTCTTCCTGCGAAGCCCGGTCCCACACCTGCCAGGAATAGGCCAAGCAATCCGGGGAATCCTCACTCTACTGGACCGGCCAACACTTCCAAGACGAGGGCTACTCGGGCTCGACACTGGACTGGCCGGGCATGCGCGGGCTCCGCAAGGTCATCGACCTCGGCGCACTCGACCGAGTCTATGCCGTCGCTTTCGACCGCATCACACGCAACATGCACGATGCGGTTGTGCTACTGGACGGCGAACGCCAGACGCCCTTGTCGGTCGGGCGGTGAGCGTGGCTTAGGATTCCATCCTGAGCAGCGTGCATGGTTGCTGCCGGTGGCCCGCGTGCCGGTGCCAGCCGGGCGTTGTGGCTTCCCGTTGCATTTTCGGGGCGGGTTGCATTGAGTGGTGCGTGAATTGTAATAGGGCAGTGCCGCTCCTACTCAGGACGGAGTCCTAAGCCACAAATGTCCTTCTCCTTCGTGTTCACTTTGTTCGTCATTCCCGTGGTGCTCACAGGAGAATCCGGGATCAGGAGGTCTGATGCCGGTCCCGGTATCACGTTGTGGGATCGGGCCCCTGGACAATTACGTTTCGATCCGCCATTTCACGGTTCAATTGACCGCGGGGCATCGTCACGCTAAGTTGAATGGTGGCTTGGTTGTCCGGTTGAGGTGGGTGGTCTTGCGATCGTCCACAGCCGACGAGGGTGTGATCATGGAGGGCAATGCCACGGATGAGGCTGCGGGCGATTTCCGCCGAAAGCGGTTCCCGCCTTTGTGCCGCGCGACGTGGGCCGTTGTGAACCGGCGTGCTTCGTGACCCGCAAACGACGAATCCCACCGACCCAGTTCCCGATCCGCTAACGGATTGTTCGGGAGATCCATGTATTCAAGGTCTCATCATAGAATTAAAGGAAGCCCATGTTTGGTCGATATTCGGTTAGCCGCGCTGGTGCCCGTGCTGGATTGTTTGCGGCGGTTGCCGTGTTGGCCAGTGCTCAGGCGGCGGGATCTTCTGGTGAACGGGTTAGCGCATCCTCGATCCACTCTAATGCATACCCGGCGAACCATGCCGTCGACGGTAATCGGAAGACGCGGTGGGCCAGCCGCCCCGTTTCCGGCAAACCGGAATGGCTGCAAATTGATTTTGGCAAGCGGATCCCGGTTGAGGCCGTGACGCTCCATTGGGAACGAGCTCATGCGGCGGCTTACCGGCTTGAGATTTCAGACGACGCGCGTCGCTGGCGAACCGTGCATGAGAATATGGCGTGCGAAGGGGGCCAGGACAATGTATCGGACTTGGAGGCCCGGGGTCGGTATCTCCGGCTGCTGTGTCTCGAACCGGGCCCCTATAAACTGGTTTCGTTGTTTGAAATTGAGTTTCCGGGAAACGGGCCGGCCGCGGCGGTTATTGCCCAAGCGCGACGCCAAGCCGCCGAATCCCGGCGTCAGGCGAATGCCCAAGCCCGGCAGCGTCTCTCGCGGCTCCCGGAGCAGTTCGGCGTGGATGAGATCATCTTTGCCATGCGGCAACCGGGAAAGGACGGACACTGGTACGCTAATTTTAGTTACTACGCGGACGATGAGGAGCGGTTGACATACGGTCAGGGAGGGAAACTCTGCCGGATGGATCTGGAAACGGGCGAAGTCACGGCAATCCTGGAGGATCCGAAAGGTGCCGTGCGGGACCCGGTCGTTCACTACGACGCGAAGAAAATCCTGTTTTCTTACCGTCGAGGCGGCAGTGCTCATTATCATTTGTATGAGATCAATATGGATGGCGGTGATATGCGGCAACTGACGGATGGGCCGTACGACGACATCGAACCCTGCTATTTGCCTGACAACTCGATCGTGTTCGTTTCCAGTCGCTGTAAGCGATGGGTTCAATGTTGGCTGACCAAGGTAGCCGTGATGTACCGCTGTGGTCCCAACGGCGATAATATCCGTCCGATTTCCTGTAACGTGGAGCATGACAACACGCCCTGGCCGCTACCCGACGGCCGCATTCTGTATCAGCGTTGGGAATACATTGACCGTTCACAGGTCCATTATCATCATTTGTGGACCACGAACCCGGATGGCACCGGGCAAATGGTTTACTACGGCAACATGCATCCCGGCATCGTCATGATCGACGCCAAGCCGATTCCGAACACGAAAAAGGTGGTGGCCGTTTTTTCGCCCGGCCACGGTCGCCGAGAACATGTTGGAACGATCACCGTCGTCGACCCGCGCAAAGGTCCGGACGACCAGAGTTCCGCCATCTCGATTACCTCGGAGCCCAAGTATCGGGATCCTTGGGCCTTTTCTGAAGAGACGTTCCTGGCCGCGCGGGGGGATCGTCTCGTGCTCTTGGATAACCAAGGCCATGCGCGTGACATCTACCAGGCGACGGCTGAGGAGGTGGCTGCCGGTCTGGAATGCCATGAACCTCGACCGGTCATGAGACGCCGGCGTGAACGGGTGATGCCGAGTCGTGCCGATAGAGCGGAGGCAACTGGGAAGGTGGTTCTGATGGATGTCCACAAAGGCCGCAACATGGCCGGTGTGGACCGTGGGGAAATCGAAAAACTACTGGTCGTCGAGTCCTTGCCGAAACCGATCAACTTTACCGGCGGCATGGATCCACTAACCTATGGCGGTTCGTTTACACTGGAACGCGCGCTCGGCACGATTCCGGTTGACGAAGATGGCTCCGCCTTCGCGGAACTTCCCGCCCTGCGATCGTTGTTCTTCGTGGCGCTGGACGAGAACGACATGGCCGTCAAACGGATGCAGAGTTTTTTGACGGTTCAGCCGGGCGAGGTCGCCGGGTGCGTGGGATGCCATGAGCGGCGAACGGAGAGTTTGTTGCCCGAGGTCCATGCGTTGGCCACGGGCCGCGAGGCGAGCAAGATTGAACCGATTGCCGACAACCCTGGCGTGTTCGATTTTCCACGTGATATCCAGCCCATATTGGACAATCTTTGCGTTGATTGTCACGGATACAAGGAAACACAACGGGGGGGACCCTACGCCGGCAAGGTAATCTTGACCGGCGACCACGGTCCCATGTTTTCACACGCCTATTTCACCATGACGGTGGAGCAGCTCTTTTCCGACGGCCGCAATTTGCCGGTTAGTAACTATGCGCCGCGGGAGATCGGATCCTCGGCAAGTCGCATTCTTGATATGATCGACGGCTCACACCACGGCGTGACGGCCACGGATCTCCAGAAAAGAATGCTGCGATTGTGGATCGAAACCGGCGCGCCCTATCCGGGGACCTATGCCGCGCTGGGGTGTGGCTCGATTGGCGGTTACCAGCAAAACGAACTGGTCAATACCGACTTCGAATGGCCAACGACACGAAGCGGCGCCGCGGTGATGGAACGGCGTTGTGCCGCGTGCCACACCGGGAACAAGGTCCTGCCCGCGGCCCTCTCCGATGAACGAGGGGTCTCGTTTTGGCGGTTTGACGTGGAGGATCCGCGACTACGGTTCGCTCGGCATATCGTATTCAACTTGAGCCGCCCCGAAAAATCACTGCTTTTGCTGGCCCCGCTGGCCAAGTCCGCCGGTGGCTTTGGACTCTGCCGCAATCAAAAAGAGGAGACCGTTGAAGTCTTTCAGAATGTGGAGGATCCGGATTATCAAACGTTACTGGAAATGATCAAAGCTGGAAAGCAAAATCTGCGAACCATCAAACGCTTTGATATGGCGGGTTTTCAACCCCGGCCGGAGTATCTGCGTGAAATGCGACATTATGGGATCCTTCCGAACGATTTTCCGGACGATCGTTCTGTTGACCCCTATGAGTTGGACCAGCGATATTGGGAATCGCTCTGGCATCGCCCCGCGACGGGTGAGTGACGGCGTGGGGCTTCCCGAAACCATTGATTTAATCGACGAACCGTATTGACCCCCCATGGGGGCCGTGAGCAACGTCACCGTGCTGGCCACTTCAAAAGAACCTGTTCCGAAAGGTTCTGATGACAGCAGCCCGCAACCGATATTCTGGACAAGCCACTATGGGAAAGGGCGTGTTTTTGCATGCGTTCCTGGACATTTTACGTGGACGTTTGATGACCCGTACTTTCGTATTCTGTTGCTCCGCGGCATGGCCTGGGCTGCCGGTGAATCGCCTTACCGGTTTGACGCCTTGGTCACGCGGGGGATCCCATTGAAGTAATCCAGTTAGACGCGTGATCGGCTGCCGCGCGGCTTTTCTTTCACGCGTGACCTCCCCTGTCGTGTCCTCTTTAGTCCTGTCGGGCGGTTAGGCCCTTTTGGTTCGACGCGGACAAGGATGAACGGCGCAACAATTTGGGTTGCAAGGACTCAGAGTTTTTCCTCGTCCCACCCTTGGGACATCGCTCGAACGCCCTCAATCAGACCGTCATGTCTTTGCCGATCTTAATTGAACAGCGCTGGACGACGAAACAGCGACTCTGTTTCCAATGCCGAGCTGCTGGCATTTGGAGGGCCAAAGGCTCTTGTGAAGGGGGAATACCGCTGAGAGGCCAGGCGTGAGAACTTGAAACGGTTCGCTGTAAACGGGAAGAGCCGGTGCCCAGGTTTTGGGGGGGAATGGAGCTGGCCGGCGTTTTTTCCGAAGTCCTTGTCGATTTGCGGGATATTGTGAGCCCCATGGATAAGGTGAACGGATTAACAGTGACATCCCGTGAGAAATCGATCATGATATCAGAAGGAAGACCACGCAAAGCGATAGCCCGGGTGGTGTTGACCGTCGAGGGTCCGGTGCCATAGCGTATAAACGGTGGGTTGTTGTCGGCATGGGCGACTGGAGGAGTTGGGTGGGATGGGTGGTGGGTACTGTCGTGCCTGACCGGCAGGTCGTGGACGGGCCTGTTGATTTACAAGGGAAAGACTCTACCGCAGGGATGTGGTTTCCGATGGGAGGAAGTAAATAGGTGGCTTTGGGGGATGGTCGGGTGCCCGGCGTTTGCACCGAAACCAGCACAAGAGTCCGCGGAGATTGCGCATGAGTGTACGGATTATTGGTCCTCATCCGCTTGCGAACGACGAGGCGGGACATCCGCTGTGCCGGATTGCAACGGTTTTTCCGGATCAAGACGTGGTGGTTACGTTGCCTGGAATTCACGCCACGCAGCGGCTTGACTTCCTTGAGATTCTAGGGCGGGAACGGACGCTTCATGGCCAGCCGCCGTTGACCAGAGAGGAGGAGGAGCAGTTGTCGGACGGGACGGGTGACATCATTCGGGAAGACAATTACCTGCTGATTCGTCCGGACCCCAAAAACGTATCCGCCGCACTGGCGGCCGATGAGACTCTCCAACGCATTGTTCCCAAATGGCGGATTCGCTTCTTACACACGCGTGAAGCGGCGGTGCACAGTGCGATCAAGCGACGCGGTGAGTGTTGGCGCACGGCGCCCGAACCGACCTCGCCCGAGGAGATGCAACGGTTGATTGCTGCTTCGCGAAAGGGAATCAGCGGCGAGGCCATATACTATCACAGCCGCACAACGGGGACTCACCTGCTAACCTATGAGCAGTATGTTCGTCTGGGAGAGGCGGATGACGAAACGTTACGGCGGCATCTGATTGAGCTGCAGACGTACTCGCAGCGGTCAAACCGGGTCGGTTACCCCGAAGTTGGCTTTTTCGGGGCGACGTCCCGCCTGGAGCGGGAGTTTCATGTTCGTGATTTCGCCGCCATGAGCAGCAAGGCGTTACGAGCCGCCTATCTGGATTTCAAGGATGTCTTTGCTCGGTCGGTACCGCCGGACTTGCGAGAAGACCGGCTCGCGAATCCGGCCTGGCTCAGCCGGATGTATCGCGAACTGGCCGCTCCCCGCGAAGGTCCCATTCCCGAAGAGACGTGGTTGGGTTTGAGTCCGGAATACGTGATGCAGATCCGGTGGTTGCCGGGTGGACGCATTGAAGGGAATGACCTGATTTGGGATTCGGTATTTGAACAGGCGGTCACCGATGAAGCCCCTCGGATCTGTGATCCTTTGGTGACCGGTTTCCTGCTGAACACCTTCCGGGCATATCAAGATCTGGAGTATGTGAATTTCGGGCGAGTCGTCCAGCCGCTTTCCTGCCGATCCGATACGCCGGGGCGCCGTGGAGTCTACATTGCCCAGATCAAAAGACGAAGTCATCCGGAAGAATTCGTGAAGGTCATCCGGATGCAGAAATGGGGCGTGGCCAAGCGGCTGGATCAAGACAAGGAGCTTCTCCAAGCCATGTTCGAGGCGGAGGAGTATACCGAGTACATCTTGGACCGCCGTCTGGGATGTCGGCAACTCGGCATGCGACTTCCGGTACATTTGGCCGCGGAAAAGGTCTCGGAAGTTTACATGGGCAAGCAGGCTCGCTATCGGGGCGTGCGTATTTGGAACACGTACTTTGAACGGGAGTATGTTCGCGGCATTGCCACTAATAAGTTGCCGATGTGCCGGTTCGCCGACCGGGACTTTGCCATGAAGTTCGCACGGCTGCTGGGCCAGGCAGCCGCCGTCAATATGATCGTGGGCCGATGTGGTCCTCTTCAACGTCCCCTTTTCGATGATGGCGACGAGATCCTGATTGAGGACGAGGATCAAATGCCGACGGGAATCGTCGTGGCCGACCACACCGGGGCCTTCGCCGACTTTCTCACCCCCTTGACCGCTTGGGCGGATAACTACGCTGGTCCCATTCGGCGGCGAGCCGATAGCGTCAAGGAACTGGATGCTTTCGCGGATGCGTATCTCGATGCCTTTGTCGACACGTTTCGGGATACTCAAGAGAATTATCAGCGACGGCGCCATGCCTTCGACACGCTTTTTCAGCACCGGCCGCACAAAGAAGCTGGAAGCTTATCGCACCGCTGGGAAAGAATGCTGGAACGGTTGGAACGGACGGAACCATCCGAGTTGGAAGAGGCTCTGCGAGCGGCCATTGCGGTTCAAGTCGCGTGATGTAATCAATCATCAAGGTGGTCCACTGATTCCCTGCATGATTCTCGCCGACTATTCTATTGCACACCACAATGATAGGGTAAAGTCACAAGTGCGGGTATCGTTTCTGACAAAGGGCATCATTCCGCCCGAGCACACGCGAGTGCTGGCATCGCGTGCACCATTGGTAACGCAAGTCGGCGCCGACCGACACGTCTCTTAGCCGGCGATTGGGTGAGCATTCGCGGCAGGGGACAGAATGCCTGGAAAACCGGACGGAATCTAGTACCATCTGGATCGTTTGGCAGAACGGAAGATGGTTTGCCCCTTGTGGTAAGTTCTTATCTTTCAGGCGGTAACGACGTCCCGATCACGAGAGCCGGATTTGCCATCCCCGGCCTCCGGAGGCCGGCTGGTTATCGCGAAAATCGTCCGCCAGGGATCGCCTCAAGCACCGACGGGGAAACAGCCAACCGGTCGGCGGTCGGCTCATCCCCAATCGATTCCATATTCTACCGAATTCTAGACCCTTTTGCAGCCATTCTGTCCCCAATTCCGTCCCTCTGCCCGGCATCATTCGCGAGCCAGCCGTACACGGGATCGAAAACTATGAGCGAACACGGCTAAAGCGTCAAGACTCCCGCAACCGATTCGTACGGCTTGACGCCCTCCCAGCTGGACCCTAAACTCTACCGCATGTCAGTTTGGCTGCGTGACATCCGCTTTCCCGGTACTTGATCCATGTCCCTCCCGCCTTTAAGGAACACGACAAGCCTTCTACTGGCAACCGTGCTGCTCGCAGTTGCTGTTGCGCCTCCGGCAGTCCGGCATGTCCACCCTGTCGCGGAGGAGACGTGGGGGCATCATCAACACGAAGTCGATCACCTTCCTTCTGGATGGCGCGACCATCAAAATGGCTGTATGGTCGGTCGTTTGACCGATTGGGTTCCGAATTCTATTGATTTTGTAGAAGGCCATTGGTGGCACCTGCATTTTCAATTTCTGGGTGTCGAGTTCACTCTCCCAGAGCCAGCCTCGAACCAGAGTGACGGTGACTCTGAGCGGAAGATGGAAGTGCTTGTGCTGGCATCGTGCCAGGAGTTGCTTCCGTTTCCGTCGTCGCGGGCGTGCTCGCCCCAACATGGCGCTGCGTCATTGACGCCCTCCTCGCTGGCCGATATTGCGTCCATGCAGGCCGTCATATCGGCTCCCCCACCTGTCTCTTGTACACCTCTGTGTGACGTTGCGCGCCGAGAGCGCTCCGGCGTTCTTCTGGCGTGATTCTGCCTGTTCGCTTTGCTGTCACTTGATGCGGTAGCTTTCTCCCCGCGCGCATTGCCAGGTTTCCGAGAAAAATGGTAGCTGTTTGCGCGCGGAAACCATCCTCATTTCCGTGTCCCGTTTCACAAGGAGTGGTTCTATGTCGACACGCTTTTCCCTTGCTTTGCTCTTGTCCTTCGGCGTCGCCGCCCTCGGAATTCTGGTCGGTTGCAGCCAGAGGTCCCAAGAGCCCGCCGCCGGCGGTGGCGGTGGGGCAGCTGCGGAAGCCGAAGATGACTACAATCCGCACGACGTCCCTATCACCGAGGAGCAGAAGGCGGAGCTTCGCGAGCAGACGGCCCAGTTCACCGACGCCGTGGTGAAGGTCAAGGAGTTCCGCAACGAAGTGGAGCGGGAGACCGCGGCGGGCATCCCGGAGAATCCGTACAAGGCCCACCAGGCCCTGGACAACGCGGATCTGTTGCTCCAGTGGCTGCCGGAAATCGCCCGCGACTCGAACGTTCCCAAGGAGCATTGGGAAGCCGTGAACACATCGGCCAACGAGCTGAGGACGCTCTTCGAGCAGGTCCACCAGAACATCGACAACAAGCAAAACCCGGATTTCGCCGCGGTGGCCGATCAGATCGACCAGGAAATCGCGGATCTGGAGCACATCCCCACAGCCCCCGCGGCCGATGCCGGTGCGAACGGCTAACGCTAAGGGCGTGGCGTAGTTATCCCGAAAACTTTTTGTCATTCTGGAACCACCCGTAAGGAGACTTGCGATGCTTTGGAAGAAACTCTTTGCGATGGTCCGCATGCTCGCCGCACCGGCGGTTCTGGCCGGTGCAGTCGCGATGGTCGCTCAGCAGGCAGCGGCGCATGAGAACCATGCGCCGCTGCCCACCAAGGGCGTGACCATCGCCGGCGACACGATTATGCTTTCGGACAGGGCCCGGGAAGCGATCGGGCTGTCGACCGCCAAGGTCGAGCTGAAGGACATCCACCGCACGGTGACCGTCAATGCGCGGGTGGAGCTGCCGTGGCACGCGCAGGCAATGATCACCTCGCTGGTGCCGGGCCGGATCGACCGCGTGTTGGTTCGGCCGGGCGAGACCGTGGCCCCAGACCAGGAGCTTGCCCGAGTGGTCAGCACGGAATTGGAGTCGCTCCAGCTCGATCTGTTGCAGGCGAAGACTCAGGTCGAGTTGGCACGGAAGCTCGTTGATCAACGGACCGCGCTCGACCAGCAGGGAATTATCACGGGCAAGACGCTCTTGGAGTCTCAGGCCAGGCTGGCGGAAGAGTCGGCCGCGCTCCAAATTGCCCGGCAGAAGCTCCTGGCACTCGGCCTGGACGAAGCCACCTTGCGGCGGATCGAACAGCAAGAGGAACCTCTGCCCTATGTTTCCATCGTCAGCCCGGTTGGCGGCATCATCACGCACGCCGACGTCCGCATCGGGCAGATGGTAAGCCCCACCGACCACCTCTACCACGTCGTGAATCCTACGAATGTTTGGATCGTCGGCGAAGTGCTGGAGTCCGATGTCCGCCTGTTGGCTAAGGGGCAACAGGTCGAGATGCGTTTCGCCGCCCTGCCAAGCGAGACGTTTCCCGGCCGGATCGATCACCTGCGGATGAAGATGGACCCCGAATCGCGGACCCAGGGAGTCGTGATTGCGGTAGACAACCCCGGCGGGAAGCTACGCCCCGGGATGTTCGGTCGGGTACGGATCTCCGTGGAAGTCGCCAAGGAGGCGATCGTCTGCCCGCTGGACGCGGTCATGCGGAGCCGCACGGGAACCTACGTGCTCGCCCAGCGCATGCCCGGCAAGTACGAGAACCGGGCAGTGAAACTGGGGCTGACCGAAGACGGTTGGGTCGAAGTGCTCAGCGGCGCGTTTCCTGGCGACCAAGTTGTCGTGGTCGGCAACTCCCTCCTGGCGGCGCTCTTGGGCAATGAGCACAAGGCCCGCGTCGAGGCTACCGACAGCGAGCCAGCCGACGAGTCGCACGAGGGCGTCGTTGCGGTCGCTCATGGGTCGGTTGAGCTGCCCACGGACCAGCAGGCGTTGGCCACGCCACACGTCGAGGGCCGGGTCCGGCGCATCCTCGTTGAGCCGAGCCAGGAAGTGTCCCAAGGCCAAGTGATAGCGGAAATCGACAGTCTCCAGCTACGGTCCGTCCAGTTGGACCTGCTTCAGACGCTGACACAAGCACGGCTGATCGAGCAGTCGCTCGACCGCCTGGAAGAGCTGCATGATCAGGGTGTTGTGGCGAAGCGCCAACGGTGGGAACTCCAAAGCCGGCACCAGACCCTTCAAACCAAGGCCGAGGGACTGGAGCGGAAGCTGGCTTATTTCGGTTTGCCCCAACAAGCCATCGAGTCGCTCAAGAAGGCGGACGTCTCCCAAGCCGGCTCCCCCAGCGAGCTGGTTCAGACAGTGCCGGTTCGCGCTCCCGTGGCTGGCCGAATCGTCGATTTCCATGTGGTACCCGGCCAGGTCGTTCATCCCGACGAGCCCTTGATGGAGATTCACGATCTTTCGGCGGTCTGGGTGAAAGCGTTCGTCTATGAGCGGGATGCCAGTCGCGTTCAACTCGGCCAACCCGCCCACGTCCACTTCACGGCTTACCCCGGTCTGAAGGCCAACGGCAAGGTGGTGCGCATGTCGCCCTTGATGCATGAGAACATGCGGGTCTTGCCCGTCTGGGTCGAAGTGGCCAACCCCGATGGCCTCCTGAAAAGCGGCATGCTCGCCCGCATGACCATCATGGAAGACGTAGCCGGCCAGAGCAATCCCGAGGACGTGGCCCGGCTCCGCTCCATTGAACCGACCAGATAAGAAGGCCGGCCCTGCCGGCGACGGAGTAAACGCCCAATGCTCAACCATATCATCGCCTTCTGCTTGAAGAACCGCGTGCTGGTGCTGGCGGTCACCGTGGTGCTGGTGATCTACGGCGGCAAGCAGGCGGCCGAGCTGCCGATCGACGTCTTTCCGAACCTCAACCGGCCCACGGTCACGATCATGGTCGAGGCCCACGGGCTTGCGCCGGAAGAGGTCGAGACTCTGGTGACATTCCCGATCGAATCCGCGATGAACGGGGCCAGCGACGTCCGCCGCGTCCGCAGCGCGTCGGGCATCGGTCTTTCCATTGTATGGGTCGAGTTCGACTGGGGGACGGACATATACGTCGACCGGCAGATCGTGGCGGAAAAGCTTCAGCTCGTACGCGAGCGGCTCCCCGAAGAGGCCCACCCGGTGATGGCTCCGATCAGCTCGATCATGGGCGAGATCATGTTGGTTGGGATGAGGGCGACCGGCGAGACCACGCCGATGGAGCTGCGCACGGCGGCCGACTGGGAAGTCCGCCAGCGGCTGTTGGCGGTCACCGGCGTCTCCCAAGTGAGCGTGATGGGCGGCGAGATGAAGCAGTACCAGGTGCTCACCTCGCCGGAGCGGCTGGCGCAGCACGACGTAACGCTCGACGAGCTGACCGAGGCCGTCGAGAAGTCGAACATCGTCACCGGCGGCGGTTTCCTCCTGAGCAAGACGCACGAGTCGCTGATCCGCATCATCGGCCGGGCGACGACGCTCGATGAGGTGGCCGAGACCGTGGTCCGCGCCGGCGATCCAGTGCCGATCACCATTCGTCAAGTGGCCGACGTCCGCTACGCCGGCCCAGTGCGCCGGGGTGACGCCAGCATCGAAGGCGAACGGTCGATCATCCTTTCGGTCCAGAAGCAGCCGGGCGCCGACACCTTGCTTCTTACCGAAAAAATCGAACGCACCCTCGCCGACATCGAGCGGCGTCTGGCCGATGACGTGGTGATGGACACCGAGATATTCAAGCAGGCCGACTTCATCGACTCGGCGATCGACAACGTGAAGGAGGCGATCCGCGACGGTGTGATCTGGGTCATCGTCGTGCTGTTCATCTTCCTGTGGAACCTTCGGACGAGCCTGATCACGCTCACGGCGATCCCGCTCTCGATCATCATCACGGCGCTGGCGTTCAGTTACTTCGGGATCTCGATCAACACGATGACGCTCGGCGGCCTGGCTGTGGCCATTGGCGAGCTGGTGGACGACTCGATCGTCGACATCGAGAATATCTATCGGCGACTCAGGGAGAACTACCACAAACCGTCTCCCGACAAGCCGCTCAAAGTGATCTTCCTCGCGTCATGCGAAGTGCGCAACAGCATCGTCTACGCCACGCTAATCGTCGTGCTGGTCGTATTCCCGGTCTTCTCCCTGGCCGGGCTGGAAGGCCGCATGTTCGCCCCGCTGGGACTGGCCTACCTGACGACGCTGCTGGCGTCCCTGGTCGTTTCTCTCACGGTCACGCCGGTGCTCGCTTCCTACCTGCTCCCCAGGGCGAATTTCCTCAAGAAGGAAGGCGACCCGCTCTTGCTCCGCTGGCTGAAGTGGGCCGATACCCACCTGCTCAAATTCACGCTGCGGCACAGTACAGCCGTGCTGGTGACCGTGACCTTGCTGATCCTGACCTCGATCTCCAGCATCCTCTGGATGGGCGGCGAGTTTCTGCCGCGGTTCAACGAGGGGTCGCTGACCATCGCTGCCATGGCCCCGCCTGGCGTGAGTATGGAGGAGTCGAACCGGATCGCGCGGCGTGTCGAACTGATGCTTTCCGAGATTCCCGAGGTCAAGCACGTCTCCCGCCGCACGGGCCGGGCGGAGCTGGACGAGCATGCCGAGAACGTGAATTTCTCGGAGATCGACGTCGGGCTGATCCAGCCGGAACGTCCGAAGCCGGGCATCCACGACGCCATCCTCCGCGCGATTCCCGGGCTGCACGGCTTCGGCGTGGATGTCGTGGGCCGGCCCCGCGACGAGGTGATGGCCGAGATCAGGGACATCGTGGCTGAGGTTCCTGGCGTGAAGGTAAACATCGGCCAGCCGATCTCGCACCGGCTCGACCACATGATGTCGGGCATCCGCTCTCAGATCGCCGTGAAGCTCTACGGCCGCGACATCGAAGAGCTGCGCGACCGGGGCCAGGACATCGCGGAGGTGATGACGAAGGTGCCCGGCGTAGTCGACTTGCAGATCGAGCCGCAAGTCGACATTCCTCAGGTCCGTGTGACGATTCGCCGGCAGGAGGCCGCCCGCTACGGCCTGGCCCCGGCCGACGTGGCCAAGGCCCTGGAAACCGCCCTGCAAGGCCGCACTGTCTCCCAGGTCCTGGAAGGCCAACGGGTCTTCGACCTGGTCGTGTGGTTCGACGAGGAGGCGCGCAATAATATTGACGCCATCCGCTCGACGCTGATCAGCACGCCGGACGGTTCGCGGGTCACCCTGGGTACGGTGGCCGATGTCGTCGCCACCCAAGGCCCCAATACCATCAACCGCGAGAACGTGCAGCGGCGGATCGTCATGCAATGCAACACGGCCGGCCGCGACCTGGTGAGCGTTGTCCACGACATCCAAGCGGCGGTGGATTCCGAAATACTCCCGATTCTTAAGGACGGGTATTTCGTCGAGTACGGCGGCCAGTTCGAGGCCCGGCGGGACGCCAACCGCCGATTGCTGCTGTTAGGCTGCTTCGCTACGGCCGCCATCTTCCTGCTGCTCTATAAATGTCTCGCTTCCTGGCGGGCCGCGCTCCAGGTGATGGTGAACATCCCTCAAGCAGCCATGGGGTCGGTCATCGCGCTGTTGCTGGTGAATCGGCCGGCCGCGGAAGCTTTGGCGGGGGCCGCCTGGTGGGAAGTGCCTGGCATTTGGCTGGGCGCCTCGGTTCTTTCGGTGGCCCACTGGGTGGGCTTCATCACGCTCATCGGCATTGTCAGCCGCAACGGCATCATGATGATCTCGCACTACATCCACCTGATGAAGTACGAGGGCGAGGTCTTCGGCGAGCAGATGATCATCCGCGGCAGTTTGGAGCGCCTCGCTCCGGTGCTGATGACCGCTCTGACGACGATCATCGGCTTGGTCCCCCTGGCCTTGGGCGCTGGCGAGACAGGCAAGGAGATACTCCATCCGCTGGCGATCGTGGTCATCGGCGGATTGCTCAGCTCGACACTGCTCGATCAGATTGTCACGCCGGCGCTGTTCTACAAGTTCGGACGCAAGGTTTACGAGAAGGCCGGGGAAGAGGAAGATGCAGAGATTAGCGGTCCCTCGGCGCCGCTGCATTTGGCCAGGCAGTTTGAATAGTGGTGAAAAAGATGGCAGAGCGCCCCTGGAAACACGACCACACGTTCGGCCAGGACGAGAAGAAGCCCGGCGAGATCCGCACTTTGATCGTCGTGCTGTTAACGGCCGCGACCATGGTGCTGGAGATCGTCGCCGGCATGGTCTACGGCTCGATGGCACTGCTGGCCGACGGGCTGCACATGGGTTCGCATGCTACCGCGCTGGCCATCGCGATGGTCGCCTACGTCTACGCTCGCAAGTTCGCCCGCGACGAACGGTTCGCTTTCGGAACGGGCAAAGTGAACTCACTGGCCGGATACACGGGCGCCGTCCTGCTGGCGATGTTCGCGCTGCTGATGGCCTGGGAGAGCGTCGAACGCTTGGTCGAGCCCGTGCCGATCGCTTTCAACCAGGCGCTGCTGGTGGCCGTCGTCGGATTGATCGTCAACGGCCTGTCCGTCTGGATTCTGGGCGTCGACATTGGCCATGCGCGCGAGCACCATCACGAAGAGGACGCTGCCGGAAATCACCATGACCACCACGATCGCGACCACAACCTCCGCTCCGCCTACCTCCACGTCCTTGCCGACGCGCTGACTTCGCTGCTGGCGATCTTCGCGCTGCTGGCCGGCAAGTACCTGGGGTGGAACTGGCTTGATCCGGTCATGGGAATCGTCGGGGCGATCCTTGTCGCCCGGTGGTCAGTAGGCTTGCTGAGAGCCACTGGCCGCGTCCTTCTGGACCGACAAGCTCTAGATCATCTGCGCGAGTCGATTCGGCGGTGTGTCGAAAGCCAGGGCGACGAGGTGGCCGACCTGCACCTTTGGGCGATCGCGCCGGACAGGTACTGTCTCGTTCTGTCGGTCGTTGCTGATCACCCCGGCTCCCTAGCGGATTACCGGGCGGCATTGCCCACGGATGCCCGTCTAGCGCACGTAACCGTGGAGGTCTGGCAAAGAGGGAGGGGGTATTCCGCAACCACGGAATCGTCTCAGCTTCAGTAATCCGCGCAACCGATGCCACGCGACAAGGCATCCTGCGCCCACATCCCAGGGAGGGGAGAGTGGTGTGCCGGGTACTCGTGAAAACGGTGCGTATTGTCCCGACTGTCTGCGTTGTCTGGCTGGCGGCGGTCGAGATGGCGCGCGTGCACGAGTTCGGCACCGCCATCACCACCCGGTTTGGCGGAAGAAGGATCTCCCCGTGGTCCGGCGCCACTGGTCCGGCGCCACTGGTCCGGCGATTGGCCGGCCATGAGACGGTCCAGAAGCTCGGCCGCCTGGTAGCCGTTCTTCCAGGAATTGCGGGAGACGCTGCCCAGGGGTGGGCTGGTCAACACGTTCCAGCCGTCATGCTGCCGCGTAACCCAGGATCCCGCCCATGCAGCGGGCCATCCAAGGCACGGCGACGGAAATCGCCGCGGCAACTTGTTTGGAGTATCGGCCGCTCATGGAAAACACTCGACTCGCCCTCGAATACCCGTGCGCGAATCGGCGGCTTTTTGCGCGGCAAGGCGCTGGACATCGCAACTTGCATCTGTCATTGTTTATTCTAAGCGCAAAGGAACCAACCGTATTTCCTGTGGATATACCGCGGAGGACCTCGAGATGAAAAAACCGACGTTTGTTTGGCCCGCCGGGCGAGAGAAACCGTCAGTCCGATTGCCACTCGACCGGCGACGCTTCCTGCTGGCCGGGGCCGCTTCGGGCACGATTCTGGCGACGACTCGCCGTGCCACCGCCGAACCGGAGACGCCGAATTGCAAGGCGGTGGCCCGAAAGGTCGCCGACGCCGTGCTCCGCGACTTTCCCAAGCCTCCTCGGTTCAATTGGGGCGAAGGGGTGATGATGACCGGGATGATGCGCGCGCACCGCTTGACCGGCGACGCACGTTATCTGGAGTTCGTGCGCCGCTTCGGCGATCATCATCACCAGCGCGGCATCCAAGCCACGCTCCGGAAGCGGGGCTACTGCGGCCATTGGGGCCCTGGTTTTCCCATGCTGATGCTCTTCGAAGAAACCGGCCAGGAGCGGTACCTCGACCTGGCCCGGCAAATCACCGACTTCATGATGAACGAGGCCGAACGCACGGCCGACGGCGGCTTGAGCCATTTCAACGGCAAGCCGCAGCTGTGGGTCGACACGCTCGACATGTGTTGCCCCGTTCTGTCGAACCTCGCCCGGCTCACCGACCGTCCGGAGCTGCAGGAGGAGGCGATACGGCAACTGGAGATCTTCGCCCGGCATCTCCAGGATCCTGAGACGGGCCTGTTTTATCACATGTGGGACGAGAAGTCTGGAAAGCACACCCCGGAGTTCTGGGCCCGCGGCAACGGTTGGGTCGTGATGTCGTACACCGAGGTGCTCAAGAACGAAGCGCCCGACTCGGCAAGCCGCCGCCGGCTGATCGAGCCGTTTTCCAGGCAGCTGGCCGGCATCGCCCCCCTGCAGGACGAGGAAAGCGGGCTGTGGCGCACCGTGCTCGACGCGCCGGAAACCTACCTGGAAGGCTCGGCGTCCTCGATGTTCCTTTACGGAATGGCCGAGAGTCGCGGGCGGAAGCTGCTGGATGTCCCCGACTCCGGCACCATGCGGCGGGCCTGGAAGGGACTGGCGGAAACGGTCGAGCCGAACGGCCGCGTCGGCGGGGTATCGGCCGGCACCGGCCCGAGCGGAAAAGACGGCTACGTGGGACGCAAGGTGGGCACCTACACCTGGGGAACCGGCGCGCTGCTGCTGGCCGCCTGTGCCCGCGCCGAGTTCGGAACGTGAGGACTCTTCGCGACCTCACAACGAGCAGCACGAAGCCGAAGGCCGACGGAGACAAAAAAGAAACCCGGGAAAGGACGAAAAAACAGATGAATCGATGCGTCGCACTGACCGTGCTCGCATGGCCGCGCACCTGATCGCGCTGGTCGCTGTGCTCCCGGCAGCGAAACACACAACTACTGAAAGGATCGAGAAATGATTGGCCATCGTTGCAGCGTGTTTCTGGGTGTCTTTTGTTTGCTCTGTTTGATCGTGCCGGGCGGTCCCGCCGCCTTGGCGGAAGAGGGTGCCGAAGCCGTTCTGCTCCACGAAGTCGACGTGCAGGCACTTGGAACGTGCCAGGACCTCCGGATGGGCGACCTGAACGGCGATGGGCGTCTCGACCTTCTCGTCGTGCAGGTCGACCGACAGGACGTACGCCGCTTGATTGCGGTGGATATTACGGGCAAGGAACTGTGGCGAGTGGAGCACGGCGCGGTCGGCAGGTCGCCGCACTCCGACGTGCCCGTGCAAATTCACGACCTCGACAACAACGGGCGGTTCGAAGTGATCTACGCCGTGGGCGGCAAGCTTCGCGTGCTGGAGGGGACGACGGGGCGGCTGCAACGGGAAGCGCCGCTGCCGGGGCCCCAGGCGAACGACTGTATCGCGTTCGCCGACTTCGCGGGCCAGGGACACGCCGGGCAGGTCGTCGTCAAGGACCGTTACCGGCAGGTGTGGGCGCTCGACCGCGACTTCTCGGTGCTGTGGACCCACGAAGGCAACCCCGGCCACTACTGCTGGCCGCACGACTTCAACGGGGACGGACGCGACGCTCTGGTGGCCGGATTCACCCTGCTAGAGCCCGACGGCACGCCACAGTGGAAGGCCGACGTGCCGCGACATGCCGACGCAGTGGCCGTGGGCGACGTCACCGGCGACGGCCGCGACGACATCGCCGTGGCCAACTGTGGAGACCGCGTGCTGCTGCTGGACGCCGAAGGCAACGAACTTTGGCGACACCCGATCGACCACGCGCAGCACGCCGTCGTCGGTAACTTCCGGCCCGACCTGCCGGGCTTGCAAGTGGCCGCCGTCGACCGGGGCACCGACCGTTCGGCCGCCGGCACCGACGCCATCCTCCTGCTCGCCTCCGATGGCGAACTCCTGTGGCGGGAAACGCGCACCGACCCGGGAACACGGCGCTGGGCGACCATCATCTCGACGGTTTCCGGCTGGGACGACCGCCCCGAGGACCTCATTTTCGGGTTTCGCCGAGGCGGTTCCACCCCTCCGACCCTTTACGACGGACACGGCCGAGCCGTGGCCTCGTTCCCCGTTCCGGATTCGGAAGCCTTCAACTTCGCCCAGCATGCCGACATCACGGGCGACGGCTGGGAGGAGGTGGTGGTATGGAACACCGATTGGCTTGGAGTGTACGCCAACGCCGAGAAGCCAGCCCCCACGGCCACTCCGGGCCGGCCCAGACGGCCGGACAAGCGGCTGTATAACTACACCTACTACATCGGCATGCCCTGACCGTGCCGCCCGCGGCACATCGGTCCAACTCCAGCCCGAGCCGTGCGAGGGGAAGCACACATTCCGCGTTCCTCCCGCATACAAATTCAAGTCCGTACGCCCAGATGCCCGAACCGCCAACAACCCCATGCCGTTCGATCACATCCGTCAGCAAGCACTAAACAACGCGGCCCCGCCACTCCAAGACTCCTATAGGATAGCAGGAAATCCGACTGATTGTGTCTCTTTACCTCCTTGAATTTCGGTAACCGTTCAAAAGAAATCTCCTCGAAAGAAATCTTCAATCATCGGGTTAACCGTTGGTCCGAGCGAACTGGTTGCGGTCCTGCCGGTGATTCTCGACGACCTCGTACATGGCGCGTAGATTCTCGTCGGGCGTGCCATGGTCCATATTGATGCAGCAGATACCGGTTTTGTGCAGTGGTCCGGCGGCTTGCAGCAACATTTCGGTGTCGGCGGCGATCTCTTGGGGCGAATTCCGGAGCATGCGGATGGGACTCAGACGCAGATTGAGGAACGTGTCCGGCAGGACCTCGCGCACCTTCGCCACGTCCGATTCCCAGCCCACGCCAACCATGGTTAATGGCAGTTCGGCATAGGCTGGGGCGACCTGATGCAGATTCTTGCCGCAATGATGGATGCCGTAAGGTTGGATGCGCTCGGCCATGTTTTTTTCCACGGGCAAGTGCAGTTGGCAATAGCTTTCAAGTGAGATCATTTGCACCGAACAATTGGCGTGGAAGAACATGTCGGGCGCGACGTGTTCGACCATGCGATTGACCGAAATGGAACATGTACCGGTGCGCTGTCGCACATACAGGGCCACATCAACGATCAAGTCGCCTATCATCCGCAGCAGTTTTTCCACTCGATCTGGATTCTGGTGGAAATCGATGTACAACTGCTGGCCGTAAAGATGATAGGCGGCGTTGAGCAGCCCGTCCGTGTTCATGTCCCCAACCACATAACCCCACTCCGCCTCCAACGCGTCCATCTGAGCGATGAATTCGTTCATGGGCCAGGTGTTGCGGAAGTCGGGTTTCTCTAGCGATTCCACCTGCTCCGGCGTGAGCTCGAGCGGCAGAGGCTGGGGGGCGGCATCATCCTCGAACGAGATCTCGCAACCGAGGAGGGCGGGGATAATGAAGCCACCCGCCACATGGACCGAGCCGATGACGGGGCGAGGCTCGGGGTCGGCGACCCCCATGCCCAGCTCGCCGTAACGCTCGTGCAGCACCCGTCGCATCAGCACGTCGTTCTCGATGCGTTTTTGCGGGTCGAAGTAGAAGGACCTGTCGAAGTTGATGCCGGCGGTTTTGTGCCACCAGTTGGGATTGAAGACCAATTCGACGGGGATAAGGTCAGTCGTTGGAGACATTGGATGGTTACCTCGGAGAGAGTCAACGGAAATCAAAAACACCTTTCAAAAGCGTGCAAACATAAAGCGTAGTCTCTTGAGGATTATCGCCGAAGAGGAGCCCGACGAGATTGCGATTCATCGTGGGCCGAAAGAGTCGAACCGGAGCTTTTCGTGCGCCGTCAGAAAGCAACACGCCCCACGCCCGCGGCCGTACCGCTCCACGCTGACGAGGCCTTCTCTTGCATTTTCGGAATGGGCTGCTAGGATCCGGCGGGAAGTTGACAGTTGTATTCACTAGTGCGGAAGCAACAGCGGTCAAATTCGCGGCAACTGGGCGACCTTGTTGTCGGTGTGGAACGCGGACGGCTCACTCGACCTCGGGCGGGTGGCGGACGAGATCGACACCTTGATCGAAATGCAAGTGGACGGCATCTACTCCAACGGCACTACCGGGGAGTTCCACGCCCAGGCCGAAGCCGAATTCGACCGCATCTCGCAATGCCTTGCCGAGAAATGCAATGCGGCGGCGATGCTGTTTCACCGGTCTCCGTCGTCCCGCAAGCAGCGTGGCAATTCGGTCTCAAAGGGCGCGACAA
Organism: Planctomycetota bacterium; assembly: GCA_051745935.1. Classification (GTDB taxonomy): domain Bacteria; phylum Planctomycetota; class Planctomycetia; order Pirellulales; family Pirellulaceae; genus JBNJEM01. Next base: position 32,470 of record JBNJEM010000003.1, read on the forward strand.
ATACTATAAAACCCAGCCACCGCGGGTTCCCCGGCTTCCAGGATGGTCATCAGACGAGGGTACCGGTGTTCGCTCCGCTCACGTCCCTAACCCCTAGGCTCACGGGACAAATTGATTGCAGGCGCAAACAACGTAAACTATAACGGTAGGATCCCGGTGAACTCCGGGCGGGCTGGACGATGGCTTCATGAACTCCAATCCTCAGGGGGAACGAAGATGTCCTTGACACGTCGGCAGTTTTTGCATGGATCGGCCGCCGCGGCCACGGTCGCGGGGCTTCCGCGGGTGGCCGCGTCGAGTGTGCTCGGCGCGAACGAGACCATTCGGGTGGGAGTGGTCGGGTGCGGCAACCGCGGAAACCATCACATCGATCGTTTTGGCCGCCAGGACGGTGTGCGGGTAGCGGCGGTTTGCGACCCCGACCGCCAGCGACTGGCTTCGGCGGCGGCCAAGGTCAAGGATAAGTACGAAAACGACCCGGCCCAGTACGTCGATGTCCGCGAAATGATCGAGAAGGCGGAGCTCGACGCCGTGGCCGTCGCCACCATGCAGTACTGGCACGCTCTGCCGACGATCTGGGCTTGCCAGGCGGGCAGGGACGTCTATGTGGAAAAGCCGCTGAGCCACTACATCGTCGAAGGACAGCGGATGGTCGATGCCGCTCGAAAATACGACCGGTTGGTTCAGATTGGCACGCAGAGCCGGTCCACGCGTTCGGCGATCGATACGATCCGTTACATCCAGGAGGGCCAGCTTGGAAAGATCCGGTACGTGACGGCTTTCGCGAACAAGCCGCGAACGCCGATTGGTAATCGCGACACGCCGCTGCCGATTCCCGACTACGTGGACTACGACCTGTGGTGCGGTCCGGCCGACAAGGGGCCGATCTACCGGAACCGCCTGCAGTACGATTGCAGCTTCACCTGGGACAAGGGCGACGGCGAGTCATGCAACCAGGGCATCCACGAGATCGACGTGGCCCGCTGGCTGCTCGACGAACCGGAAATGCCGCGGCGGACGATCAGCGTCGGAGGCCGGTTCGCCTTCGACGACGCCGGCGACGTGCCCAACACGCAGATCATCTATTACGACTTTGCCACGGCCCCGGTGCTTTACGAGGTCCACAATCTGCGGGCGGCGAAGGGATCGAACGAAGTGCCCACGTTCCGGGGCTGCCGCACCGACGTGTGCGCCCACTGCGAAGGCGGCTATGCGTTCATCCGGTCGGGCCGGGTGTACGATCACAACGACAAGCAGATCAAAAGCTTCGGCGGAGGAGAGGACATCTTCGAGAATTTCATCCGCGCCGTCCGCGGCGGTCGCCGGGAGGATCTCGACGCCGACATCTTCGAAGGCCACCGCTCGACCACGGTGACCCACCTGGGAAACACTTCCTATCGCGTGGGCCAACCCGCGTCGCAGGCCGAAATTCGCGAGCGGATTGCCGGGGTCGGCCTGTTTGAGGCCATGTTCGACCGGATGGTCGAGCACCTGAAGGCCCACGAGATCGACGTCGACAGCCCGACCATCACCCTGGGCGAGTGGTTGGATGTCGATACGGAAAACGAGCGTTTCAAGAATCACGCCGAGGCCAACGCCATCGTGGAAGGTTTTTATCGCGCCCCCTACCTCCTGCCCGACAAGGTGTAGCCGTTCGGGAGATCGCGTCCGCGGCGCTGGCTGGAAGTTGATCGAGAAAACGAAGCCATGACAAAACCCGTCAGGTTTCCTTTCACCTCGGGACTTTTGGCAGCGGGAACCACGTTTTGTTAGGAGCTGTAAGAGTGCTTCCAGGCCACGAACAGGCCTGGCGCCCGGCTTCCGCCGCGCCCCCCGAAGGGGTCGCGCGGGAGTCCGTCTGGGCAATGGGGACTGGGACAGTCGGACTTTTTCAGGGAAAGGTATTTCATGCAAAACACATCGCGCGCGCTATGTAGCGTATTTGTCATTGTGTTCGTGTCGGTTTCCCCGGCCGCGGGAAGCGATCAACTGGATTGGGTTCAGCCGATGCGTCGGGTCCATGCCGAGGGCCAGGGGGAGAAGGGTGTGTTGGTCCACTTCGGCGACTCGATCACGTACTCGCTGGCCTACTTCGCGCCACTGCAGTATGTGGACAAGAGCGAGCTGCCCGCCGCCGCCCGCGATGCGTTGAACGTGGTGGACGCCCATATGCGGGAGGAATGCTATCGCTGGAAGGGTCCGGAGAAAGGGAACTATAGTGGCCAGACGGCGGCATGGGGCTTGAAAAACGCGGACAAGTGGATTGCGACACTCGAGCCCGAAGTCGCCTTGATCATGTTCGGGACGAATGATATCCGGCGCGAAGGAATCGAGGCCCACGAAAAGAACCTCCGGGCCTTGATCCAGAAGTGCCTGGACCAGGGCGTGGTCGTGATCCTCAGTACCATTCCGCCCATGCACGGCATGGAAGCGAAGGTGCAACGCGCCGTTGAGGTACAACGACAAGTGGCTGCCGATCTGAACGTACCGCTCATCGACTTTTACGCGCACATCATCAACCGTCGTCCGAACGACTGGGATGGATCGCTGCCGCGGTTTCAGGAGCACGGCCAATGGGAAGTCCCAACTCTCATCAGCGGTGATGGTGTCCATCCCAGCAACCCGCGGCGATGGAAGAACGACTACACGGAGGAAGGTTTATGTCGCAATGGCAATGTCCTGCGGAGTTATCTGACGTTGATGGGATACGCCGAGGTAATCAATGTCGTGATCAAGGGCCGGGAACCGAGCGATATCGGCCGAAAGATCCTCGGCCCGCGTCCTCCCAAGCCGGCCGAGTTGCCCGAAATTGAAACGCCCGGGCCCGAAACCAGCGAAAACAGCCAGTTAATTGCGCCGCCGACGCAGGACTGGTACCCGCCGGCGCCGTCGCTCCCCGAGCCCACGGGCCATGTGATCGTCGCGGAAACCGTGAATGAACTCTACGCGGCCGCCGAAGAAGTGAAGCCCGGCGGCACCATTCTGATCGCCGAGGGTTTGTATCGGATGCCGCGTACCTTCCACGTCAAGACCGACAGCGTGACGCTACGTGGCCGGAATGGAGAACGGACCAAGGTCGTCCTCGATTTTTCCGATTGCCGTCACCACGAAGGCATCGCGATCAGTTACTGCTCCGGCGTAACAATCGCGGATTTAACCGTACAAAACGTGCGACAGAATGGAATCAAGATCAATTCGAATCACGATGTCGACAAGGTCAGGATCTACAACGTGCTCAGCCATAATGTCTGGCAACGGCACATCAAGGGACCGCGAGTTCCCGACAAAAACGGGAAGGCGGATTTCGTGGAGGCTTGTCGCGTGGAGTATTGCTTCTTCTACAACGACCGTCCGAAACAACGTGGTGACGAGCCATGGGAGGACTCGAATCCGGCCATGGGCTTCAACTACATCGGTGGAATAGACATCATGTGCGCGCGGGGCTGGACCATCAGTGACAATGTTTTCACCGGGATCCGCGGCAAGACGGGGGAAGCCCGAGGGGCCATATTCATGTGGCATAACTCGACGGATTGTGTAATCGAACGTAATTACATCATTGACTGCGATAGCGGTATTTGCATGGGGAACAGTAGCGCTCGCGGCCCGCGGCGTCATGCAAACGGGTTTATCGTCCGCAATAATTTCGTGGTGCGTTGCAGCGAAAGCAATATTCTGGCCGATCACACTCGAAACTGCGGAATCTTGAATAACACCGTGCACGATCCGGAAAGCCCCACTGGCCGCTTGCTGCGCGTGGTACACGCCAACGACGGCCTGGTCGTTGCCAACAACCTGTTCAGTGGCCCTCGAATCGTGGCCCAGAACTATGAGGGCCGCGTCGAGCTGCGGAATAATCTGATTCGTCCCGTCGCACACTACTTCGTCAACGCCCCCGAGGGCGACCTACATCTAACCCGTGACGCCACCGACGCGATCGACCACGCAACCGTCGATCCCGACGTGCGGGTGGACGTGGATGGCCAGTCACGAGGCAAGCGGCCGGACCTCGGGGCCGACGAGTTGGGCCTGCCCGGTGGCGTCGAGAATCCCTCGGATTAGCCTGTTGAACGGACTACCGACTACGCCTTCATGGATGAGCGGAAAAGTCGTCCAAGTAAATCAACGTCTTCTCCCTCGCATTACTCATGAACCCCATCCAGTTCACCTTGTAGCACTCCGGATCGGCGAAGGGTAAATCGCGCCAAACACGGAGGTCGCCTTCGGGAGAGGTGACGCGGAGGGACCAGCTGCTGCCGTCGGCTTCGGACATGTCGGCCACCACCTCCAGCTTGAACCATTGGCCCGTGGGAAAGTCGGCGGTGATGTCGCCGGGCAGCTGGAGCTTGCCTTCGCGGATGGCGAAGCGGGGACCGGTGAGGTAGGGCGACTTGGTCTTGTAGTCGCGCCATTCGAATTGGAGGATCGCGCCCGTCTCGACGCGGAGCGCGAAGGAGTTGTGCACGCGGCCTTCCTCGTAGTTCATCCCGCGGACGATGTAATGCGGGTTGTAGGTCGCCCGGAGGCCTTCCGCGTCGATGATCTTGAGGCTCTGCTCCCCGCTGGCGGCCGTTTCGTCGGTGACGACGATGGCGTCGCCCTTACCCTCGACCCGGGGATCTCCGCCCGACGGCGGCTCGCCGGGCTTCTCCCGTTCGTAGTCTTCGCGAATCGCCAGGGGCGGGGGCTCGGGGGCGATTCGCAGCGGCGGGAACGTGGTGGAAGCGGCCTTCTCGATCCACTCGGGATCGCCGTAAACGCCGGCCTTGGTGGTATCGAAGCGTTCGAAGTCGAGCTGGAAAACGGGGGAATCCTCGGCCAGGCGGAAGTCGTATTCGTCCGGATTCCTGAACTTGGGGTCGGCAATGATGGACCCCTCGTCGTGACCGGCCTCCTGCCACTGAGCCAGAGACTTGCCGGCGAAATCAAAGGGCTCGCCGCCGACCTTCCAGTAGCAATTGCCGCGGGTGATGCTCTTCACCTGGTCCCAGCGGCTGGAGAGGAGCGTGCCGGTATCCCAGTAGATAATGTTGTTTTCGAAGGTGAAGGAGAGATGGTCTTCGACGCGGGTGGCCTGGAGTTGCTGTTCCTTGCTGAAGGCAAGGATATTATTGCGGACGATGTTCTCCCGGCCGTAGTGCTGGTGGAAGCCGCCGGATTTGACGCGGTAGACGAGGTTGTTTTCGAAGAGGATGTTCGAGCTTCCTTCATCGGTGTAGAGGCCCCAGCCGCCGTAGCTGTAGGCGTAAACGTCGTGGAAGACGTTGCCCACCACCTCCGTGCCTTCCGACGGGCCGAGGGTGTAGATGCCGCCCATGTCGCTGAGGACGCCCCAGCCGATATGGTGGACGTGGTTGAAGGCAATGCGGTTTCGCTTGGCCAGGCTGTCGCCGTAGCCCCAACGCCAGCCGGCGGAGATGCCCGTGTAGTAATGGTCGGCGATTTCGTTATGGGTGACGGCGTTATCCGGGCTGTGCCCTATCCAGACCCCGACCGCGCATGGAAAAATCCGCCCGCCGCCGCGGATGATATTATTGTCGACGGTGATGTGACTCGTATACTCCGGTTCCGTCTCGGGAATGCTCGACTCACCCATGCGGACACCGCCGGCGCCGGAATCGTGCAGGAAACAGCGAGTGAGCGTGCACTCGCGGCAGCCCTTGCGGAACCAGACGACGTAGATGCCGACGTGGCCGAACTCGCAGTCTTCGATGTCGACGTTCCGCGCCCCGTCGGCCATGACCACCGCCTCGATCGGCGAAGCGGCCTGGGAGGCCTCGAAGCCGCCGGGTGGCGTGAGCCACTGGGCGTGGCGGAAGGTGAGCCCCTTGAAGGCGACGTGTTCGACGAACTTCTCGGCGGCCGGGTCGCCCTGAATGAGAAGAAATCGTTCGACGACCGGCGCAACGATCTCGGCGTTGGTCATGTCTTCACCCGGCAGGGGGTGATAGTAGAGCGTGCCATCGCGGGAAAGGAACCATTCACCCGGCTCGTCGAGCGCGTCAAGGAAGTTCTCGAGGTGGTAGCGTGTGTTACGGCGCCAAGAGTTCCACGATTTCATCCCGGCGCCGACGGTGACCAGAGCCTGCCGCTGGCGGTCGAGTTCATCGATGAATCGCCGAGTGTTGTCCCATTTGTGGTAGACCATCAAATTGACGTCGCGCAGTGCCTCGGGCGAAAGATCGGCGAGAACCTGGAAATCGTCCGGGCGCATGACGACGGTTTGCTTGGCCTTCTTGTGCCGCCGCGGCGAGCCGGCTTCGAGAACCTCTTCGTGCACGTTTTGCATGTGAAAGTAGAATTCGTTGGGCGTTCGCGCCCGGGTGGCGCGCCGACCGTTAACGAACAGTTGCTCGAAATACCAATCGCCGGCGGCGACTTCCGGGACTCTGGTCGTCCAGATGCCGTTCGGCCCCTTTTTCCAGCCATCGATGGTTCGGCCGCCGGAAAAGACCGGCGCGGCGTCCGGCGCGGCTTCGTAGATGATCGGACTCTCGGCGGTGCCCCCATCTTGCGGCTGGAGAACGAGCGGTTCAGTGAGCGCGTATCGACCGTCGGCGACGACGACGCGGACCGGGTCAGTCAACGGGCCCTCGGCCTTGAGCGTTCGGACGGCGTCGCGGGCACGCCCGAGCGTGGCAAAGGGCGCGGCTTGGGTACCAGGGTTGTCGTCATTGCCGGTTGGAGCGACGTGGAATTCGCCGGCGGAGGCTATCGAGCCGGCCAGGAATACAAAGAATCCGATTGTCGAGCGAAACATGGTGGTTGGACTCCAGGCGGGAAAGGGTAACGTGATTCTTGGAAGCCATAACAAAACCATGCCGATATCCCGTAATCAAGGGGTTTTGGAAGCGAGAGCTCGGTTTTGTTACGAGCTGCAAGAAACCATAACAAATCGGGCGGCTTGCGGTCTACTGATACGGAATAGGAATTTTAGCTGACGGCAAAAGACAAAGACACACGGAATGCTGAAATTGTAGCGGCGGGCGTGAACCACCACGGCACAAGCCCGTGGCATCCATGCGGGCTTTGCGTGTCCAGGCCGTGTAGCGGCACCCGTGAACGGCTACAAACAAAGACACACGAAAAACGCGAAGACGCACGGTCGCTCACTTGCAACACGCCGGAACTTGTGGGATATTGCGAAAAAGACTTTGACTCGGATCGGACAAACAGCGAATCGGACCAACAGCGAAAGACGAGTTGATTTGCGTAACCGTGGAGATAGATCATGAGCGCCAAACGAGCCGAAGACAATCGTCATGCCCATTGCCAGAGTGCCGATCACTGCCACTGCTGTCCAGACAGCGGTTGGCACAAGGAGTTGGCCCTGTCGCGGCGAGGGTTCCTCACGACGGCGGCGGCGGGGGGAGCCGTGCTGACGGGATTAAGCTGGAGCCATCTAGCCCAGGCGGGCCAGAGCCAAGTGTCCATGCCCCCCGCTCGTCAACCCCTCAAAGCGCTTCCCATCCTGGTCTGGGACCATGCTCATCGGGCGAAGCAGCGGAGCTGGCGGCACTGGGGGGGGATTCAGAGTCCGGAGGAGGCGGCCGAAGAGGTCAAGCGGATCCAAGGTGAACTGGACAAGATTACTCAACAGGCTGATTTTCCCGTCGAATTCATGGATGTTGCGTCGGTGAAGGACGTCAAGGAAATGGCCGATTCGCCCGAACTGAAGGCCGCGGACGTCGTGATCGTCTACGGTGCCGGCAGCCGCGTGAATGGTTGCCAAAACTTTGGTAAGGACGTAATCATCTTCCAGCGGCATCGCAGTGGTCCGCTCTATCTGCAATACGAAATCGTGAGCCCCCGTTTCCTGCGCCAGCACACGGATGACCTTGCGTTCGATCATATCACGTTCGATGACGTCGTGACCGATAGCTTGGATGAATTGACTTGGCGGCTGCGGGCACTGTGTGGTCTCAAAAACACCAAATCCTGCCGAATCATGTGCGTCGGGGGAGCGGGGGGTTGGGCACAACCGGCCGGTGTGATCCCAGATCTGGTGAAGAAAATCTGGAACATGGATCTCCAAACCGTCCCCTATCCGGAACTCGGAAAACTGATTGAAGAAGCTCGCGCCGACAAGGCAACCGTGGCACTGGCCAAGCAACGAGCCGAAAAATATCTGGCGGAGCCCAACACCAAACTCGAAACCAAAAGAGAGTTCGTCGATAACTGCTTCTTGTTGGACCAGGTGTTCCGTCAAATCATGACCGAGGCCGACTGTCACGCGATTACCGTCCAAGGCTGCATGGGAACGATCATGCCCAAAGCCTCGACCTCGGCTTGTTTGACGCTCAGCACGCTTAACGATGACGGGTACCTGGCATTCTGTGAATCAGATTTCGTGGTCATTCCATCCGGCATACTGCTGGCCAATATCAGCAATCTACCGGTATTCCTCAATGACCCCACCTATCCGCATGACGGAGTCATCACGCTGGCCCACTGCACGGGCCCGCGCGTGATGAATGGTAAGTCACGCGACCCGGCACGTATCGTGACTCACTTCGAGTCGGACTATGGCGCGGCGCCCAAGGTTGAAATGCCCAAGGGACAACTGCTGACCAATATCGCGCCGGACTTCAAGAGTGAATGTTGGATGGGACTGTTGGGTAAAATCGTGGATGCCCCCTTCCTCCCCATTTGCCGCGACCAAATCGATGTGGAATATGAAGTGCCGGACCAATTGGTCGCCGAGCGGATGCCCGGTTTCCACTGGATGACGTGCTACGGCGACTACACGAAAGAAATCGGCTACGCGCTCCGCCGCGTGGGGATTTCCTGGGACAACCTCAGCAATATCCCGTCCGTGTAACGGCCCCCACGCACGCGAGAATACCCAGTCTCCCGTGCCCTACCCACATCGCCCGGGGGCTCGGACTGGGCTGATGAAAAACCCGAAAATCGGACAAAATAGAACAAGTGGGTTGTCCCGAGTTTGTCGCGCGTGCTTGATTGAAGAGTGGAAGATTTCG
>JBNJEM010000004.1:0-38302 GCA_051745935.1 Planctomycetota bacterium
TGGGCCCCCCTCGCGGCCCACATGTTTTTGTGTCGCATCTTTTTGTCAACTGTCATTTGAGGACAAAAACATGCAGGACAAAAATATCACATTTTATCCAAAATATTCAGTGGCTACGCTTCCGCCCTTGAAACACGCTAACTGGTTGTAAATAAACAGCTTACGCTAAAACAGAGCTGGAACATCCGTTCTGGAGCGAACGTCGGCACGCCATGACGCCCCCTCCGTAGAGTGGATTTGTTGAGAATCCGTGAATCGCGACGCGCGGGCTTGAAAACTGCGGGGGGGGTAATCTGGGAAGCTATGGCGTCACGTTCGTTATTGTCGTCATGACTGTGCCATCGCGCAAGCATTGAATAGCGCAATGGAACTCCGACGCAGTGATTGCTGTCCCTGATACGTACCTTGACGTTAAGGAGCCAACCCATGAACAAAACCACTCACGCTTCCATCCCCCACGGACTTTTGGCGGAGACCCAGTTTTGTTACGGGCTGCAAACCACCCTGGGCACGCGTGGGCTGATCGAAACCCCAAAAATCGGGTAAACTAGACGAACTAGGTTTACCTTATTTGTAGCCGGAAAAGAGAGGGGGCCCTATTGCATAAGCTATTGTCTTCAATAGACTTACGTTTGCCAGTCGCGGGGGCGGTGCCTTATCCTAGCCGGAACGCTGCATTTAGGTTCGTGCCTAAGTTGTTGTCCTGTCTGTTGTTAGCTCCGATTCGGTTCGCCACGTTTGGATTCGATGACTTTCCGCCGAAGGATCCACGAGAGCCGGAGGGGGCGTGGTGGGAACGGGGGTTGGCCGCGCGTGAGTTTTGATAAACAGGGGGACACGGGCTGGATCGATCGCTTCACGCGTGCTTGTGAAAGCTCAAGAAATCGAACAAAAATCGTGCAGAGACGTGTTATAGGTGGCCCACCGCGATGGGTGTGCCGCCCGTGGCTCGCAGTGCACCACAGCGCAACTTCACACTTCAGGGGGGCCGGGTTTGTCCGGATGGAACGCTGCTCGACGCGACAACGCACTGGGCGTGGATCGCACGATATCCCCCGGTTGGAGAGTTTATTTTGTTAGGCCCTGTTTTTACTCGCGAGGCGAAGACCACCCCTCGGCGACCGCGGCATTTTCTCTACCGCACGGTCTACGTGACGGGACTGCTGCTGCTTATGGGCACGGCCTGGCTTCGTGTCACCGGAACCCAGATCATATTGAACGTGGGAGATATGGCCCATTTTGGGGCGATTCTGTTCCAGATTTTGGCGCTGCTTCAACTTGCCCTGGTGATTTTTTTCTCGGCGATGGGCGCGGCCAGCAGCGTCTGTCAGGAAAAAGATCGTCGAACGCTCATTTTGTTGTTGCTCACCCGCATGACCAACAGCGAGTTGGTATTGGGGAAGCTTTTTGCCAGTTTGCTGAACATTTTTTTCATGTTGGCGGCGGCCCTGCCGGTCTTCATGTTGATTACGCTTTTCGGGGGCGTGTCTTTCACGCAAGTGGCCCGCGTCTTTGGTGTCACGTTAGCGAGTGTATTGGTAGCGGGCAGTTTAGGGTCCACGCTGGCGTTATGGCGTGAGAAGACATTTCAGACGCTGTCCATGACCGCGCTGACCCTGGTCATGTGGCTGGGCCTTTGGGAGGCGGTCGACGCGGGGGTGGGTGACGGGCAATTGTGGGGGCTCAGCGGTCATGTTTGGGCGACGATGTTCAGCCCGTTTCGGGCGATGATGGCGGCGGCCCATCCGGCCATGGAGGCGGCTGGAGAGCATCACCCGTGGAGCGGTGAAATTGTTTGGTACCTCGTCAATGCCATCGCGGGCACGATCTTGTTGAATCTGCTGGCCATTGCGCGGGTGCGGGTATGGAATCCGTCCCGGGAAGTGCGCCCGGGACAGATGGAACAGGAAGAAGGCGAGAGCATTTGGAGCGGGCGTCGCGAGGGGGGGGAAGGGGAAGAGGCGGCCGTTGAGCGAGCGCGTGATCAGCACATTGATGCCCGCACTCGCAAGCAGGGGGAAGATACGGGGCGGCGCGTGTGGGACAATCCGATCTTATGGCGCGAGGTTTGTACGTGGGCGTATGGTCGCAAAGTTCTGATCATCCGTTTGGTCTATTTGCTGTTATTCGCCATGGCTTGGACCGCGATCCATTGGGCGGTGCAGGCCGAGTTGGCGGCGGGGCCGCGTGATGAATTCGAGCGATTCCTGCCGGCTGGAACCCTTCCCTTTGCATTGTTTGGCTTGGTCAGTCTCGTGATTGTCAATGCCTTGGCCGTGACCTCGATCACCAATGAACGGGATGGGCAGGCCCTGGATTTGCTCTTGGTCACGGATTTGTCGCCTCGCGAATTCGTGTTGGGGAAACTGGGTGGGGTTTTTTGGGTCACGAAGGAAATGATCTTGCTGCCCATGTTTTTCTGTGTTTACCTGTTGGGTTACGGGGCCATCGATTTCGAGAATTTCTGCTTTCTCTTGGGTGGCTTGATGACGATGGACATCTTCGCGGCCTCTCTGGGAATCCATTGTGGCATGACGTACGCGAACTCGCGCAACGCCATTGGCGTGAGTTTGGGGACGGTTTTCTTTTTATTCTTGGGAGTCGCCACATGCATAATCATGATGGTTAAGTTCAGCGGAAGTTTTCATAATCAGCTGCCGCCGTTCCTGGCATCGATTCTTGGCGGCGGGGTGGGGCTGTATGTCGCGTTGGGGATTCGCAATCCGTCGCCAGCGATCACGCTGGCTTCCCTGACCCTTCCCTTTGCCACTTTTTTCGCGATTACCAGTTTCCTTTTGCGCGATCAAGAAATGACGGTATTCTTGGTGGTGGCTCTAGCTTATGGCTTTGCCACCGCCGCGATGCTCGTGCCGGCCGTATATGAGTTTGATATCGCCATGGGGCGGACCAAGTCGGGGGGCGATGAATAGGCTCCGGTGGTTGCCATGCCGGTGGCGAGAGGACGTGTTCGCCGGGAATCGAAGCCACGCGAGGATGGGCTTCGGGGTGGCCGGTTCAAACGGAAGCAGTCCAACCGACCGCGATGTAATCGGGGATTTCAGCTCCGTCGCCCGTGTGTTTTGAGGATTGTGTCTCTTGGATGTACTGATTGACATGTTCCCTTGGCTGTGCGCCATGGCGGTCCTTATTGGTTGCTCGGCATTCTTCTCCGGCAGTGAAGCCGCGCTTTTTTATCTCCATTGGGACGATCGCCGCGAACTGGCCGCCGGCGGACGATCACAGCGGGCGGCGGCGGAGCTGTTAAAGGCGCCCGACCGTTTACTCTCGGCCGTGTTGCTCTGGAATCTGGCCACCAACATGACTTACTTCGGGTTCTCGTCAATCGTGGCCTTGCGGTTTGAAGAAGCACGTGGTGGCGTTCAGGCTGTAACGTTCTCGGTTGGGGCCATGCTTACCCTCATTTTTCTGAGTGAAATGCTGCCCAAGAGTATTGCCGTGTTGAGTGCGCGGCGGGTTTCCGGAATGGTCGGCATCCCGTTGGCCGCCGCGGTCCGCGTGCTCGATCCCGCCATGCCCCTGCTCGGCGAGGTCAGTTTACTTTCCCGGCGTTTGATCTGGCCTGGCTTTCAGTCGGAGCAGCATCTGAACGTGAATGATTTGGCGCGAGCGGTGGAGCTCTCGCGAGCCGACACGACGCTGATGGAGCAAGAGCGGACCACGCTGCGCAACATCGTGATGTTGTCTGATATTCGCGCGGAGGAATGGATGCGGCCCCGGACTCAGTTCGTGACCTTTCAAGCTCCCGTGTCACTCGGCGACCTAGAGGGGAACATTCCACCCAGTGGATATTTGCTGGTAACCGAGCCGGACCATGAAGACATCGTCTCGGCGATCAACCTGACCACGTTGGCGGACGTACCCGCCGAGAATCTCCAGCGCCACGCCAAGCCGGTCACGTGCATTCCCTGGTGCGCCACGGTGGCGGACGTCTTGCAGCAGCTGCAAGAGGAGAACAGCGAGGTGGCGGTGGTGGTCAACGAATACGGCGAAACCATCGGGATCATGACCCGTGTCGACATCCTGGGCGCCTTGTTCCACGAAAACCCGAGTCGCACCGTTCGATTGCTCGACCAGCAACCGATCGCGGAAGTGGCGGAGGGCGTTTGGCATCTGACCGGGATGACCAGCGTGCGGCGATTGCAACGGTACTTTCAAACCGAGTTACCGGAAACCACGAGCATCACGGTGGGCGGCATCATTCAAGACGCGCTGCGGCGACTGGCTCAAGAAGGGGACGAAGTGGACTGGAACGGCTTCCACTTTCGGGTATTGGAAGCCCCTCGTCGCGGCCAGCTGTTGATCGAACTTTCCCGCGTGCCCGGCGAGGAGGAACAGCCATGATCTGGTTCATCCTTCCACTGCTCGCCGCGGGCGTCATCCTCAGCGCGCTCTTTAGCGGTAGTGAAACCGGGTTTTACCGGGTCATCCGGATCCGATTACTATTGGACGGCTTGGGAGGCGACTCTCTTTCCCGCATGCTATTGAGGTTGACAAACCAGCCTCCATTATTTGTCGCGACCACGCTGATTGGCAATAACGTCGCCAATTACATCACCTCCCTGGCCATCGTGCTCGCCGCCCAGACCCTCTTTTCCGGCTCCCAGGTGGCCGAGACATTGGCCCCCCTGCTCCTCTCACCCGTGATTTTCGTCTATTGCGAATTACTTCCCAAACAGCTTTTCTTCTACGCGCCCAACCGCTTGTTACATCTCAGCGGCACGGTATTGCTCCTGTGCGCGGTGCTCTTCGCGCCCGTCGCGCTGCTCTTGTGGGGATTCGGGTGGCTGCTGGAAAAACTGTTGGGAGAGCCTCCGTTGCGCGTCCAGCTCGCATTGGCCAGCAAAGAACTGCAGCACGTGCTGCTCGAAGGCAAGAAGGCGGGAATCCTTCACACCGCCCAGCATAACTTGGCTCACCAATTATTCACGCATGGTTCCCAGAATATCAGCCGACTCGCAACCCCCATGAACCGGGTCGAGTCCGTGCCGCTCGGCGCGACCACTAGTGACGCACTGAACTTGGCTTCCCGCCAACGCTCAGCGGTCGTTCCCGTGCGCGAACGGAACGGCCACGAACTGGTGGGGTATGTTCGAGTGATCGACTTGAAGCTGGCCGCTGCCGACGTCGTGGAAATGCCACGGCCTTTCCCGCGGCTATCACGAAGTGCATCCCGCCTCGGAGCGATCGTTCAAATGCAAGAAGCCAAGGCGGATGTGGGCTTGGTGGAAGACATTACCGGAAAGGCCGTCGGTTTGCTCTTCGCCAACCGCTTGACCGAACAGTTTCTCCCGGGCAAACCGTTTGTCTCCGGAAGAAAGTAGTCTCGGTTGGAATCTCGACATGGGCGGATGCCGGCGGGCATCCGCCCGGAAACCGGACGAATAAAAACTCCGAGGGAGCACCAATGCCAGCCCCAAGCCGCTTCGGCGGAGTAGGGATACCCAAAACTCAATCTCGCGAGTACCCGAGCGACTGGATCACGATCAGCATCTCCTCGTAAGTGATAAAACGCCGACGATGGCGAAGCTTGTACTCGTCAATGGCAACCGCCAGTTCCCGAGCGTCGGGCGAGAGCTCATGGTGGCTGTTCGAAAACTGCCGTCTTTCAACGCCAGGGGGCGTGGCCACCGTGTTGGGATCACGACGGTCAACAAGAGGGCGAGCCGTGGCGGAATCAGTCGATAGTTGCGTCATCATACACCTTTGACAAGAGACTGTGGTTGCTCCAAAACGTCCCGCCGAGTGCCGACGCGCGGAGCCAAGAAAACGTAGACTGCAAAACCGGCAGAGTCAAACCCGTAACCACTTGTTCCCCAAAAAGTCGCCACTCTTTTCCCGCGGGGAAGGGTCAAATCAACGATCGCGATTATGCAACACCCGTGCGAGCGAGTCGCGGAAATCGAAACCGAGCCTTGAACATCACTTCAGTCTTGACAAATCCCATCGCGTGATGGGTCATTCGTCCTTCGTCCGTTGTATTCGTCATTCGTGCTTCGCCCTTCGTCATTCCCCCATGGGATGAGGTGGGTTACCCTTCCATCGCTAGTCCCCATCCCCGTCATCGCTCATTCCCGCACCTCTGCCACGCGAGGCCTCTCATCCAAAACCCCGCGCAACCGGGTCGCGTGCGGATGGTGGGGGTCCAATTGCATCGCTCGATCCAGCACGGTTCGGGCCGCTCGGTGCTCGCCCGCCAAATAGTGTGAATTGGCCAAGCGGAAGAGCAAATCCGCGCCGTGTAGCCCTCGCGACTCCGCTGTCGCCAAATGCCGCACCGCTCGCGAGTGCCGTCCCAAGGCGGCCAACGCCACTCCCTGCCAATAGTGCAGCTCGGCGGGCTCTTCCCCAGGCGGGTACGTGTCAGCCAATGCATGCAACGTCGCCAACGCCCGCTGGGGGCGTCCCTCGAGCTGATATCCGCGGGCGACCGCCATGCGGACTTCCGGATAGTCGGGTTGGATACTCAAGGCCCGATGGTAAGACGCCAACGCCTCTCGCCATTTCCCTTGTTGCTGGAGAATGTCGCCCTGTAAGCGGTAGGCGACCGCCGATTCTCGGCCGGACTCGATGGCCCGTTGAACGAGCTGATGTGCGCGATGCAAATCGCCTTGAGCCAAGTACATTTCCCCCAACCGAACCTTCAGTTCCGGCGCGTCGCCGGACAGTCGCACGGCCTCCTTCTGGTGCTGGATGGCCGCTTCACGTCGCCCTAAATTCCATAATGTCTCGGCATACCGGGCTCGTACCCGCTCGTCGACGGCACAAACGTCCACCGCCTCCGAGTAGTATCGCTCAGCTCGCTTCCAATCGCCGGAATGGAAGGCATCGGCGCCCTGGCGGGCGATTTGGCGAGCTAAAACCACATCATCACGACCGTAGCGTCCGCCCAACGTACTGCACCCTCCTTGACTGACCAGCATCCAGCCACACATCCCAAGCAGGACAGCGCTGACAACCGCCCTGCCCTGGACGCGCGCGCCGTCCCGCGCGCCCCCTGAAGGGCCAGCAGAGAGTCGGCGCCAAGTTAAGAGCCAGAGCTGCTGATCCATTACGCGAGCCTTACCACACACGACAACAGGCTGACTATACCGGTCGCGGATCACTTTGTCCGCCGCGAGTTGCCAGCCAGGGAAATCCATCCTGTCGCGGCCGTTTCCGTTGGCCGCCGGGCGGGCTGGAAACGCTTGACTACCGCTTTTCGCCGAGAGCGTGTATCGGAATCACCGTCATAAAACGATTTGGCGCTTCGCCCCCCACTCGACGCGACTTGACCGGAACGACTCGATCGGACCGCGCGCGGGCCGAAAACACCCCGCGAACCGTACCAAATCGCCGCAAAGTCATCAATAACGAACCGAGTGAATTGCCACTAATGCGATAGTAGGCACGTGCCGCTACACGGCCTGGACACGCAAGGCCCGCATGGATGCCACGGGCTTGTCCCGTGGTGGTTCACGCTCGCCGCTACACACCGGCCAGACACACCACTCCTGCCGGTCGGTAGCGTGGAACGTAATGGACCACGGGACAAGCCCGTGGCATCCGCACCTCGAAAAGCCTTTCCTCAATATGTGCAACGAACGTGCGAACGCCCGCGGACATCAGTCAGTCTTTTGCCCGTGAACGGTTACGCGTGAATCACGCCGGGATACTCAGTTCTGGGGGTCTGGCTCGAAGTAGAACGAGTCCCAATAGGCTTTGTCGACGGCATAGACATCGATTGGATCGTCCGGCCCCAGGTTCTCGGGAAGGATTCCGAACCGTTTCATCTCGCGGATATAGTGTTCGTTCGGCCGGAACCCGGGCATGTCGAACCGCTTATCGACTTGCAGTTGCTGATGAGCGTCTTGGATGGCTTTGAGCAGTTCTTGGAAAAGCTGGTCTTCCTTGTCCTGGAAGACGGTTTTCGAGCACAGGGCGAGCCCTCCCGATTCTTTCGCGAGTGGGGCGCGGAGCATGAGTGATTTTTCCGGACGGGAGATGTTGTAGGTAACCCCTCTCGTGGACGCGATGCCCCGTTTTCCAAACCGCCACCGTTTGATGGGTTTGCCATGTTTGTCTTCCGCGTCGTGCAAGTGGCACTCCTTGCAGGCGTGCAACTTGCCCCAAGGAATGGGAGCGGGAAAGTCTCCGCTTGCGAGTGCCGCGTAGGTGCCTGGATAGCAGGCTGAGGTATCGAGCCACAGCCGGAGCACGTCCCGCTCCCGCTCGGAGACCCGCGCGTCATAATGACTACCATCGACATAGTGGAGAAGTCGGCTGGCTCCACTGCCAATCTTGTAGGGCGAGTAGTTACTTTCCGGGCGATTACGGCCATCAACCACGAGCTGGTGCGTCCGCATCGCCCAGTAGCTCATGGTATAGCGTGCCGTCTTATCGCCCGTCAGATCGACTCGGCCGTCGAAGTCGTCCGGATTATGGCATTCGATGCAGTGACGATTCAGAATGGGCTGGACATCGCGAGGGAAGTCGATGACTTCGGGCACCCCTTCCGGAATAGCTGGCCGCGTTGGCTCGCTCTGCATCGCCAAGGGGAGATCGTCCGTATCCAGTGGGGCTTCGACCCGTTGTTCATGGCAGCCGATACAGGAGAGCGTTTCACCGGGTTGCAGGGTGAGAAAGCTATGCATGCGTTTCACGGCCAGGTCATTCTCATCGAGGGCCACGAAGAAAAGCGATTGCAACGCCGGCAGTTCGATGTAGGCGGACCCATCTTTCTCCACGGGGACCTCGCCGAGAATTTGCGCCAGCGTGAAGGATCCCCCTATCGTGAGCGGCTCCATGCCGCCGGAGAAATTGACCGGTTTGGGAAGCTGCTTAAGAATCAGAAGCTTTTCTATTTCTCCCTCGTCGAGGTCGTGCATGTTGCGTCCGTGATAGATGTCAGCCAGCATGACGCGTCCCGTGCTGGTTTCGAGATTCGTTCTATCCGCCAGAACAGGCTCCACGGGACGGGAACGGATCGGTCGGGGTTCGTGCACGGCCAGATTATCCTCGGCACGCTCTTGTTGCGGTAATTGATACACGCTTTCATGCTCGCCGTCGCCGTTCATGACGAAGATTCCGGCGTTGTTCGCCACCAGAAAGCAGTCCTCGGTGAAGGCGTACGGGTCCTTCCAGCGTGGTCTTTTGCTGATCTCCCGCACACTACCCAGATCATCCGGCCCGCTTTTGGGCGTCACCACGGCGACGCGCCCCATGTGTTCCGGACGACCATGTCCCGGCGAAAAGGAGGCGACTACTTGATCGGTACCCGGGATCGGCTTCGCGTCCAGCATGGCGATGCCGGGATGCAAGTTCCCATAGAAGACGGTTTGGTTGGTGCCATCCGGATTCATGGTCCAAAGGTGATGGTAGTGCACTTGACTGCGGTCGACATACTCCCATCGCATGTAGAGCACTCTTCCGTCAGGAAGCATCCATGGGGTATTGTCGTGGTCGTTGTTGCTGGAGAGGAGACGGATGTTGCCGCCGTCGGCGTCGCAGCGATACAGCGTGGCGACACGGGTGTGCCAACAATTCACGAAACGGTCGCACCTGGAGGAACAGAAGACAATGGATCCGTCGGGACAGTAGGTTGGTTCAATGTCATCGTCCGGGCCGTCCGTCAGCTGGGTCAGGTTACCGCCGCCAACACCGATTTCATACAGGTGGAAAGGATGCTCCCCGCCAGCTCGGTAGCTGAACAGGATCTTCTTGCCGTCGTATGAAAGCTGTGGATCCCGGATGCCGCCGCGTTTATCCTCGAGCAGCACCGTGATTCGCCCCGTACGAAGGTTCATTTTGCATAGCCGCGCCCCCTCGCCATAACCCCACAGCACCCCGTCCTCTTCCTTGAACGCGCGATCCAAGGGATCCCGGCTCGGCGCCGAATAGTTCCCGAATGTCACGTACCAGTGATCCCGGCCCGGCACGCGCGCCGCGAACACGATCTCTTCCACGTCCTTCATCGGGCCCTCCAGAAATCGCCGCAGCATGGGCCCCGGTTCGTAGTTGGGTAATTCATACGACCGCGGGGATGGATTGGCATCCGGTTGGGCGGCGAGTGTCCCGGGGTAGCTGGATACCCCGAGGAGAATTGCCGCAACGACGAAACCGAGCGGTTCCAAACGAATCCTTGGCGGATGCACAGCGGTCATGACACAATCTCTCCCATGGTGAAAATCCGTTGCCCTCGGTGGGTCCACGTTCGGTGAGTTTCATCCGAGCCGGTATCAGCCGGCCCGCAGTTCACGTTTCTCGTGGTCGTAGAGGATACGCTGTCCCGTATCGCTGGCCCGTACGGCCATGATCACGGCGACGGCATGCTGGTAGCCCGCTTCGATGGGGGCCCGGCACGTTCCGCGACTCCGAATGCACTGCAGCCAATCGAGGAAGTGATCGGGGGTTTCGATCGCCTCGACCGGCTCCTGTTCCTTCGGGAGCGTGCTCGATTTGCCCGCGCCCTGGCGTGAAACCGTCGGACGGCTCCACGGGGTCAAGTGCAGTGTGCCTTGATCGCCCATGAAGCAAATTCGGTTCCCATAGCTATTGCCGAAATTCGTCGTGTAACTGACCATGAACCCTTCCGGGTAGATCCAGGTGGCTTGGACATGGTCGGGACAGGTGAATTGATGCTCGTCAATCCAGGTGAACGTGCCGCTCTGGGCCACGGCGCTTTCGGGGAACTTCGCTCCGGTGATAAAGTGGATTAGATCAACGAAGTGGCTTCCCAGACCAGGGATCGGGCCGTCGGAAAAGTCCCGGTACCCGTACCAGCCGGAGAATTTATCGGCCCGGAATGGCTGATCCGGGGCGTCCATCAGAAACTCCTCCCAGTCGACGTCCTTGGGGTCCACCTTCGCCACTCGGCTGTACCAGTAGGGCTTGGTGCCGTTGCGAGACTGTTCGATTCGCGAGAGGTTTCCCAGCACACCGCTTTGGAACAGTTCGCGGCATCCGGTGCTGGTGGGGTAACTTCGGACCTGCGTGCCGACTTGGCAGACGATGTTCGCCGCTTTCACTGCGTCAACGGCTTGCTTGAGCCGATCGAAGTCCATGGCCAGCGGCTTTTCGCAATAGACGTCCTTGCCCGCTTTGGCCGTCGCCTCCAGGTGCGTGGTATGCTGGTGATCGCACGAGGCAATCATGACGGCGTCCACGTCCTCCAACTGGACCAGGTCCCGGTAGGAAACGAACATGCGAGCGGGACGCCCATACCACTCCTTGCACATCTCGGCTGCCTTTTCCCGGCGAGTTCGCCACGGATCGGCCACGGCGGTAATCTCAATGTTTTGGGCGTCCTGGTGGGCGTGGACGCCCTTCATGTGGGCGCCGCGCCCCCGGCCTCCACAGCCGATCACGCCGATGGAAATCCGATCATTGGCCCCCGCCACTCGGGCGTAACTAGCCGCCGTCATGCCGAAAGCCGCCGTGGTGAACGAAGCCTGTTTGAGAAATTCGCGACGAGAACTGGTATGTCGCATGGAGGGTCCTCCCAGAATACGCGGGTCGGTGGGGCAGGCAAGCACAAATTACATTATCCCGTTGTTGGGTCATCGTGACACGTTCAGGGGCTGGCCATGAGAGTCCTGCCGCAAGCCGTGCCCACGCGGGAACCACATGACCATTTCCGTCTCCTCCGTATACTTCAGGCGGTCGGATTTGTCCGGGTGGCAAGCTGCCCGACGCAAGCCGTCCTCTCGTTGCTCGGACTCGCGGCGGACCAAGTCATCCACGACCGGTATACCCGTTTCAAGCAGATCACTTGATCGATCACTTGGACCACGTCGCTCCACTTGCCCGGATCCATCGCCATGATGAACGAATTGGCCGGGCCTGAACCGAGTCACCTAAGCCTTGGTTGTACTTTCCATCGCGACGGAAGTCAAATGTGTTTCGCTCCGCGAGAAGGCGTCAATCGCCCACCCGCTTCGCTCAAGACCGGATGGACGTAGTGGGCCATCACCACGAGGGAGGAATAATAATCGGCCCCCTGGTTACGATCGTCCCACTCGCCGCCTCCGCTGAACAGGGCCGTTTCGGAGCACTGGCGCCGGTCCATCCACCCTTGAAGTAGCCCGCGCGCGTTTGCGGCGCAATTGGAATAAACCTTGTCCCGCTCGATGGCGTCTTGGTAGTGGGTGTCGTGGGTATCGTCCTCCCATGCCGCCCGGGCGTCCCCCAGCGCTCCCGCCAGCGCGTGGCCGGAAACGGCAATCGCCGCCAGGGCCGCGGCGCTCCGCGACAATACTACTCCCCAATGGGGCAAACCCTCGAATTTCATGGGATGCTCCGCGGTAGCGGGTTGGGATTTTCGTTCGAGGCCCTTGCCACTATGGACATAGGTCCTTTTGTATTTCAAAGCATCCCTGGCTAACGAATCCCATGGCGTGATCTTCATCGTTCCTGCATCGACAGCCCATCGTCCTGAGGTTTCTTACAGCCCGTAACAACACTTGGTTCCCGCTCCTAACAGTCCCTGGGGAAAGGACGCTTGAGTGGTTTTGTTATGGTTTCCTGAAAGAAGTTGACGAACTCTTTTACTCCTAGTAAGGAACTTGTAATCGACAATCCGCGTGGATGCAACAATGTTAATCGCCCCCCTCCAACCTTTCCTACCCACTCTCTCAGGGGGCGACTAGCAGCCCCACCCCAGCAACGCGGGGCCAGGCATGGCGGACCGGTTGCGGATATGGCCCCGGGGAAGTGGGACGGCCCAAGCGGCTACGATAGTCCTTCAGGCTTGGTCTCGCCGGTGGACCGCCTGTCGCTGGAGGTGGGCCAACGGAGGCGGCGGTCTTTGTGCGGCCCCCTGCCCCCGCTCCATATAGAGGGCTGCTGAATGGCCCCGGCACTTTGGCTGGCGATACGCGGGACATGAGGAACATGCGAAGCATGAGGAAAATAGGAAGCATCCGGCCGGTTTGCGGATATGGTGGCGGAAGCAATTTTCATGGGTTGTGTGGTTTCGTCAAAGTTTGTCGATCCGGTCGACGATAGGAACAATACTGATTACGCCACTGAGTGATTGTGCGCTCGTCGCACTCCCGCGTTCAGTGCCGTTTTCTTCAGGGGGGAAGCGATACATCGTACAGATCGTGGCGCGACTCAAACCGTTGACGAAACGGTTTGGCGTCGGCCAGTGTTTGCCCTTCCGACCGTTCGGTTTGCTGCCGCAAGCCGGGCCTTAACTGGGAACGCGACCCGATGAACCGGCCAGCCCATCGCCTCATTGCTCTGATTGTCACACTGCTCGCCACCGTGACCGGCTGTCATCCGACGCAACCGTTCTATGTGCACGAGGACGGCGATCTCTCCCACTATCTAGCGACAGCCACGGAGATAGAGAATCCGGATGTTGACCAGGTATCTTTGCCCGAAGTCACCGGGACGCGGCCCCCGCTGACGCTCAGCGACTTGGAATTCACGCAGATGCGTGACATTACGTTGGAGGAGTGTGTCACTTATGCGTTACAGAACAGCAAGGTCATTCGCAACTTGGGATCTTTAACGCAGTTTACGATTGCGGACGGTCTGGTCGGTCGCACGGCTGGGGCGACCACGGTTTACGACCCGGCCATCTTTGAAACGGACCCTCAATTCGGGGTTCAGGCGGCTTTGTCGGAGTTTGACGCTCAATTCACCAGCAGTGTATTCTGGGAGAAAACGGACCGCCCCCAGAACTCCAGCGTGTCGGGATCCACGATTTTCAACAACCAATTCCGCCAGGACCTAGGCCAATTCGACGCCGAGATATCGAAGCGATCGGCGAGCGGGACAACCTTTGCGGTGCGGAACCAGACCATTCACGACTTCAACAACAATCCCAGCCGGGGCATACCAAGCGACTGGTATACCGCCATGGACCTTGAGGTCACGCAACCGATCCTGCGGGGACGGGGCACGCAAGTGAATCGCGCGCCAATCATTTTGGCCCGTACCCGTGTCGACGTCTCGTTGGCGGACTTCGAGGGAGCGGTTCGGAATATGTTGCAGGACATCGAGAATTCCTACTGGGATTTACATTTCGCGTATCGCTTTTTGGAAACCGCCAGAATCGGGCGTGACAGCGCCCAGGCCAACTGGCAGGAGCGGCACGCGAATTTACCCAAAATGGCGTCGGTTCAGGAAGAGGCCCGCTCGCGTGAACAATACTTTTTCTTTCGCGCTCAAATGGAAACCGCGCTCCGGGACCTGCTGGCGGCGGAGAATCGGCTCCGCTGGCTGATGGGCTGGTCCGCGACCGACGGCGAGTTACTCAGGCCCATTGACCGCCCCACGGTGGCCAGGGTTGAATTCGAGTGGCAGGGCGCGCAGGCCGAGGCCCTGACTCGCACGGCCGAACTAAGGCGGCAGCGTTGGGCGCTGAAACAGTCGGAGACCGAACTGATTATCGCTCGCAATCAGCTGCTTCCCCAGTTGGACGTGGTGGGCCGCTATCGCTGGTTGGGAATGGGAGATCAGCTGATCCGGGCGAACCGAAACGGTTCGAACTTTATCGACGACGCCACCGGGCTTCCCACCTCCGGGTCATACGCCTGGGACAACCTCACCGAAGGACGGTATCAGGAAGTTCGCTTTGGCCTGGAATTCACGCCCCCGTCAATCGGTGCGCGGCGAGAACACGCCAACATTCGTAACGCGGAGTTGAAAGTGGCACGAGAACGAGCCCGGCTGGAGGACATGGAGCTGAACACCTCCCACCTTTTGACCACGGCACTGCAAAACCTCGACTATCACTATCAAAATGCACAGACGCACTTCAATCGCTGGCGGGCGGCGGAAGAGGAAGTGGAAGGATTAACCGCGAAGGCCCGCGTGGGCACGGAGACTCCCGGGAACGACTTGGTATTGGACAGTCAACGCCGCCGGGCCAACGCCCAAGCCGACTTTTATCGGTCAATTGTCGAATACAACAAAGCCGTCGCCGAGGTCCATTTCCGCAAAGGGTCCCTGTTGGAATACAACAACATCAAGTTGGCTGAAGGTCCTTGGCCGGAGAAAGCCTACTGGGATGCCTTGGGGCACGCGCGACGAAGAGACGCGAGCCACTATCTGGACTACGGTTGGACCCGGCCACGGGTCGTCAGCCAGGGGCCGACCGACCAAGGCCAGACCGGCGAGTTCATGGACAACGGTCAACCCACGCCGGCCACGCCGGAAATGGGCATGGAACCAGAAATCCACATGGAGGAAATAGAAACGCCACCGCCGTTGCCAGCGGACCCGCCGGGCGATATCCCCCTCGACGACGACCCTTCGTTGGAGCCGGAACCCATGGAACTTGACCCCACGTCGGAGTCCGTTTTCGACGGCCCCACGTTCGGGGCGCGCGAAACCGGGCCTCCGAAAGCTTCCCGGCCACGGGAAGAAAAGCAGGCTGCCGGCCCCGTGTCCGACACCGACTGGGACGCCTCCGCCCCCGAAACCAACGTGCGGCATGCCCAACACCTCCAGTCGATTCCCAAGGCGGCAGGGCCGCCAAGCAAATAGGGAGCCCGCATAGGGATGGTGCGCTCCCGTTGGTCGCTCACCTCAAGAGTGCGCGCACCGTGCGCGCCTATCACGCCCTAAGACTCCATACCGGTCGCGGATGACTTTCTCCGCCGCGAGTCCGACCAACGGGAGGACGGCTTGCGTCGGGCAACGCTCCACCCGGACAAATCCGACCACCTGAAATATAATGGCTGAGGTTCATACGCTCGTGAACGAGCCCCATGCCACGATCCAAGGGCCACCCGCACCGCTTACTTTCCGTGCGACATGTCGTTTACAATGGTGACCAGTCCCATCGGCGTCATCGATAAAGCGGTATTGCCGGGACCGTTTGCGGCAGCCTCTGGCCTGACAGGAGGCATCCGCCCGGGCCGGTCCGCGTGCCGCGAGCGGGCGGGCGCAACCCTCGGGTGCCCGAATTCGCGGCCACGCGAGCCTCGAGAGACAGTCGAACGGTTACGGCAAATGGAAAGGACAGGAACGACGGCGTCCCTGACGGCGGAATGCAAAGTCCCATGTTTTTTAGCTTTGATGGCGTGGATGGTGCCGGCAAATCAACGCAGATCGAGTTATTCCGCCGCTGGCTGGAACAGGAACAGCGACGTGTGGAACTCTGCCGCGATCCCGGCAGCACGGAGCTGGGAGAACGCCTGCGCAGGATTGTGTTGGAAAACTCCGACATTCCCATCGACCGCACCAGCGAGATGTTCCTATACATGGCCTCTCGCGCGCAACTGGTCAAACAGGTTATTCGCCCCGCCCTGGCGGCGGGCAAAACGGTGATTTCCGACCGGTTTTTGCTCGCCAATGTCGTGTACCAGGGATATGCTGGGGGACTGGACGTCGGACAATTGTGGCGGGTGGGCGAGGTGGCTGTTGGCGGCCTGCATCCGGATGTAACCATCGTCCTCGACCTGGACGTGACGGCGGCCCAGCAACGAATTGAGCGGAGTTTGGACCGCATGGAGGCCCAGGGGGCCGAATTCCTCGAACGGGTTCGCCACGGATTCCTCCGCGAAGCTCAACTCGACCACGAGCGGATTATCGTGATCGACGCGAATCGGCCCGTTGACGCGGTTCAACACGAGATCCGATCGGCTGTGACAGACTGGATGAAATCACTGACCAGCGTGGAGAAGTAACCGTGCCACTGCCGCCGATACTGGGACATGATCGCGTTTTGCAGCGGTTCGCGCGAAGCCTGCAGCGCGGCCGCCTCGCCAGTTCGTTCCTTTTTCTCGGGCCACCAGGAATTGGGAAGCGGACGACCGCTCTGTATTTGGCCCAATGCCTGCTGTGTGAAACGACCCCAAAGGACCAATTGGCCGCCTGCCAGACATGTCAAGGCTGTCAACAAGTCGCCGCCTTCACCCACCCCGACATGATCGTGGTGGGCAAACCCGAGGACAAGAGCTTCATTCCCGTCGAGTCGTTTATCGGCGACCGGGAACACCGCATGCGAGAAGGACTCTGCCATGACATCTCGCTCAAGCCGTTTCGGGGCGGGCGCAAGGTCGCCATTGTCGATGACGCGGACGACTTGAACCAGGAAGGCGCCAATTGCCTGCTGAAGACACTCGAGGAACCGCCTCATGGCTCGGTCCTGATTCTGATTGGCACCAGTGAGCAACGCCAGCTTCCCACCATCCGATCTCGCTGCCAAATCGTTCGGTTCGCGCCCTTGAGCCAGGACACGGTGGCGCGACTGCTCGCCTCCCATTGCGACCTGTCATCGGAACAGATTCAAGCGGTGGCCCAGTGTGCCGGCGGCAGTTTGAGCCGGGCGTTGGAATTGGCCGACACCGAGGTCGCCGAAACACAACGTGCACTGGTTTCACGGCTGAACCAGCCGGGGTTCGACTCCCGCGCGCTCGCCGAAGACGTGGGGAACTTCGTGAACGCAGCCGGAAAAGAGGCCCCGCCACGCCGCGCGCGACTCCGATACGTGATTCGAGCATTCGCCGATTTTTACCGGGATATGATGCGGCAAACCGCGATGGCCGGCGAGGGCGAGCGAGTCGACGGCCGCGCGGAAACCGCGACCGCGCCATGCCACCTGCCCGCCGTTGTCGCCGCCGGTTGCCTCGATCGCTGCCTCGAAGCGCTCGTGCAAGTCGACGCCAATGCGAACTTGCCCACCTTGATCGCCTGTTGGATCGACGATTTGTCGGAGCGAACGCGGCGAGCTGGATAGCAACACGTGGACCCCATGGGAAGGAAAAATCGATTGGCCACCAAAACCAGCTTTGTTTCCTGCTCTCGCCCCCTCTTCTCGTATACCGGTCGTGGATGACTTTTTCCGCCGCGAGTCCGAGCAACGGGAGGACGGCTTGCGCCGGGCAGCTTTCCACCCGGAAAAATCCAACCGCCTGAAATATAAAGAGGCTCTTCGTCCTTCGCGGAGCCCCGAACGTGTGGGCCATCCCTGCAAGAACCCGGCTTCACGTACCGTTTTCAGGCGAGCAGCCAAAATTCTTCAAATTTTTTCCGCCCCCTGAGGCTGCCGTTAGCCAGAATCAAACTGGGAGATGTGTTGGGGGAAAAAGGGAGATGGGGCCAAGAAGTTGGAGACGGCTTGCAAAGGCATTTCGATCCGCGACAACAGTCGCTGGGCCACGGCCATGAGATCCTAATGCAATTTCAGTTTCCCTTAAACAAACCTCAGTGGCCGCGATCCGTCAACAGGTGGGGGGTAGCTGCGACTTTCCGTGGCTTGACCGGTTGGTTGAAGAGGGCGGAAGGGTTGCCTGGACCGATATCACGAGCCTCATGCATGGATCTTGCTAGAGGCAGAGACTTTGCCAAAACGGTCCAATCCGGGGGCGGCTTAGGGCAGGTTGTAAGCCAAAAAACGCTTGACATTCGCTTAATCTCGGGAATAATGACATATTCTGAGTTCGGTGTGAGTGTGTTTCCATCGCCAGTTGCTGCGTCCCCACCGAACTTTCGCTGGTACCAAAAAGTACCGTCAGCACGCCATTCCCCGTTCATCACGCGTTTGACGTCGTGATGCTACCCGTAGACACGTGGTGCCTCGCGGTGTTTATGGCTTCGTGGCTGAACCTGACGTGTCGCGTCCTGACGTATCGCGTTTCGTATGCACGCTTTTGGGAGGACCTGTTACGATGCACAAAGTAAGTAATGTATTTGAGGCAATTCTCAAGTATGGCCACGACGAGGACTTCGCCCCAGCGGCGGAGTCCACTCAATTCCAACCCACCGATGCCCCCGCCGGCTCGCAGGCGAAGATTGATGAGCTGCGGCGCCGTGTTGAACTCGGGTTGCCATTATGGCACCAAAACGATCGCCTGGACTATAGTGGACTAACCGGAGCGGTCCGCCCCCGCGACTGAACCCTTTTTCACGCTGGTCGTTGTCGCTTGATTGATTCGCGGCACGCCCACGTCGTGGCGGCGCGGGAATGATCGGGGATGAGTGGTTACGGGTTTGGCTCCGTGCCGCGAATGGAACGTATTTCCTAGCGTCACACCGGGTCGCTAGGTCTTTGATGGTGGCCCCCCACTTTCTTTTTGGGCTGCCTAGCCGCTGGATGATCTCCACGTCCCCCTTTGCGCTGTCGTCAGCTTAACACGCAGCCTCGGCGCGGTTGGGGACCGAACGCGTGGTGCCAGCGGGCAGGGCGTCGTCCTGGTTTCCGGGAAAACCTTGCATCAGTTCGCTAAAAAATTGCCAAATACGGTTGAGTCATGACCACTGTCAGCGATTGAAGAAGTGTGACCAAAGAGTTAAAAACGGACATATGAGCCTCCTTCGGATGAACGCGGTTTGTCGGCCGATAAACCTTCATCTCGTAGGAGGCCCGCTTTATATGCGATCACTCCAATGTGGTAAGACTGCTAGCACTAAAATGCGAAAGTCGAACTCAGCATGTGTCGCGGCTCCTGGCTCCGGAAGCCGAAGACCTCGTCGCCCGCGCCCTGACCATCACCACCGGCGTTCCTGAGGCCAAAATAGGCCCACCGATGGCAGGACGGCCCCACGGATGAAGACAGAGGTAAGCGGATATTCCGCGTTCTCCCGCTGCTTACCCGTGACCACCTTCAATCGCGTCCGGGCCGGTCCTCCCGCCATCGCCTTATCCCTTTGGTCTTTTCAGTCCCGGTCGTCCTTGGTTCAACGCGCCGGGCAGGGCGCAAGGCGCAACAAAACAGAGCGCACTGACTTGTTCGTTTTGTTTTGCATGTTTTTGTCCTGAAATGACAGTTGTTGGACAAAAAGATGCCAGACAAAAAGATGTGCGCCGCGAGGGGGTCACAATCACGCGAGAATAGGGCCAAACCAGTAGGGCCAAACCCGGGCCAAACCGGGCCAAACCAGACAGTCTGATTTTCCGTCCGGGTTGCTGCCAGAGACCAAAGGGACGAACAAGATCCAAGAGCGTGCGTGGGTTGCGGCCCGACGGTGAATTGGACGTTTCAGCAAGGGCCATTGGGGCGTGCTGACACCGAAAAGGTTTTGGAGGCGGACATCAGATGCTGTTGGAGCCTTTCAATCCGGGCCGCCATCCGGATCGCCCGCCACGCGGGAAATCGTGTCCGGCCATGAACGGTGTGAAGGCCGTCCCGCTCCGTCTGCTCACGGGTTGTGTTACCGTCTTCCGAGCAGAGGTACAATGAAACTCAATGAATGTCGTAAGTGTTCTGCATTAGGGAGCTGATAATCATGGGCAGAAATGACGGAAAACAAGCCGATCTCTCACTGTCTCGCCGACGTTTTTTGCAGGGTTCGGCGGCTGTGGCATTGAGCGCCACCGCGGCGGTTCCTTCGGTTTCGGCCGGCGTGCATCCGGGCGGGGACGAAACGCTGAAGGTCGCTTTGATTGGTTGTGGTGGCCGCGGAACCGGCGCGGCCGTGCAGGCGTTGAGCACGAAGGGGCCGGTGACGTTGTGGGCAATGGCCGACGCGTTTGGGGATCGCTTGGACGCAAGTTACAAGCAGCTTGTCAAGGGCGGACATTTCAGTCGCTCGCCGGACGCTGGCCCGTCGGCGGCCCAAGTTGAGGTCCCGCCCGAACGGCGATTCGTGGGATTGGACGCCTACCGCAAAGTGATGGCTTTGGAGGACGTGGATGTTGTCATCCAGGCGACGCCGCCTGCTTTTCGACCAATCCACTTCGACGCGGCGATTGAGTCCGGCAAGCACGTTTTCATGGAAAAGCCGGTGGCCACCGACGCGTGGGGAATCCGCAAGGTATTGGCCGCCGCCGCCGAGGCGGATCGGAAGGGCCTGAAGGTGGGCGTGGGACTCAATCGTCGCCATAGTCCACTCTACCAGCAGACGCTTCAACGCGTTCACGACGGAGTCATTGGCCGGATTAACGCCCTGCGCATCTACAATGTGCGCGGTGGCAGCGGCAAGTACCACGAACGGCAGCCGGATGAAACGGAGCTCGAATACCAAGTGCGTCATTGGTACTATTTTTCATGGCTGAGCGGCGATTTCATCGTCGAACAGAGCGTGCATGATCTCGACGTCGCCTGTTGGATGAAGGGCTGCCATCCGATCGCGGCTCAAGGCCAAGGCGGCCGGCTGGTCCGCTCCGGAGACGATTATGGCAACGTGTTTGACCATTTTTACGTGGATTACGATTTCCCCGACGGCTCCAAACTGCTGAGTCAACACCGGCATATCCCCAATTGCTGGAACCACGTCGCCGAGTACGCGGATGGGGCTGAAGGCAGAGCCTCGGTCGTTTCCAAACGGAAGGGGGCCATCCAACGATACGGCTCGGACGAGCCGCTATGGCAAGCCAAAGAACAAGGAAACTCATATCAGATCGAGCACGATCGCCTCTTTGACGCCATTCGCAACGACCGGCCGTTCAACGAGGCGGTGCAGGGGGCCGAGAGTACCATGACGGCGATTCTGGGACGCATGGCCGCCTATTGCGGCCAGACGCTCACCTGGGAGGAAGCCCTCCACTGCGAGAAGCCATTGATCACCGAGGCCGAGACCTGGCAAGCGCCCGCGCCGGTGCGACCACAACCGGATGGCGGCTATGAGATTCCGGTTCCCGGGGTCACAAAGGTGCTCTGACGAAGCCCCCAAGCCAGAAGGAAGTCCCAATGACAAAATCCCGATACGCAAACCGCCGCGCCACGGCTCTCCGGCAGCACACGGTGAATCCCTCCTCGGATACGGACAATTTGGCCTTTGGCAGCCCGGGTTGATCGGACAAACTGACGCCTTGGCGGCCGCTCTCTTGGGCCGGCAAACTCGGCTGCCCCTCTCCTTCCGCCGCCGCGAGCCACGTCACGTGGCTCAATGCTCGTTTGGCACGCTGGTTGCACATCAAGAAAAGTGAAGTGACCTGGCCGCCGGGCGAGTCAGGAAGCAGCGAGCCAGAACGGAACCCCCAAAACGGAACCCCAAAACGGAACCATTGAGATAGGAGGCGATCGAAGGGGGTTTTGGAGGCGGAAACCAGGTGTTGTTACCGGCCGCAGTGCGGGGGTGTCAAGCAGGTGGATATCATGCCGCCAGCGGGCAAAATGCATGCCAGGCGCGAGCGGGCGTTACCCATGACGTGCCGGCTGTTGAGCCCGGAAAGGCTTGCCCCGGTTTCAGGTCGGTGATGATGAAGTCAAATATTGATCGTGTCGAGTATATCGTGTCAAGTACATCGAATGGAGGGTGGAGTCATGCGAGTAACAACAGGTTGGGAACCGCTTGCTGTCGGAAATGTGTGGTCGGAGATGAATCGGATGCGTGAGGAGATGGAGCGTTTGTTCGGCCGTTATGGCGTGGGCGATGGCCGGAGGGTGGAAGCCGCGGCTTATCCCGCGTTGAATCTTTGGCAGGACGAGGACAACTTGTACTGCGAGGCGGAGCTGCCCGGGATGAAGCTTGAGGACTTGGAGATTTACGCGACGGGTGGCAATCAGTTGTCCATAAAGGGCAAGCGGGAAGCGCCGTCTCACGAGAATGCCAAGTGGCATCGACAGGAACGGGGATACGGCAGTTTTGCCCGGGTGCTCACGTTGCCTCAGCCCGTGGACGCGGGGAAGGTCGATGCGGAGTTCCGTAACGGCGTGCTGTGTGTGACTTTGCCGAAACAAGAAGAGGCGAAGCCGCGCCGCATCGAGGTCAAGGCGGGTTAGGCCGGGACGGATCTTTCCGCCGAGACGCGTTCCAAAGCATCCAAGAACATACGAAAAAACAAGGGAGGATAAATCATGAGTGAGATGGTGAAAAAAGATACGGGAAGTGATGTGGCCACCGTGGAACAGACGCGCACCGGTCCCACTTATATTCTCCGGTGTGATTTGATCGAAGCCGACGAGGAGTTGCTCCTCTACGGTGACCTGCCCGGCGTGACGCCGGAAAACTTGGACCTGCGGTTCGAGAACGACCGTTTGATCATCCACGGCAAGGTGGAACCGAGGCATCAGGAGCGAGATTTGGTTTACGGGGAGTATGGCGTCGGTGACTACCACCGCGAATTTCAGATCTTCGAGGACATTGACGCCGAGAAAATCTCCGCGGAGCTCAACAACGGAGTGCTGTGTGTCCACCTGCCGAAGAGCGAAGCGGTGAAGCCGTGCCGCATCGAGGTCAAGGGAGGCTAGTGGTCACCGCGGTCCGGAGCGGTTCAACGCCGCTCCGGATTGCTCGACGGGGTGAGATTGGTGGTTAGGGACCATGCCTGTGTTCATGAAACAACCATGCCAGTGTTGTGGCGAGGAGGTGATGGAACCATGTTCAACTTAATTCCGTGGAAACAGAAAAGGAAAGAAGCTCAGCGAGCTCCAGGGGCGCTCACCGAATCCCACCCCTTGGCTCGCTTCCGCGAAGAAGTCGACGCATTGTTTGATCGGTTCTGGGGAGAATGGGCGAACGGTGGTGATGCGTGGAAAGGGTGGCCAGCACCGAGCGACCGAACCACCGGTTTGGCCTGGGATTTTGATGTTGACGATCGGGAGAACGAGATTGTGGTGCGTGCCGACGCGCCTGGTTTCGAGCCTGGAGACTTCGACGTGCGGGTATCAGCGGGACACTTGATCGTCGAGGCTCAACACCAGGAGGAATCGGAGGAGGGGAATGCCCGCCATTACCGCTATGGGACCCTACATCGTGCATTCCCGCTGCCGGAAGGCATCAAGGAAGACCAGATTGAGGCGAAGTATCACAATGGCGTGCTTGAAATTGACGTGCCTAAGGGCGAAGAAGCAAAAGGAAAACGGATCACGGTCAAAGCGAGCTAGTTGAAGCCGCCATTTCACCGTGACGGATGTCCGCCCTTCGCTGTGCCGAAGGTGTGGTTGGGCCGCGGGAGGTTCGCGTTAATCGTGGAGCTTCCGCGGCCTTTTTGATTGGTCATTATGCCGATCGTGGATGACTTTCTCCGCCGCGAGTCCGACCAACGGGAGGACGGCTTGCGTCGGGCAGCTTTCCATCTGGAGAAATCCAACCGCCTGAAATACATCCAAGACCGTCGCCTCGTCTTACGGAAATCTAGAGGAGCAACAGCGCATGCTCGCGATCCTGTCCCTACTGATCGTCATCACGGTGGCACTGGTCATTACGCGTATTGCGTCCTCGGCTTTGTCGCTGACCGGGTTGTCCGCCGACGTGGCCCGGTTTCAGGCCCGATCCGCGTTCACCGGCTGCGGGTTCACCACCGCCGAAGCGGAAGACATGGTGCGACACCCTCTACGGCGTCGGATCATTATGCTGATGATGCTTCTGGGAAACGCTGGCCTGGTCACGTCGATCTCCACCTTGTTACTTTCCCTTGCCAATATTTCCACCACGCTCGCCGGACTTGGCCGGGCCACCTTTCTCGTTGCCGGACTTCTCACGCTTTGCCTGGTCGCGCGAAGCCGTTGGATCGATCGGCAGATGTCCCGTGTGATTGAGTGGGCTCTTCGCCGCAGCTCGCTCGACGTGCGCGACTACGCGAACCTGCTGAATCTGTCGGAGGGATTCACCGTGGCGGAAATCCCCATTCGGCAACAGGACTGGCTCGCCGGCAAAAGACTACGGGAAGCAAACCTGCTGGCCGAGGGCCTGGTGGTGCTCGCGATCCGCCGCGAAGACGGAGACTATGTCGGTGTCCCCACCGGTAATGATCTCATTTGTGCCGGCGATTTGCTGGTGGTTTACGGCCAGGATCAAGCCGTGGAATCCATCCAAAAACGCGAACGCGGCGCGCCAGGCGAAGCCGGACATATTGAAGCCGTGGAAAAGGAAAGCAAACGACTACGCCGTCAGGAACTACGAGAGCAGAGACGCGAGCGGGAAGGGGGGCGGCGGCGCGAGTCCCCTAATTCCTGACGCTCGGCCGGCGTAACCCTGTCACGCGAACCGGCGCGGGCAGACCATCATGCCCCGCCAGGTTGCTTTACACTCCCCGGCCCCAGGGGAAACAACAATTCCTGAGCGCCAGCCAACAGGGGGCCGCGGCATGGGGGACCCGAATATATTCGGGGGCTTTTCATTCGCTAACCGTTCACGGGCAAGAGACTGATATCCGCCGGCGTTCGCACTTCCATCGCACATCTTGAAGGAAAGCTTTTCCAGACGCGAATGCCACGGCTTGTCCCGTGGTCCGTTACGTTACGTTCCACGCTACCGACGGCCAGGCGGGGGTGTTTTTGACCGGTTTGTATGTGCCTCTACTGACAAGTCCCGCCCCGGTGGATTACACTGTGGGGCCTTGAGCGGCGTTGGCTGATTATTGACTGCGTGAAGCTTGGGAACCGCTCAGGAATAAGTGCGGCATTTTTCGGAGGGTGGCACTGGCTGAGCGAGCGGCAAGACGCGTGCCATCGCCAAAAAACGGGGATCGCGAGCGGAGCCAGTGTGCCGGACGATTCGGAGGCACGTTGAATTGCGAAGTTATTCTTGAGCGAGCCCTTATCCATGGGATACAGAAATCTAAGAGAATGCCTCGCTGATCTCGAACGGGGACAACGCCTGGTACGGGTGGCTGAACCGGTTAGTGCCACTCTGGAGGCGGCGGAGATCCAACGGCGGGTTTACCGGCGAGGCGGGCCGGCGATCCTATTCGAAAACGTGCCGCGGTGCCGTTTTCCAATGGTGTCCAACCTTTTCGGAACCGTGGAACGGGCCCGATATTTATTCCGGCATACGCTGCCTCACGTACGGCAATTGATCGCGTTAAGGCTCGATCCGAATCAGTTCTGGCGACAACCGTTCCGGTCCCTTCGATCGTTGCCCACCGCCGCACATATGCGGCCCCGCCGCCGTTCCCGTGGACCGGTACTCGCTCAAGCATTGACCATCAACCAACTGCCGCAACTCAAGTCGTGGCCGGATGATGGCGGCCCCTTCATCACCTTGCCGCAGGTCTATTCCGAGGACCTGGACCGTCCCGGACTGAAGTACTCGAACCTGGGCATGTATCGCGTCCAATTGTCCGGCGGTCAGTATGCTCGAAACCGCGAGGTTGGACTGCATTACCAATTGCATCGAGGGATTGGTTGTCATCATGCCGGGGCGATCCGGAAACATCAACCGCTCCCGGTTAACATTTTCGTCGGTGGCACGCCGGCGATGAGTCTCGCGGCGGTCCTGCCGCTTCCCGAGGGCATGTCCGAACTCACCTTTGCCGGCGCGCTGGCGGGGCATCGAATTCCCATGGTCTGCCGTCCCGGGAAACTGCCCGTGTACGGCGAAGCCGACTTCTGTATTCAGGGAACCATCGATCCTCACCGCCTGCTCCCGGAAGGTCCTTTCGGCGACCACCTAGGCTACTATAGCCTTGCCCACGACTTTCCCGTTCTGCACGTGGAACGAGTAAGCTGCCGCAAAGATGCCATTTGGCCATTTACCGTGGTGGGACGGCCTCCCCAGGAAGATAGCGTGTTGGGCCAGTTGATTCACGAACTGACGGCGCCCATGGTGCCGGCCGTGATTCCCGGCGTGCATGCTGTCCATGCAGTCGACGCCGCCGGCGTTCACCCCCTACTCTTGGCCATTGGCACCGAACGCTACGTTCCCTATGAGCGCCGCCGCCCCCGGGAACTCCTGACTCAAGCCAATGCCGTGCTCGGCCAGGGGCAGATGTCGTTAGCCAAGTACTTGTTGATCGTGGATCATCAAGACGATCCGCGGCTGGACGTTGACGACGTGGCGGCCTTCCTACGGCACCTCCTGTGCCGCGTCGACTGGCGTCGCGACGCACATTTTCAAACGCGCACAACCATCGATACGTTGGACTACAGCGGGACCGCCATCAATGAGGGATCCAAAGTGGCGTGGGCGGCGGCGGGTCCTTCCCACCGCGTGCTCCCCACCGAGCTTCCCGGTGAATTACAGCTACCAGAGGGATTTTCTCGGCCGAAAATCTGTCTCGCCGGCGTGCTCGCCATACAGGGCCCACCGTACGAGGGGCCCGATCCAATGGTTCGATTCTGCCAGGCGTTCACCGCGGACAGCCCCATCAGTCAGTTCCCGCTCATCGTCGTGGTCGACGACAGCGAGTTCACCGCTCGCACGCTGGATAACTTCCTGTGGGTCACCTTTACCCGCAGCGATCCGGCCGCCGATACCCATGGAATCGAATCGTTCACGTGGCAAAAGCATTGGGGATGCAATGGGGCGTTGGTGTTGGATGCACGAGTGAAGCCGCGGCACGCACCCCCGCTGATCGAGAATCCAGAGGTAACCCGAAAAATCGACGCAATGGCCACCAGAGGCGGTTCGCTAGCCAGGTTCCTGTGAATGCGTGAGTGGAATGACGACATAATCCTCGGACATCACACTTGGTGCTTTGTCTTTGTCACGGCCAGGATGTCCGGGGGGCACGGGGCCCGCCACCGTTCATCCTCCTGGCCCGCAAGACTGCCATCGTGGAGCGCGTGGTATTCAACAAATCTTCCTCTCCTCAAATCTTCCTGTCCTCAAATCTTCCTGTCCTCAAATCTTCCTGTCCTCAACCCCAAAACCAGACCGCGACGCGGCGGGAGGGTCGAGGCCGCGCCCGGTTTTCGGGCCCGCTTGGCCGCACTGAATCCCTTACCGTTTGGTCGTTTTCCACGGCGCGAACCATGCATATATCAGTGACACGTCAGCATTCCACGGCTAGGCTTCGTGATCTAGAATGGGTGGAATTCTCCGTTTATCAACCGATTTGAAAGGACAATTGTACATGAAGATCTCGAGTTCCACGGCGGGTGTTGCGGACCTTCAATGTGACGCGATCGTAACGGGAATCCACGCGGATCTCACGATGGACACCGCGCTCAAACAGATTGACGAGGCCGTTGGAGGGCAGATCGCCCAGCTGGTGGACCGCGAGGAGATTTCCGGGAAATCGGCCGAGGTGACGCGTTTGTTGGCGCCCCGCGGTCTGTCAGCACGGCAACTGCTCATCGTGGGGCTGGGTGAACGTGAGCAGTTCGGACCAGCGGTTGCCGGGCATGCCGTGGGCGCGGCCGCCAAGCAGCTGGCCGCGAAGCCGCGCAAGAAAGTGGTCTTTAATCTTGGCGCTGATTGGGACGACCAGTTGATTGCCAACAGTCTTTGCACGGCCATGGCGGCTTGCCAGGGCCAAGACCTGTACCGGGCGGAGAAGAAACTGACACCGCCGGAGGAAATCGTCTGGATCGGGGCCTCGAACGAGACGTTGGCGGAAGCCGAGATCCTGGGCGAGAGCGTGAATGTGACTCGGCGTTTGGTCAACGAATCCCCCAGTGTCATGTCGCCAATCCGGTTGGCGGAGGAGGCGTCCGAGCTGGCGCGGCAATACGGGCTGGAAATCGATGTGTGGGATGCGGCGCGTTTGCGGGAGGAACGCTGCGAGGCGCTACTGGCTGTCGCTCGCGGTTCCACGAATCCGCCCCGTCTGGTCACGCTGAAGTATCGCGGCGGCTCTGAGGCCTCCGAGTTGCTCGGGCTGGTCGGTAAAGGCGTCACGTTCGACTCCGGCGGCTATTCGCTCAAACCGAGCGATGCCATGCAGGGCATGAAATCCGACATGGCGGGGGCCGCGACGGTGCTGGGCGCGATGACGGCTATCGCCCGGCTCCAGCTGCCCGTTTCAGTCAATGGATACCTGGGCTTGGTCGAGAATATGATCAGCGGGGATTCGTACAAAGTGGGCGACGTGGTGACGGCGCGCAGCGGCAAGACCATTGAAGTGCGAAACACCGACGCCGAAGGCCGCCTCGTGCTCGCCGATACGCTCGACGTGGCCCTCGAGCACGGCGCCGCCCGTCTGGTCGATGTGGCCACGCTCACCGGCGCCTGCCTCGTCGCGCTGGGCAACGACGTGACCGGACTCATGACCAATCAACAGAGTTGGTGCGACGAACTGGTGGCCGCTGGACGGACCACTGGCGAGCCGCTCTGGCAGCTGCCCATGTTCAAGCACTACGACGAACAAATCTCGAGCGAGGTGGCTGACATTAAGAATACCGGGGAAGACCGATGGGGTGGTGCCATCACGGCCGCCAAACTCCTGGAACACTTCGTGAAAGAGCGGCCGTGGATCCATTGTGACATAGCCGGCCCGGCGTTTGCCGAGAAGCCGAAAGCGTGGCGGGATGCGGGGGCCACCGGCGCCATGGTCCGTACCCTCGTGCAGCTCGCGCGGCAGCTGTCGCGTCGATAGTTAGCATTGCAAGAGAGTGTCACGGCACGCGGCTTGTCCCGTGGTCCTTCACCTTCCCGGCCACGCCCCGCATTCGAGGACAGGAAGATTGGAAGACAGGAAGATTCGAGGACAGGAAGATTCGAGGACAGGAAGATTGGAAGACAGGAAGATTTCTGTAACACTTCAGCCATCTGAAGTAACGTTCTTGGATGAGGTCGCTTCTTTCGTAGCCGTTCACGGGTGCCGCCACACGGCCTGGACACGCAAGGCCCGCATGGATGCCACGGGCTTGTCCCCTGGTGGTTCACGCTCGCCGCTACAAACCGGCCAGACACACGTCGGTAGCGTGGAACGTAACGGACCACGGGACAAGCCCGTGGCATTTGCACCTCGAAACGCCTTTCCTCAATATGTGCAACGGACGTGCGAACGCCCGCGGACATCAGTCTCTTGCCCGTGAACGGTTACCTTCTTTCTTGTGCGAGAGGGGAAACGGAGGTTGTTGGACATGGCAGTAGCTGACAAGTTTTGTTCACCCATGAGGCAAGCTCATCATGGGGCCTCGGGCGATTCTTGTACTGCATGCGGCTAAACAGATACAAACATTCAAAACAAGTCTGCGATCACCAGGGCGAACCGCTGAATCTCGGTAAGGTTCGCCCTGAAGTGTGTTCGACAAAAGCGAGCGTCCACCGTGCGTCGCAAGGTGGGCCACGCGCCACGCCATGACCCATCACTTGCCCCGCAAACAGACCAATGTGCCGTCTTCCGTCACGAGATACAGGGAACGATCGGCGGCGATCAATCCGTCAAAGGCGGGCAAGCATTCCAGTTCATGCTCGGCAAGCTTCTGGCCGCCCGTTTTCGAGAACACTTGCATCACGCTGCCGTTCTCGCCGCGGAGCCAGGCGGCTTGTTCAGTCATTTTTTCTTGGAAACGGTCTTCTTGCGAGCGGCCCCACATGGCCTTTTCGTCGACCACGTCCCGCGGGCCGGCCACGAACAAGCAGTCCTTGGTTAGCACCATGGCCTTGGCCATGATCTCGGGTTCCTCTTCAATCCACTTGTAGTCATTGGCGTCCAGCTTTTCGCGAGGCTGTTGCGCGAGCTGCTTCCAATTGACCGTGTGTGGGGCCAGCCCGTTATCCGCCGGATACTTGCCCTCGATCCACTTGCCCTCCAATCGCTTGATGCCCACTTTCCGACTCGGCGTCTTGGCGGCGCTGTAGAGCCGATATTCACTAATGGAGGTGTTGCACATCAATTCCGGGTTGCGCCCGTAGCCATAGGCGTTGGATTCATCGATACACATAATCCGACCGCACGGGACGCGTTTGGGCGGCAGCTGGAATTCCGCCCACCCTTCTCCCGCCGCTCGACCATAAATCCAATAGGTGCGCTGATGCCAACTGTCATCCAGGAACGAGACGGGCGAGAACAGATGCACCTCCCGATCATATTGGGTATCCGGGCGCTGGGGGCGAATCCGGACTCGCTTTCCGTCCGGCGTAAACGTTTGGGATTTCATGTACACATACTCTCCATCGCCGGAGAGAATATCCGGCATGGCCACGGGCATGTGTTTTCCCATCAACAGGTCGTCCAGTTTCTGTTGGCTTTCCGGTACCTGCCGATCCATGACGTTTTCCGAAATCAGTTCACCCGTTTCCGGCTTGAGAATCAACATTCGCAAGCCTCCGTCGAGGAACATGGACCGCCCGGCAACGCAATACAGTTTGTCGTCCTGAATCAACACGCTGCCGGCGAGCGGCCAGACCGATTCGAGCTGACCATAGGCCATCAACTTGCCATGGTTCGGAGCTGCTTGGAATTGCCAGGCCAGTTTCCCATCCGCGGCGTTCAACGCATAGATCCTGCCGTCCGCACAGCCGAAGATGGCCAGGCCACGGTAGAGCGTTGGCGGGGAATTGACACGCCCACCCGCGATGAAATGCCACAATTCCTCACCTGACGAAGCATCCAACGCGTGGACCGTGTGTTTGTCGACGGCACTGAGTAATAGTTTTCCATCGGCGACAACCGGCTGGCTCACCTTCGTGGCGAACTTCTTCTTCCATGAGGTTTCGAGATCGGCTGGCACGGTCGTGCCGGCATAGCCACTGCGGCTGTTGTCGTGCCGGAATGTCGGCCACTGGTCGCTGGCGGGCTGGGCATCGCCGTTGGGCGACTTACCGTAAGCGGGTCCCTGGACGAGTCGCTGATCGGCGGGCGGCGCGACGGCGGTCCGCGGTTCCGGAGCCAGTGCGTTGAACCCGTTCAATTTGGACTGGTAGTAGCACGCGCAGGCGTGCGGCGTGGCATAGACCATGCCATTGGACGGCATGACCCCGTAAATACAACCACCGCGGACCCAGTGATTATTGGTCCAGGTATCCTTCCGCCGGTCATAGACCATGTTTCCCATCATTGGCGGCAAAAGAAATCGCGAGGTGGCCCGCCCGGGATGACATCGCTGGTGGATGTAAAACGATCGGATCGGGTTGCTATATTGCTCCAGCTGCTCGCCATCCTCGAGAGAATAGGTGACGAACACTCCGTTATTGTTTCGTCCCAAGGTCCAGATTCGATCGTCGATGACGTAGAAATCCTCGAGGCTAAAGTGGCCGCTCCGGGGTTTGTTGTCCACCGACCACAGGACCTCGCCGGCCTCCGCGTCAATCGCGAAAATATGTTTCATGGGTGAGTATAAGACGTGGTCTCCGTGGATGACGAGTCGCGGGCCGCCATAGCCTGTTTTGATTCGTTTCATCCTCAACACATCCGTCGCCCACAACGTGTCGCCGGTCTTCCGATTCAGGGCCACGACGCGGTCTCCATCTTCGCCATCACCAAAGCAGACCATCCGATCATCGGCGGCCAGGGTCATCGGCATGAGGGGCGCCTCGTGCTCCCACAGCACCTTGCCGCTCTCCGCGTCAATCGCCTTGAGCACGCGCGTGCCCTCCTCGGGGGTCCATGCCCATAGATTGCTGGCACGGTCTCGTTCTTTCCAGCAGTTGGGATGCTGCTGGTCGTAGTCAACGGGGGCCCGGTCCGGATCCACCGCGGCGAACACCACGCCCTGCGAGACGATCAGCTCAAACGTCGTGGCCGTGTCATCATACGTCCGAATCACCTCGCCAGTGGCCGCGTCCAAGCATAGAAGGTCCTGGTTGATGCCCGGCGCGATGTAAACCTTGTCTCCCACGGCCACAAGTCGGCGCGGCATCCAACCGGGACCGCTCTTGAGCGGATAGAGCCAGTTAAACCAGTCGCGCAGCGGACGTTTCCACAACACGGTCCCATTGAAGGCGTCGCGGGCCGTCAGGAAGAACTTGGGAGGAAGCTGGATGGATTCCACCGGCCCTTCGTCCATCACGTAAAAAACGCGTCCCGCGGAGGAAACCATCGCCTGCAAACTCGCCGTGTGCTCGTGGCTTCTGGCCCAAAACGGTCCACCTGTCCACCGTAATCCACCGGAGTGTCCCGCCTTTCGGTCATCGGAAACAGCCGTGCCCCGAGCGTCGTGAAGGTAGTGCGTCCACTCGTCCAGCTCGGCGGGCCACGGTTCGACCAATTTGTCCGCCCCTACATCTCCAGTCCCGGTGCCCACCGTAATCGCCACACCTCCAGGGCATAGCACGCGGCGGATCTCTTGCTCGCCCACCGAGAACGGCGTGCTGACGACCAGCAGGTTGACGAGATTATCAACGTACGGCAACCTCTCGCCGTCAAACACATCCGCCGAAACGCGCTGGTTTAATCCCAATGACTTGACGTGGGCTCGCGTCTCTCGGACGTTTTCTAAATCGGCGGCCAGCCCTTGGACCACCAAATTGTCATTCGCGGCCAGTTCCGCCGTCAACTCTCCAGTTCCGCAACCGAGATGGACCACCAAGCCGCTCTTGATGCCCGCGGTCTCCAGGATCTCGTCCGCCGACGGCTTGGCGATTGCCGGTGTGCCCACCAGCAACGCGAAAAGAATCGTGCTCACAACGGATACTCTCATTTGGTTTCTCCTTAGTTAGTCCCGAGTGCTCCGAAGTCACTAATCAACACGATATCCTAGCGGTAGCCCTCGCAAGATTCAATATCATTGCCAAGCTCGACGGCGTGCTCAATCACGCCACCGCAACCACGCCTCGGCTCATCTCGCCCACTTCGCCGTGAAACCAAAAGCCTCCCGAGCCGCCAAGGCCCCCTAACAAAACCATGCTATCCCCAGGCGGTCGAGGTCCGGATATCGAGGTGCCGAGGTCAAGTCGCCGTACGTTTTGGAAAACCTCACACAGAATCGCCAACATCGTCCATGATGGCAAGCCCTCGCGCGACCCCTTCGGCATTGGTCATTGCGTAACCATTCACAAATGCCACGGGCTTGTCCCGTGGTGGTTCACGCTCGCCGCTACAAACCGGCCGGACACACCACTCCCGTCGGTAGCGTGAAACGTAACGAACCACGGGACAAGCCCGTGGCATCCAAGCGGGCCTTGCGTGTCCAGGCCGCGTAGCGGCACCCGTGAACAGCTATGTCATTCCTTCGCGTCTTCGTGTCTTCGCGTCTTCGTGTCTTCGCGTCTTCGTGTCTTCGTGCATTCGTCATTCGTCATTTCCCCGCCGGGGTGCTTCATTCCCGTGAACGGGTGTTGTAGAATCAGGATCGGTCATTGAGGTGGTCATTGATGTGGTGGGACGTCGAACCTCGTGTTCCACAAGCACGTGGACCAGCCTGGTTTTCGACGGGATCGCTGTCGGGCTTTCGGGAATCCGTGCCGTCCCCGCCGATGGATACAAGAGTTGTGGAGAATACCATGAAACGCCTGTTGTCGATGCTTGTTGTGTTGTTGTTTGTTCGGGGGGCTTTGAGCGCGGATCGGCCGAATTTCGTGTGGCTGGTTTCGGAAGATAATTCGATACACTACATGAAGTTGTTTGACGATCACGGGGCCGAGACACCACGGATCGGGGCGTTGGCTGAACACGGTGTCGTGTTTGAACATGCCTTTTCGAACTCGCCCGTGTGCAGCGTGGCCCGAACCAGTTTGATTACCGGCTGTTATGGGCCTCGAATCGGCACGCAGTATCATCGCCGCAGCGTGAGAGCGCCGATGCCGGAGGGACTGCGCATGTTCCCGGCTTATTTGCGGGACGCTGGATACTACACGACCAACAATCGCAAGAAGGACTACAACGCCCAGGAAGGGCCCGGGGTGTGGGACGCATCGTCGGGCAAGGCCACCTGGCGAAACCGCGAACCGGGACAACCGTTCTTTCATATGCAAAGTTTCCCGGTCACTCATGAAAGTTCGCTCCATTTTTCGAAATCCGTGATGCGGAACAAGGATACCACGACGGATCCCGAAAGCGTGTTTGTGGCGCCTTATCATCCTGACACGAAAACGTTCCGGTACACCTATGCCAGGTACCACGATCGGATCCAGAAAATGGATCAGCAGATTGGCCAGGTTGTGGACCAACTGGCCGAGGACGGTTTACTGGAGGACACCTTCATTTTCTATTTCGGTGACCATGGCGGGGTGCTGCCGGGAAGCAAGGGGTATGCGTACGAGAGCGGTTTGCACGTGCCACTGGTGTTGCGGGTCCCGGAAAACTGGAAACATCTGGTGCCGTGGCAAACCGGCGCTCGGGCCGACGCATTCGTTAGCTTCGTCGATTTTGGTCCCACTTTGCTGAACCTCGCATCAGTAGAAATTCCTCGGCAAGTCGACGGCCGACCGTTTCTGGGTCCGGGGATCACGGCCGAGCAGCTGGGCCAGCGGGACGAAGCCTTTGGCTATGCCGACCGGTTCGACGAAAAATACGACCTGGTCCGCACGCTGCGAAAAGGACGGTTCGAGTACGTGCGCAGTTATCAGCCGTTTAATTTCGATGGGCTTCAAAACAACTATCGCTACAGAATGCTGGCCTACCAGGAGTGGCGAGCGTTGTATCGAGCTGGGAAGCTCAGCGGCCCCCCGGCACGGTTTTTCGAACGCCGCGAACCAGAGGCCCTTTACGACATCGCGTCGGATCCGCACGAGATCAAGAATCTAGCCGGTGATCCTCGCTACGCCGACGTGTTGGCCGGCATGCGTAAGCGAATGAGAGAACGGGTCAAGGGGATGCCGGATCTGAGCTTCTATCCGGAAAGTTTTCTGGTTGCCAAGGCCATGGATGATCCGGTGGCGTTTGGCCAAAGCCACCAGAAAGATATCGCTACACTGGTGGATATCGCCGACTTGAGCTTGCTTGACTTTGAAGACGCCCGTGACGGTATTGCCCGCTCGCTCTCTTCATCCGACCCTTGGCACCGGTACTGGGGGGCGATCGTTTGCAGCTGTTTTGGACGTGCCGCGCGCGAGTTCGTGCCCAAAGCAAAGGAGCTGGCCAATGGTGATCCGAATCCGTTGGTGAAGACACGCGCGGCCGAGTTTCTGGGATTGATCGAAGCAGCCGATCCCCGCCCCGCCATCATGGAGGCGCTGGCAGCCAGCCAGTCGGA
The DNA here is from genome assembly GCA_051745935.1 of Planctomycetota bacterium. Taxonomy (GTDB): domain Bacteria; phylum Planctomycetota; class Planctomycetia; order Pirellulales; family Pirellulaceae; genus JBNJEM01. The sequence goes on from JBNJEM010000004.1 coordinate 35,583, forward strand.
GGTGCAGGCCAACTTGATCCTCAACACCGTCGTGCTGTTGGAGGACGGAAAGCCGAATTACGAATTCGACGTAACGGCCGAATCGCTGTCACCGAAGGCGCGCGGTGGAAACGACGTCAAGCGGCGTTTGGAATACCTGACCGCGGGCGACGGTTAGTCCCGAGTCATTCGTCCAGGGGCAGGGATTGAGCATCGGCGAATGACAATGTCTTCGGATTCGCTCGTTGTGAAGCCCGAGCCCGTGAACGCGGAGAGCGACTGGAATTGAGCCGAATCAAGTGCGACGCCGGTCAACGTCAAGGCGACGGTGGCCACGCGCGCGACCACCAGCGAAATGATGAGTGTCAAAAGGACCGTGAAAACAGGAACCAGGTTCAAGCGGACAGCCCGGAGACGGCGCCGTATACGTCGGGCTTTCAGCGGATCCAGGCGCGAGGGCAGGGGAAGAACGCGCGGGATCGAGCGGACGGGTGGATGGCCGAACTGACGGTGCAACCGGAGAACACGGCGACGCACGCGCTGGCGGACACCTCGCACACCGGCCGTCGGGCCTCGGACATGGGGATTGTGCCGATGTCCCTGAATTCCTACCGGCGGCTGCTCGATTGGACCGCCCGATTGATCCATTCCGGCGAGCGGTCCACGATCCCCAAGGACCTCGCCGCGATCTTGGATCACATGAACGTCGAGTAAGAGGCCTGGTTGGACACGGTGCGAGGGTACGACGAGCTGTTTGGTCACGTCGTGGGCTCCTGTTCCTCGATGGGCGAGGCCGCGAAGCGGATGGAGGCCTCCCAGTTGAAGGGCGCCGCCGCGAGCCGCCGCGTGTTCAAATAGCCAAGATCCTCCGCCCGAGTGTGCCGCGTTTGACTCCGATGTTCGGCATAACGGGTCGGTGATCAGTGTAAGGTGTTGCTGTCTCGAAGACGCTGACCGGCACACGTCATTTTTTTGACTGCGACGCCAGTTCTCCCATCGCGGTGCGCGCTGTTCGTGATCCTCGTTGCGTGTGCGGCCCCACGCGTGCCTTCCCGGTCCATCCTCTCGCACCCTGTCCCCCCACCTTGCCGCCTCGTCGCCTGACATCGCGTCTTCCGGCGACTATTACGCTCTGCAAATGCTTGACCAAGCTTCGCAAACCCACGGCGAAAACCAGAAGAATCAGCATGTCTGCTTTCGTCATTCTGCTTTCGTCCAGCTGGATCGGCTCCGGTTCATTCGGATCGATCTGGCCCGCCACGTCGATCACGCTGCTGTTGTTCGACATGGCAACCGGATGTTGACGGGCAAACTCGTTCAACTTTTCGCGGATGTCATCCAGCGGCGGCGCATGGGTCCGCGGCACTGCGGTTTGATAAAACTGGATGGCTTTCACCATCTGCAACCGCTGCCAAGCTTGCTTTCCGCCGGCTTTCTGTTGCCGCAAAAAGCCGATCACCGACTCGCGGTTGATGGGGATTGAATCGTTCGGTCCCACCCGGCAAAAGCGCCGATACCCATCGACCCACCCATCGCCCGAACCAAAGTCGATCGTTCGGCCGCAGCTTGGCCGACTTCAGCATGGACGTCAACTTTTGGTAACTCATGACCGGTCCTCCTGGTAGTGAACACGCGGACAGTATCCGGTATCCTATCGCATGAGAACCAGCAACCGAAACCATCGCTCGGGTGGATTCTAGCGTGGCGTGTCGGAAATACCCCGCGCTGGAACTCGGCGAGCGTGGAGTAATTCCGATACTCCCCGCTGGCCGAAGCGAAACGCGCGGAAAACCCGCATTTCCCCGCATCGTTGACATCGAAGCCAGCGTGGAGTAATTTCAATACTCCTCGCAACACGCAGGGTATCGGAATTCCCACGCGCACTGCGCAGGATAAGAATATTGTTCGGAAGGGCTGGCGGTGGCGGTGGGTGGCAGCGTATCGGCCATGTCCTTCCGCTGCTCGGCGCGGTAGGATAATAGGTGGAGGAGTTTGCGATGAGCATTGAACTGACCCCGCAGCAGTTGCAGGCTCTGGACGCAGGCGAACTGCCGCGCGTCGTGGATCCGCGCAACAACGTGTCCTATGTCCTGATAGCTGAATCCGAGTACGAAACCGTTCGGGATATCCTTGAGGACGAGCAGCGGCAACGGAGCCTTCGCGCGGTGGCGTTGCGAAACGCCATGGGCCGCATGGGTGAAGTGCCGTGATGCGCCCTGGCGAAATTTACGTGGCAGACTTCGCGGAGGCCGGTCCACACCCAGTGATCGTATTGTCACGGGAGGAACTCAATCGAGGCCGTTACGCATTGGTCGTGGTCTGCACCTCAGCCCGATTTGCCGTCCGCAGCCAACTCCCCAATTGCGTGCCGTTCCGCGCCGGCGACTTCGGCTTTACGACGGATTGCGTGGCGCAGTGCGAAAACCTCCTGTCCATTGACTTGGCCCAAATCGACCTATCGGCTGGTCCGCTCGGCGTACTCGACGACATGGCATTTCGGGATGTGATCAAGGCAATAGGCTACGTCATGGACTCGGACTGCGAGCCCGTCTGAGGAGTTTCCGAACTAGCGCATGCACCGGAGCACGCGAGCCAGCCGGTTTTGAAATTGAAGATCTTTCGCGCGTACGCGGTGACGCGTGTCGTTCGCTGCGATAGAATACTGGAATGGACACTGTCTACATCGAAACATCTATCGTCAGTCACGCAACCGCGTGGCCGAGTTCGATCCCTGCCACTGC
>JBNJEM010000005.1:0-37254 GCA_051745935.1 Planctomycetota bacterium
CGACCGTGCCGAAACAACGCCTTGGATAGACGTGGAGCGCGGTATTTGCGAGAATGCATTGTGGAAGGGAACTCTCGCGGACGGGAAGAAGGAAGGCATGGGAAGAACACGAAGAACACGTTGATTGGCAGGATTTGAGTGCAATGGCCATTACACGGACGTTTCTGGACTGGCGTCAGCCGGCTTTGCCGGCGGTAGCCGAATATCTCGTGCGCCGCTTTCGCCACGACGGAACCTTGAATCTGGACCAGGTTTTGCTTGTACTACCGGGTGGTCGGGCGGCCCGGCAGCTGATGGATTTGCTGGTTGTTCGTGGCGAAGAACGATCCCTGGTCCTGTTTCCGCCCGAAACATGCACGGTTGGTGGATTGCCCGAATACCTGTATGAATCGCACCGGCCCTTCGCCGACGCCTTAACGCAGCAGCTGGCGTGGGTGCGGGCGTTGAAAGAAATCGACCGCGACTGGTGCCGGAGATTCATTCCGCAATTGCCCGCCGAGGAGGATCATGCGAGTTGGATGGACTTGGGGGCGTTGTTGCAACGGCAGCACCGGGAGTTGGCGGCCGACGCACTTGACTTTGCTCACGTCGCGAGCCAGGGCGCGGAACTGTCCGGCTTCCAGGAGACCGATCGGTGGACCTTTTTTAGCCAGGTTCAAAAGGATTACCTGAGACTCCTCGATGAACTGGAACTCTGGGATCGCCAAACAGCGCGGCTGTATGCCATCGCTCACGACCTCTGCCGCGCGGACAAGGAGATCGTTTTGATCGGCACGACCGATATGACGATCGCCATGCGGCGGATGATCGATCAAGTAGCGGACCAGGTCACGGCCCTGGTACACGCTCCAGAATCATTAGCCGGCAGTTTTGACGAACACGGCTGCCTCCTCCCGGACCAATGGCAAGACAAACCGATTGAGATCGCAACCGAGCAGATCCATGTCGTGGAAGGGCCCGTCGAACAAGGCCGAGAAATGGTCCGTTCCCTGGCGGCATTCAATGGCCGGTATCGCGCGGACCAGATCGTGATCGGCGTACTGGACGAGGGGCTTGTGCCCCATTTGTTGCGGCAACTAGAGGAATCCGATGTTTCGGGCCGCTGGGTCGTGGGCCGCGCCGTCTGGGAAACCACCCCTTATCGGCTGCTCGAAGCCGTCGCGCGCCGCGTGGACCGTGATCGCTTTCTCGATTTCGCCAGCTTGGTCAGGCATCCAGACGTAAGCCAGTGGCTGACCCAACACGTTGGATCGGAAGATTGGCTGGTGGAGTTGGATGAATACCATGGCAAGCATCTCCAGCCACGGCTAGGAAGCTGGCTGGATAACCCATCCCGATGTTCCGAGCCAAGAAGCCAGAACAAAACCAGTCAGGTTCCGTTTCGCCCCGGGAGTTCCGGGAGCGGGAACCACGTCTTACGGGCTGTAAAACAGGCCGTGTCGTTGATTCATCAAGTCCTGGATCCGCTTCGCGACTCCAAACGGCCGCTGGCGCAATGGGCACCAGCATTGGCCCGGTTGCTGGACGTTTTCTATGGCGACCGCACGTTTAATACCGACCGGTCGCGTGACCTGTACACCCTGAGAGCGTTGGAGCAGATCCGTGAGACGTTGTTACTTCACCAAGAGATTCCACCCCAGATTGATGTTCCTCTCACGGCGGGCCAGGCGATTACTCAGTTGCTGGGGCAAATCGGGAAGTCCGAGATACCCTCTCCGCACGAGGAAGGACAGATCGAATTGTTGGGCTGGCTGGAGCTGCCGCTTGACATGGCCCCGGCTTTGATTGTCACGGGATTCAACGAAGGCAACGTGCCCACGAGTGTCAACTCGGACTTGTTCCTCCCCAACCAGCTGCGCCGGCAGCTGGGGCTGGTGGACAATCGCCGCCGCTACGCGCGCGACGCCTATGCGTTGAGCGTGCTGCGGGCGTCTCGCGAGCATTTGACGTTGATTGCCGGACGCTTCACGGGCGATCACGATCCGCTGGCGCCCAGCCGGCTGGCTTTTGCCACGGATGCGGAAACCATGGCGGAGCGAGCATTGCGGTTTTTCACCGCGCCGGCCACGAGCGAACCCGAGTGGAACGCGATTGTACCAGAACCTCTCGCGGCGGAAAAGTCAGGGATTGTGGTCCCGAAACCGGCGCCGTTGAGCACGCCGATCACGTCCATCAGCGCGACATCATTTCGCGCCTACATGGAATGCCCCTATCGATTCTATCTGCGGCATATACTCGCGTTGGAAACGATGGATGATACGGATGAAGAACTGGACGGGGCCGCCTATGGGACGTTGATCCATGAAGTGCTCAAGCAATTCGGCCAGCATCCGATCCGCGAATCGAAACAAGAGGACCAAATTGATCGCTTCCTGCAGCAGGCATTGGACCAGATTGTCTTACAGCGTTTGGGCGAAGACCGCCTCCCGGCCGTCGATGTGCAAATCGCTCAGGCACGTCAACGGCTGAAAGGGTTTGCGCACTGGCAGGCGCAGCGGGCTCGGGACGGGTGGGAAATCGTTTACGTGGAAACGTCTGGCGGTACCGAACCCGCCCGGTTGAACGTCGACGCGCAGACCTCCGTGCTCTTGAAAGGCCGGATCGACCGGATCGATCGCCGGGGCAATGAGTGGGCGATTCTAGACTACAAGACCGGTGACACGGCTAAATCGCCGCGGGAGACGCATCTGAGCGGCGGGGAATGGGTCGATCTGCAGCTTCCTTTATACGCTCATCTGGCGCGCACGCTGGAACTGGACGGACCACTGCGACTCGGCTACATCCTGCTGCCCAAAGAAACGGAAAAGATCGGCGCGTCGATGGCGGATTGGGATGACGCCACGTTGGAAAGCGCGGATGAGCGGGCTTTGGAAGTGGCCCGTGACATCGTCGCGGAAAGGTTTTGGCCCCCCACGCTTCCACCAAGTGGAACCGTTACCGATTTCGCCGCCATTTGCCAAGAACTCGCGTTTCGGCCCCATTTGGCGGGAACAGAGGAACAGAAACCATGATTAACATGAGTGCCCACCGCCCATGAGAGAACGCTCCCACGCCCCCCGGGGTGCCACCACACGGCTTGGACACGCAAGGCTTGCATGGATGCCACGGGCTTGTCCCGTGGTGGTTCACGCTTGCCGCTACAAACCGGTCAGACACAACACTTCTCGTCATTAGCGTGGAACGTAACGGACCACGGGACAAGCCCGTGGCATTTGCACCTTGAAACGCCTTCCTTGAGGATGTGCAACGGAAGCGCCAACGTTTGCGGATATCGGTCTCTTGCCCGTGAACGGCTACGGGGTTTGTTTGTCGAGAAGGTGTTGCTAGGCTTAACGCAATGCGAGACGTAGCGGGGTGGCCGCGTTGCGTAACAACAAACGTGAATGACCGCCGACACGCCGCGTGGCGTCACACTTTCTTGCACTGCTGGGGTAGGGTCATCGATGACGACAACCATCACGAGCTTTCCGAACATCTTGATTCGTGCCTCGGCTGGTAGCGGAAAAACGTTCCAGCTGACTAATCGATATCTGGGGCTGATGCATTACGCGATTCCCCCGGAACAGATCCTGGCCACCACATTCACGCGGAAGGCGGCGGGAGAAATACTGGGTCGGGTCATGTCAGGGCTCGCCCGAGCGGCTCTGGATGAGAATGAACGTTCCCAACTGGCCCATCATTTGAGCCTTTCATCGCTGACCCGGTCCGACTGCTTGCAGTCACTTGAACGGCTCGTGCGAAACCTGCATCGGCTCCATATTTCCACCCTGGACGCTTTCTTCGCCCAGCTGGCGGGCAGTTTCAGCCTGGAGCTTGGCCTGCCGCCGGGCTGGCGGATTGTCGAGCCGGTACGGGATGGCAATTTGCGGCGTGAAGCCATCGCCACCACGTTGCAAGGGAATTCGAAACGCGAACTCGAGCGACTGCTGCAACTGATGGCCAAAGGCGAAGCACGGCGTTCGGTCGGCGCCTTGGTCCAAGGGGCGGTTGACGATCTGTATGGACTTTACTTGGAAACGGACCCGGCCGCCTGGCGACGGATCCCAAAACCGAAAATGTTAAGCGATGAAGCGGTGGAAGCGGCCGTTGAAACCTTGCGCGACGCGCCAGTGCCAAACGACTCGCGCGCCCACGCCGCGCGCGAAGCGGACGCGGTGGCGGCCCAACAGCATGACTGGGCCCTGTTCATCAATGGGGGATTGGCCAAGAAGGTTCTAGACGGGGCCACCACGTACTATCGGAAAGACCTGCCGCCCGATTTGCTTTCCGCTTATCGGGTTTTGTTGGACCACGCGCGATCCGCGCTGCTCAACCAGGTGGCAAACCAAACCGAGGCGACGTACCAGCTGCTGGACAAGTTCCACCACGCTTATGTCCAGTTAAAGCATGAAGCGCGAGCCGTGAGGTTTGACGACATCACACGCAGTTTGGCCCGGGGCATGTCGGGGGCAGCCATCCAACAACACGAATTCCGCCTCGACGCCAGCATTAACCATTTGCTCTTGGACGAATTCCAGGATACATCATTGGCGCAATGGCATGTATTGCGCGCCTTCGCCCGCCACGTCACGATGCCCCGTGACAACACGAATCCCAATGACAATGCATCGACAACCGCCGGGGCGTCCCCATCATCGTTTTTCTGCGTGGGGGACGTGAAGCAAGCGATTTACGGCTGGCGAGGGGGTTTGTCCGAGATCTTCGAGGCCTTGCAGCATGAACTGCCGGAACTTACTGATCAGTCCATGAACAAGAGCTATCGGTCGTCGCCTCCGGTCATCGACACCGTTAACCAGGCGTTTTCCGGGATGACGCGTCACCCGAATCTCGGTTCGCTGGAAGCAGGCGTGGCGCGGTGGTGCGAGGGGTTTGGCACGCACACCACGAACCGCGAGGAATTGCAGGGTTATGTGGAGTTATGCACGGCTCCGTCGACCGATAAAGACCAGACCAAAAAGGAAGCCAAGAGCCAATATGCGGCCGAGTATATGCGCGAACTCGTTGAACAAGCCCCCGGCTACGGCTTTGGGGTTTTGGTTCGCAGCAACGACATGGTGGCACGCATGATCTACGAGTTGCGGCGGCAGGGCGTTCCCGCGAGCGAGGAGGGGGGGAACCCGCTCACCGATTCGCCGGCGGTCCAAGTTCTGTTGTCGCTGCTGAAACTGGCCGATCATCCCGGAGATACAATTTCCCGTTTCCACGTGGCCACTTCGCCGCTAGGGGCACTGCTCCACTATTGCGACCACCGGCGGCGCGATCGCGCGTTGGCCCTGGCCCGGGAGGTTCGCTCGGAATTGCTCCATGAAGGATATGGTCGAACCATCCTGCGGTGGGCGAGACTTTTGGATCCATACTGCGATCATCGCGATCGGAGTCGATTACAGCAGTTCGTGACCTTGGCACACGGCTACGAACCGATCGCGTCCCTCCGCACGAGAGACTTTTTGGCACACGTGGCCAAGGAACGAATCGCCGATCCGACGACGGCGGAGGTCCGCGTGATGACCGTCCATCAGGCGAAAGGGTTGCAGTTCGATGTTGTCGTCCTTCCCGATCTTGACTATCAACTGGCTGGACAGCCACCCAGCTGCGTGGTCGGGCAGCCCTCGCCGACCGAGCCGGTTGATCGGGTGTGCTTGTACCGAAACGCGGAAATCCAGAAGTTGCTGCCTCCCGAGTTGCGGGAACTGTTCGAAACCCATGCACGGCGGAGCGCGGATGAGGCGATGTGCGTGCTCTACGTCGCGTTGACCCGGGCCATTCACGCGCTGCACATGATTATCGACCCGTCGGGGAAGAGTGAGCGGCGTTTGCATAAAACCCCCGCCGGCCTGCTGCGCGGGGCATTGACCGATGGCAGTCCCGTCGGGCCGCGAGAACGTCCGTATCGTTGTGGTAACCCGAGGTGGTTTGACCATGAACGGCCACGGGATACTAGCCAGCCGCGTGGAGCCGTGGCTTCAGAGCACATCAACGTCAAACTGGCCGCCATGCCGCGTGATCCGCGATTGGAACATACCGCGCCCTCGAAACTGGAAGGGGGCGCTCGCGTCTCCGCGCGGCGCGTGCTCAATCTCGACAGCGCGGTTGCCACCGCCCGCGGAACACTGATCCACGCGTTCTTTGAAGAAATCACGTGGTTGGATGAAGGGGCGCCCCAGCGACAGCGATTAGAGCAACTCGCCAAGCCACTCAACACCACCGGAGTGGACGTCACGCAACAGCTGGACGCGTTTGAGCGAATGATCGCCATGCCGCGAATCGCCGCCGTGCTCCACCGCGATTTCTACCAGTCGCCGAGGGATCCGAGTCTGTTGCGGATTCTCGGTCCCGAACGGTCTGGAATGTCGCTTCGGCCGGAGGTGCATAACGAACGACGCTTTGCCGTGCGGGATAACGGCCGGATGCTATCCGGCGCCATCGACCGCCTCGTGCTGCTCCATCACGACGATCGCCTGGTGGCGGCGGACGTCCTGGACTATAAAACGGATTACATCGACGCCACCAACCCCCACGCGCTGATTGAACTCGTGGCTCACTATCACCCCCAGCTGGAAGCCTACCGGCGTGCCGTGTCAGCCATGTTCCGCTTACCCCTGGAAAACATCAGCGCGCGGTTATTATTCGTGTCCGCCGGAATCGCGCACGGTCTCGACACGGCGGAGGAACGGCCGTAGCCATGGGGGCGCTCGGGAGCCCCGGACGGCGGCCCGCGCGCTGCACGGGCCCCTTTTCAAACCGTTGTCGTTCCGGATAGCCCTACTTCATTGGATAAAGCTGCCACGAACATATACAAGCGGTCCGCACTCATGGGTCTACGAGAATCCAAACCCGAAGACGCGCCGCAGTTCGCCAGGGCTGGTACGGCCCTCGCGGACGAACTCAAGGCCCCGTTGCCAGCAGGTAATCATCCCGTTTTGCACGCACAGATCTTGCAAGTGGCGGGCGTCGGACCGCGAGAGAATAGCATGGGTGAGTTCTGAACGATCGGCCCGCAGCATTTCAGCCAGCACCAGGCGGCCCACATACCCCGTGTACCGGCACTTCTCGCAGCCAACGGGTTCCCACGCCCGCTCGATCGACAGGCCGAGCAATGCGTCTTCGTTTGATACTTCGCGCGCGCACTGGCACAGCTCTCGTACTAATCGCTGATTGAGAATAGCGAGGATTCCGCTGCGCAAAAGATAAGGTTCGATGCCCATGTCGGACAAGCGACTGATGGCCGATGCCGCGCTGGCGGCATGAAATGTCGTCACAATGATATGCCCCGTCAAAGAGGCCTGAAACACGATTTCCGCGGCTTCCCGATCACGGATCTCACCGACCAAAATCGCTTCCGGATCCTGCCGCATCAACGAGCGCAATCCCGTAAGCAAGTCGAATCCCGCGCGTGAATTAACTTGTGACTGGGCCGCGCCATCCACGGGCACTTCGATTGGGTCTTCGAGCGACACAACCGATCGTCCGCCACCGCTGGCCGCGATCAGATGCCGGAGGCTCGCATAGGCGGTTGTCGTTTTGCCACTCCCGGCCGGGCCTGAAATAATCAACGCGCCGGAAGTTTCGCCCAACACCCTTTCCAATGTTCGCTGAATTTCCACCGGCAGCCCCAGTTCCGGGAGAAACTGGAACCGCTGTCGAGTCGCGAACAGCCGCACCACGGCCCGTTCCCCATGCAACGTGGGAAACGTGCTCACCCGCATCTCCACCTCACCGCGTCGCTCGCGTATGCGTCCTTCCTGCGGCACTTCCGTACGGTAAGTCAGCAGCTCCGCCAACACCTTCAGCCGCGACACCACATCCGTGGATTCGCCCCGCGCGAACGTACCAACCCGCTGTAAAACTCCGTCCAATCGCCACCGTAAATCGAGCCCCGCCGGAGTGGGCTGCAGATGAATATCGCTCGCCTTGACCGCCTTGGCGGCCTCCAACATCAGCTCAACAAAGCGAGTGGCATAGTCTGTCTCGGCAGGGTCAAGGTCAACGAGCTGTTGGTGAATTCGAGGAACATGAAACATGGTAACACGGCACTCCCTTATACTTCAGGCGGTCGGATTTGCCCGGGTGGAAACCTACTCGACGCAAGCTGTCCTCCCGTTGGTCGGACTCGCGGCGGACAAAGTCAACCGCGGGCGGGTGCAGCGGAGCACGTAGTATTGGATCACTCCGATCGCCAGCATACTGATCATCACGGGCATGATTTCACGGTAGGTCATTGTTTCGAAATCAGGCGAGTACCACCGCGTCGCAAAGGCGAGGATTCCATAGGAAAGCAGGCAACCGCCAGTGACCCACCAAACCAGGTATCGATCGAATGAGAGCGCGGCGCTCGCCACCATGCAGAAGTAGATCGCCACCAGAGGGCTTCTTGCCCCCCTCACCGCGAAGAACAAGAAAAGTGAAAAGACCAAGATATCCGTTCCAACCCATGCGTAGAGCACCATCCGTTTGGCCCGAGGACGCATCAAAAGCTTCTGATACACCCATGCGTAGGCGCAGACCGAGAGCGTCGCCGCTGTCGCCTGCCAGTGAAACAGACCGCGTGATCCGGGATAGCCAATGGCATACGATATCAAATGGTGGATATAAAAGGCCGCCATGGTGACCCATACACTGGCTAGCCGCGGCCGGTGTCTCCCCCACCGTTGCAGACGGCGGCGGACGCCGGCCGGTCGCGCCTGAATCAGTTCGCCGTCAAGATACCGCTGCAAATCATCAGCCAACTCCCGCGCCGCCCCATACCGATCGACCGGATTCTTGCTCAGGCACTTCATGCAGATCACGTCCAAATCCCGGGGCACGCGTCGATTCAACGTGCGTGGCGGAATGGGATCCTGTTCCAACACGCGGACGAGCGAATCCAAGGTGGTCCGAAACGGAGGATGCCCGGTGAGCAGATGATAGAGGATGGCGCCCAGCGCATAGATATCGGCCGCCGGCCCTGACCGTTCCACGTCTCCGGCGGCTTGCTCGGGCGCCATGTAGCCGGGCGTGCCAAGCACTTGTCCATCCACCGACAACTCGCCGGCCCGATCCGTCCGTTTGGCCAATCCGAAATCAGTGATCCGCGGTTGTCCCGCCGCCGACAAAAGAATATTACCCGGCTTCAAATCCCGATGCACAACCCCGTGGTCGTGCGCATGGCCCACGGCATCAGACAGCTCAAGAACCAAGCGAGCCGACTCGTCGATGGAAAATTCGCGCCGATTCAACTCTTCAGAGAGTACGGGGCCTTCCACGAACCCCATGGCATAGTAATGTTGCCCCTCCTGCGAACCCACGTCATGAATCGGCACAATGCCCGGATGATTCAACCCCGCCGCCGTTTCAGCTTCCGCGTAAAACCGTTCAATGGCCTCTGGCGAGGCCAAGTTCCGGTCCAGAATCATCTTCAACGCCACGGTCCGCTGCAATTTCGCATCGTAGGCCTTGAACACCACGCCCATGCCGCCTCGAGCCACCTCCTCCAACAGCTGATAATGACCGTACCGCCGTCCCGTGAACTCGTGGTCGTCCACCTTGACCTGGCGTCCCGCCCGCGCCCCGGCCGCTCCTCCAGCGCCAGCCGCGCGTTGCTTGGGCGTGGTCTTCCCGTACCGCCCCATGACGGCTCGAATCTCTTGCTCGCGTTCCGGAAATCGGGCCACATAGAAGCCAGTATCAACGGTGGTCTCGGAATTGAAACGCATCTCCAAGTCCGAACACAATAGTTCCACGAACAGGCGCTCACGCAGTGCTTCGGGCACGGTGCCCAGATAGTCCTCGATGCTCGGCTCTTTCCCTTGACGCCATGCCTCTTCAAATTCATCACAGACCCGGTCGATTAGCGCGGCCCACGTCGGGTCGTCCGGCGCATGCTTCTTGCTATGTCCATCTAATGTCATGTTTCCAGAACCCGCGACCATATCTCCCGAATCCGTTCCAGTTTTCGCTCAACACTTCGCGTGGCAAGACACAGCTTGGCGGCAATTTCGTCGTTCGTGAATCCTTCCAGCTTCCAGAGCGTCACTTGCCGCAGCCGTTCATCCTCCAAAGCCTCCAACAATCGCCGCCCTTCTTCTTCCATTATGGCCATCATCGGCGGGGTTGGCAGGCCATCGCTGAACCGTTGTAGCCCCGGCGATCCTTCCTCATCCGACCCCCGCGAGAACACGGACTCACCACGCACTTTACCGGAACCCCGTTTCTTCCCCCCCAGACGTCTCCGCTGGTCAATCACCTTCCGCAACGTCATGGTGACCAGCACTCGCCACAGGTCGTCCCGATCCGACATCCCGGATAGGCGACCGCGCTCCACCCCCGCGCACAAACAACGAAACACACTCAGCGCCACATCCTCTTCATCCGCCACCCGGCGAGCGGTATTGCCCAACCGATGGCGAGCCAACTGGACCAAACGCTCGAAATACCGGTTCCATAGATCCGCCATCGCGGTCTCGTCCCCGGATTTCAAACCTTCAATCCACTGAGTTACCGGATCCTCGGACATGGCTGTTTCCAGAACCGCTAGGCAATTTGTTTCATCCGTTCGATCCGAATCCAAAGGAAAATCTGAACCAGCGAGCATTCAACGTGGCACTCCCAGCCCCCATGCCAGCAACATTCGTCATTCGTCATTCGTCATTCATCTTCACGGGGCCTTGAACCGGGCCTTGAACATTCAACCCGCACGATCTCTCTTAAGTAATCTCCGTAAGAGCTGTTCAAGGGGCGCGCCAGCCGGGCCAGGTCTTCGAGAGAAACAAAGCCCATCCGATATGCTACTTCCTCGATACAGGCAATCAACAATCCTTGCCGGTGTTGTACCATCTGGACGAAATTCGCAGCCTGCAGCAATGCGAATTCAGTGCCGGTGTCAAGCCAAGCGAATCCACGCCCGAGCATTTCCACGTGCAAGCGACCTTGCCTCAGATACTGCCGATTGACATCCGTGATTTCCAGTTCACCCCGGGCCGACGGTTCCAGCTCGGAGGCGATCCGCACCACGTCGTTATCGTAAAAGTAAAGACCGGTCACAGCGGAACTTGGCTTGAAGTGCAAGGGTTTTTCAATCAATTCGACGGGACGACCCTGGTCGTCGAACTCGATCACGCCGTACTGCCGAGGATCCCTAACCACGTAACCATACACGGTCGCGCCGTGTTCACGGTCCCTCGCCACGGCAAGCTTTTGCTGCAATCCCTGACCGTAAAAAATGTTGTCGCCAAGGGCGAGCGCGACGTGATCGCCACCGATGAAATGCTTTCCAATCAGAAACGCCTCGGCAATGCCCCGCGGGGACGGTTGGACGGCATACGAAATCGAAAGTCCCAAATGAGCTCCATCCCCCAATAGTTCTTCATAGGCCGACAGATCACGCTCCATGCAGATCACGAGATACTCGCGAATTCCAGCCAGCATGAGAGTCGAAAGCGGATAGTAAACCATCGGCTTGTCGAAAACCGGCAGTAACTGCTTGCTCACATGTCGTGTCGCCGGGTAAAGCCGAGTGCCGAAACCACCGGCCATGACGATAGCCTTGCGAAAATTGCGTTTAGCCATGTGCTTGAATTGCCCCACTGCATGGACTGAGGCCGGTCGTTTCGTGCAAAAAACGGCGATCCCGTCAAACCGTAGCCGCCAATCTTCCATGATATCCAAACCATCTGGCGGAACAAGATCCCGCCTAGATTGAACACGCGGCCGGCACGCCTGCCAACAGTCCATCCGGGAACCCCACAGCCCCTCGCCCGCCCCCCGTTTCAACCACCGCTGTCGCGGATTGGCGCCCGGTGCCTTAGAATATGACCAACAGGCCATAATGAACGCGAAAAGCCCCGCCGACCAGAGTTCGGCCTAGTCATTTCACGGAACAACCAACATGTCCGGCGACGATGAAAACGTGATTCGATTGGATCAATTCTTGAAACTGCAGGGTGTCGTGGGAACAGGAGGCCAAGCTAAAACGATTGTCCAGCTCGGTGATGTGGCCGTGAATGGTCGAATTGAAACGCGTCGCGGGCGAAAATTGGTTCCCGGAGATGTGGTGACGGTGGGAGACATGGAGTGGGTCGTTGAAACGGATTAGTTCGACAATGCCACTTCGCGGCCATGAAAGGGCATAAATCGTATGTCTCTCGAGAATTCACGCCACCGGGCTTGTCCCGGTGGCGGCAAGACTTTGCGATAAAACGGTTTACGGATCCTAAGTCGCGGATGTAGTTGTGACGCAGTAGAGGCGAGGCAAGGAACCGATGAAACGCATTGCATGGGCGACCGACACCCATTTCGACTTCGTTGAGCAAGCGGCGTTCAACATGTTCCTGGAGCGACTTGAAGACGCCAGCCCCGACGTGCTTCTGCTCAGTGGTGACATCGCGGAATCCAGAAACCTGGTGGAATGCCTGGTCAAACTAGATAATCACCTGGACTGCTTCATCTACTTCGTATTGGGGAACCACGATTTCTACCACGGTTCGATTGCTGGAGTGCGCGGGGAGGTGCGAAGTGTGTGCAAACAGCGGGAAAAGCTGGTCTATTTAACGGATGAACAGTGCGTGGAGATATCGGAGGGCGTGGGGTTGGTCGGTCACGATGGTTGGGGCGATGGCCGCGTCGGGAATTACCAAGGATCGACGGTTACGCTGAGCGACTTTTCGTTGATTCATGAACTAGCTGGATTGAGCAAACAAGAACGCTGGGCGGTTCTGAAGGCGCTGGGAGATGAATCCGCGGCCGCCATCCGCCAGTCTCTCCCTCAAGCACTCGAGCGCTATGCACGCGTCTTTTTCGTTACTCATGTTCCGCCATTGCGCGACGCGTGCTGGCACAATGGCAGCGTTTCCGACGACCACTGGGCCCCCCTGTTCACGTGTCAGGCCGTGGGTGACGTGGTGATGGAAATCGCCGGCCGGCATCGTCAATCCGAGCTGACCGTGTTGTGCGGACACACTCATAGCCCCGGCAAATGCTGTCCGTCGGAAAACGTACGGATTATCACGGGCGGAGCCGAATACGGGTTTCCCATCATCAACCAAGTCTTCCGCGTCTGAATGTCGTCGCGACCAGATCAGGTTCGAGGTGCCGTGCCACGCAAGCTGATTGGCGGCCATGCACGTCTTCTTCGCCATGGATTGGCGCGCCCGATGTGCCCGCCCGGATGAACTGGCCGGCAACATGATTGCCCACTCGCGAATTGGGCAAGGATTCGACGGCATCCAGAACAGGAGCCGCAAACTCAATCACCCGTTCCCGCAAGTCATCGTTCTGCTTTTCCTTCATGATTCATGATTCCTTGCTCGATATTCAATATTCAATTCCCTTTCCAGCGGCCGTCCATGTCCCCCGTGCGCTCATTGCCCACGTGCCATTGCCTCCCTAAAAGGACAATCGCATTTTGGGCTGAACAGCTTTCAAAGTTCGTGGGAATTCTTATAACCACGGAAGGGACGGAGGGAATATCGAATATCGAGCAAGGAATTTCGAATGATGAAGTTAGGCGGAAGAGCCCGTGCAACGTTGTCCGTCCAAGAGCGTATGACGTGATGACATGCGACACTCGGGAGAATTGCATTCTCCGATTTATGCAACGCTGAGCTTCATTTTGAGTCATTCCTTACCCTCTACACCCGGTTCGCCTTTAGTTCGGACAACGAGTAGTGCGTGTCCCGCCAGCGAATACCATTGTTCACGTACAGCAACACCATCGCTCGCCACTGAATATAGATCAACATCCCAGCGGCAACGGGTACCAGCGGCACGCACCAGCAGGATTGCCGCAACTCCACGGCCGTGATCCACGCGCGGCCGAGCAGGACCAGGACGCTAAACGCATACAAATAGCGAGCCGGTCCGTCCAGCAGCCAAACGGCAATAAATGGCCATATGGCGAACAGACCCAATGCCAAGCTCGCCGCCAGGACCATTCCGATGCGATAATCGACCCCCGCGAAGGCATTTTTCTCCATTCCCCGTACCAATGCCCGCACCGATCCATACCACGGAACGGAAATCATGTCGCTGCCCCAAACCACCCGCTGCCTGTATCCTCGCCTCTTGATGATCTTTCCCAATTTGACGTCATCGTCCGGACGCATGGCGATCGCCTCGTGTGTCCCCACCGCTTGATAAACGTCGGCCCGTACAAGATTGAACGCCCCGATTCCAATGAAAGCCGAACTTTTCGGATTCGCCACGTTCCACGGACGCGTGAACAGGGCGAACAAATTGAGGAATAACACGACAAAGGCTTGCAAAATGAGCGACGGCATCACCGCGTCGGGAGTCATCGTCAAGTGATCGACTCGCTGTCGAACCACATACGCCATGGCGCGCCGAAGTGTCTCCGGATTCATGGTCACGTCCGCATCCGTAAACAAGACGTATTCGGCCTTCGCCACTTGAGCACCACGCCACTGCGCGTGATTCTTGCCCAGCCAACCCGCGGGAAGTTGACCGACATGGAGGACGGTCAACCTCGAATGTTCAGCGGAACATTCCTCCAGGATGTCCGCCGTCCGATCCACGGAGCGGTCGTCGACCACGATGACTTCGTAATTGTCGTAGTCCATTCGCAACAGGGACTCCAACGCCTCCTGGAGATTCTCTTCCTCGTTGCGCGCGGCGACCACCACTGACACGGACGGCCACCGGTCAATCCCGGCGGGATCTTGATCCCGGAGCTTGCCGAGCCGCCGATTGCCGATCGTGATTCGCAGGCACGTCCACGTGACCAAAACCAAGGTAAAGGCAGCTAGAACCGTCCACCACATCCACGTCACCTCTGCCAGTCCCTCGCCCGTTTCCGGCCAGCCGCGCCGCGAAGGCAACTGGAACATGTCGATGCCAGCTTGTTCCACCAACCGGTGGTTCAACCCTTCTCGTCCACTCCCCGTCTATTCCAACGGAGCCTCCGGGGGTGGTTCTCGGAGTCCGCTCAAATAGAGAATGGCGGACTTGCGGCCGACGACGGCGGGTTCCAGCAATTTGACGGCGGCGGCAATCACATCCCGGCGGCTGAGCTGCCCCATTAATTTCCTTTCGCGAACCACTGGCAAGCGGCGCAATTTCTCATTTTGAAATGCTTGAACGATTGACAATAGATCCACATCTTCGTTAATCGTGTACAGATCGCACGACATATAGTTGCGCAACTCGGAGGACGGCAGCTCATCATAAGCAGCATCGACCAATGCCCGCATCATGTCCTGTTCCGAAAACATGCCAACCAACTCATTTTTCTCATTGACCACCGGCGCGCCCGATATGTGATGTTTGAGCAACAGTTTCGCCGCTTCGTGCCAATTGGTCTCCGGGGAGAGCGTAATCAACCTCTTGACCATGATATCGCGCGCGAGGATTGGACTAGACATGCTTCGGCTCCAAGAGACTTCCGAGACTTTCAAGGCGAACGGTCACTTAAGGAACGGTCACTCAAGGGGTCTTATCCCACGTCGTGTGCACACTGCCGCAGTGCCCCCTGCCCGACGAGCAGCCGTCGCAGGTGAGTTTTCCATGCTTTGCATCCAGTTGGGACAACTCCCCACATGAGGTCCGGATTTGCCGATTTCGGAAAATCACGCCCACCGACAATCCCAACAAAGCCAGGACGAATACCAGCAGTGTCAACAGAAAAAGCTTCACCGGCCACCTCGATTCAGATTTCGCATTCGACTGGAAAACCCTCGCGTGACTCGCTGTCGATCTCCTCGCGGACCGCGGGTCACCATCATTATTTCAAGTCCCAGGTCCTTGGCCACCCCCCACGCCTCATCGGGCGGCAACACCATCAGGCCGGTCGCATACGCGTCCGCTCGCATGGCCGTGTCGGCCAGAACCGAAACCGAGGCCACCCCATGGCGTACCGGCCGCCCCGTGCGGGGGTCGATTTCATGCGAATACAGTTGACCATCCCATTCGAAGAAGTTTCGATAGTCCCCCGACGTGGCCAGCGCGATATCTTCCAATTCCAACACGCCTTGCAGTTTTCGCTGGCCAACAACAGGCTGCTCGACCCCGATTTGCCACCCGGCGCCATTGCTTTTGGTGCCCCGCGTTCGCACTTCCCCACCGACTTCCACCATATACGATCCAATTCCGCCTTCTTCCAAGAGCCTTCCGATCCGATCCACCGCGAACCCCTTGGCAACCCCCGACAAATCGATCGTCAGTTCCGGAAACGCTTTCCTGAGGGCAGGGGGGGCGAGCCGGACGCTCAGGTGCTGATATCCCACGTTGGCTCGTGCCGCTTCAATCTCCGCATCCGTCGGGACCCCGACCGGACGCCGCTCCGGCCCAAAATGCCACAAATTCACCAGGGGACCAACTGTAACATCGAACGCCCCATTCGTCTGTTCCGCCACCCGCAAGGAGGTTTGGACCACGAGCGCCGTCTCCCTGGAAACCGGGAACCAATCGGTTGACGTGGCACGGTTGAAACAAGACACCTCCGAATCGGTTTGATAGGTTGACATGCGGGCATCGATGCCATCAAGACACGCTTGAACCCGATCTTGCCAGCTGTTTCTCGCTTCAACCGGCATCTCGCGAGCCAGCCGCACCGTGTACGTGGTCCCCATGGTCGAGCCATTCAATGTCGTTAAACCCGCCGGCTCGGACCGGGTGAAGACCATTGTCACCAGGCCGGCCCCGATCATTAAACCCATGAACAGCGCCACGTGCTTCATCGGGCGTTATCCCCTAGCCTTTCGGAAGACCGCTGAAACAGCGGACCGGCACTGACCGCTTGGATCTCACCCTGGGGTAAGTGTCCCGCCAGCGTAGGACCGTTAGGAGTCGCTCAAGAATAACTTCGCAATTCAACGTGTCTCCGAATCGTCCGGCACACTGGTCTCCGCTCGCGATCCCCGTTTTTTGGAGAGGGAACGCGTTTTGCCGCTCGCTCAGCCACCCTCCGAAAAACGCCGCAGTTATACCGCTCGCGGATGACTTTGTCCGCCGCGAGTCCGACCAACGGGAGGACGGCTTGCGTCGAGCAGCTTTCCACCCGGACAAATCCCACCGCCTGAAGTATAGTTGCCCATCGCCACTTCCCCACCGGCCCCATGCCGATGAGGCGAAACGGTTCCATCGTAACGCTTTGCGTTCATCGGTCAAACGAACGTGGCGTTGTCCAACCAGGATCTCTAGCCTCCGAAATCATCGAAAGCAATGCTTTCTTCTTCCACGCCCAAGTCATCGAGCATCCGCATCGCGGCGTCCACCATCATGGGGGGGCCGCACATATAGTATTCGATATCTTCCGGCGCCGGGTGGTCCTTCAGATAGTTGTCGTACAGGACCTGGTGGATGAACCCCGTGAACCCGTTCCAATTGTCCTCGGGAAGCGGTTCGGAGAGGGCAAGCTGAAATTTGAAATTGGGAAACTCTTTTTCGATGGCGCGAAACTCATCGATATAAAACAGTTCGCGCAGGCTCCGTCCGCCATACCAATAGGACACCGGTCGGTTGGTACGGCGATTCTTGAATAGTTCGAAGATGTGGCTGCGGAGTGGCGCCATGCCCGCGCCTCCGCCGATGTAGACCATTTCCGCGTCGGTATCCTTGATGAAGAAATCACCGTACGGTCCTGAAATCGTCACTTCATCGCCCGGCCGCAGCCCAAACAGATAGGATGACACCTGGCCGGGCGGCACGTCCTCGGGTCCCCCTGGCGGCGGGCTGGCGATGCGAACATTGAGCATGATGATGCCCCGTTCGCCTGGATAATTCGCCATTGAGTAGGCGCGCATCACCGGTTCGTTGACGACCGACCGGAAGCGCCACATGTTATACTTATCCCAATCCTCCCGAAAACGCTCGTCGATGTCGAAATCCTTGTACTCGACGGTATGGGGTGGCACTTCGACCTGGATGTATCCGCCCGCCTTGAAATCGACTTCTTCATCTCGCGGCAGCTCCAGAACGATCTCCTTGATGAAGGTGGCGACGTTGCGATTGGATCGCACGCGGCAGCGCCAACGCTTCGTTTCCAACGCCTCGTCCGGCACCACGATCTTCATGGGTTGCTTGACCGGAACCTGGCAGGAGAGCCGGTAGCCTTGGCGTATTTCTCGCTTGTTGAAGTGGGAACGCTCGGTGGGCAGGATGTCGCCTCCGCCGGAGAGCACCTGGACGCGGCACTGGGAACAGGTCCCGGCCCCACCACAAGCGGAGGGAACGAAAATCCCGCCGTCGGCCAGGGTGTTGAGCAGTTTGCCTCCCACCGGCATGTCAAGTTGCTTCTTCTCATTCACCTCGATGGAGATCGTGCCGCTGGGAATCAATACGTTCCGGGCGACCTGGATCATCAGAACCAGCGCCAGAACGATGCTCGTGAACAGCGTGACTCCAAGGAATACCTCAAACATAGAGCGTCCGCCCATTCATCTTTTCCATCGGGAACGTTCAACTCCGGGGCATCTACAGTTCGATTCCCGAAAATGACATGAAAGCCAGCGCCATGAGCCCGGCCACAATGAACGTGATCCCCAACCCGCGCAGGCCGGCGGGCACATTACTATACTTGAGCTTTTCACGAATTCCCGCCAAGGCCACGATCGCCATCGCCCAGCCAAATCCCGTCGCCAACCCGAACTCCACGCTTTGGACAAAGTTATACTGCCGCTCCACCATGAACAACGAACCACCCAGGATGGCACAATTGACCGTGATCAATGGCAAAAAGATCCCCAATGAGTTATAGAGAGCGGGCACGAATCGATCGAGTGTCATTTCCAGGATCTGAACCATGGCCGCGATGACGCCGATGTAACTGATCAGTCCCAGAAACGACAGGTCGATGTCCTCATAGCTTTCACCGAGCCAGGAAAGGGCGCCCGGCGCGAGCAGATACTGATATATTAAATTATTGGCTGGCACGGTAATGCCCTGGATTACAATCACGGCCATCCCCAAGCCGAACGCCGTGGTCACATTCTTGGAAACCGCCAAGAACGTGCACATGCCAAGGAAAAAACCGAGTGCCAAGTTCTCCACGAACACAGCCTTCACAATCAGGCTTAGGTGTTCTTCCAACATCTCACGCCTCCTCGACCTGATCCGGTTTCCACGTGCGCAGCGCCCAGATGAATAATCCAATCAGAAAGAACGCACTGGGCGGCAACATCAACAACCCATTGCGAGCGTACCAGCCACCCTCGCTGGCCAAGGGCAGTATCTGATACCCCCACAACGATCCCGATCCAAACAATTCACGCACCGTTCCCACGGCGATCAATATCACGCTGTATCCCAACCCGTTCCCCACGCCGTCCAGAAAACTCATCCACGGACCATTCTTCATGGCGAACGCTTCCGCCCGCCCCATCACGATGCAATTGGTGATAATCAGCCCAACAAACACGGACAACTCTTGGCTGATGTTATACAAAAAGGCGCGCAGAAACTGGTCGACCAAGATCACCAGTGAAGCAATGATCGTCATCTGGACAATAATGCGAATACTGCTTGGAATCCATTGCCGAATGAGACTGACCGACAAGTTGGAACAGGAAATAACGAACACCACCGCCGCCGACATGACCAGTGAAGTGTTCAGATTGACCGTAACCGCCAACGCCGAACAAATCCCCAGGATCTGCAATGCGATTGGGTTGTTGTTAAACAGAGGGTCCAATAGGACCTTCCTCGCCTTCAACTGCACGGCGGCGTCCTCCCTCGAATATCAAACGTCATCGCCCGGCCCCGGACCGTCCGTCGAGCGGCCGCTTCACCGCTTCAACCCACGTGACTGTCCAGCACCCTAAAATGAACCCCCTTCGGATGTACGACGGCGTCACATACAGCTCGTACAACATTGTGGGGGATGCTCTTGGGATTTCCATCTTCAACTTCTTCGACTTTCGGATTTCCATCCATCGTATTGCAAATTCACACTCCGCCGTTTCCTGCTTGATTACGCCGCGGGACCCGAGATACCGCCGGCCGCTTTCTGTTTCTCCAGGAAGCTCTTGAACCCCATCGGTCCCATCCAAAAGCGAATCATGTTGACCACGCCACGAGTGGTGAGTGTCGCCCCGGCGATGCCGTCGATCTTGTATTTCGCGGCCGGATCCTCCGGATCGACCGTCCCGCGCTCGAAGCTGAAACGGGCGCTGCCATCGGGCTCCCGCACCATCTTGCCTTTCCACTGGCGTCTGAACGTCTCGCTTTGAATCTCGCCCCCCAAGCCAGGCGTCTCGCCATGCTCGTAAAACGTGATCCCGCGCACGGTGCGAAAGTCCGGCTCGAGTGACAGAAACCCGTACATCGTGGACCACAATCCCTTGCCACGCACCGGCAGGACCAACTGGTCCAGCTCCCCCTGATCATTCCTCACCAAAAAGACTTTGGCGTACTTTTCACGGCGACTGATCCCGGCGATATTCGACTCTTTCGGGACCGGAACACTCAGTTCCGGATCTCGGGGGGCGGCTTCGGGATCATAAGCTTCCCGGTCCAGCGAATCAGGATCCACGAACTCCCCCGTCTCCAAATCGACCACTTCCATTTCCACCTGCTCAAACTGCTCGGCAACCGGCTGGCCTTCCCGATACAGTCCCGTCACGGCCAGCACGTTTTTTTGCATCTGACGCTCCTGATTGGCCCTCTGGAGCGGCCTGAGCCTCACCGCGGCCGATGACACCAGCACGGAGCAGACCAGGCAAAGCAGGAAAGCCACCAAAACGGATTGCCCAACCGATTCACGCCGCATAACGCGCCTGCCTCCTTCTCACATGGGCTCGTATTACCACGTAGTCGATCAAAGGCGCGAACACATTGGCCAGCAAGATCGCCAACATAATGCCTTCGGCGTACCCCGGATTGATCACGCGGATCAGAATCGTCACCACGCCAATCAAGGCGCCGTAAAACCACTTGCCCGTTTTCGTCATGGACGCGGACACGGGATCCGTCGCCATGAAAACCAGACCAAACGCATAGCCCCCCAACACCAAGTGCCACCATGGCGGCAAGCCAAACATGACGTTGGATTCACTTCCAATGACCCACAGCAGCGTGGAAAACCCCAACCCGCTGAGCAGCACGCCGCTCATGATGCGCCACGAGCCAATCCCCGTGGCAATCAACACCACGGCCCCAAAAACGCAAGCCAACGTCGAGGTCTCGCCCATCGACCCCGAGATGGTTCCCAGGAAGGATTGCATCCAGGTCACATTGAGGGCATCCAATCCACTTCCCGGCTCCGCCGAAGCCATCAATCCCAACGAGGTGGCCCCACTGTACCCATCCAACGCCACCCACACGTCACCGGAGATTTGCTTGGCGTGCGCGAAGTACAAATAGGCTCGACCCGTCAATGCCGGGTTCATGAAGTTGTAGCCCGTGCCGCCAAAGACTTCCTTCCCAATGACCACCCCGAAACTAATCCCCGCCGCGACTTGCCACCAGGGGATGTCGGGCGGCAGCGTCAAGGGAAACAACGCACTCGTGACCAAAAACCCCTCGTTGACCTCGTGCTTTCGCACTATGGCGAACAACACCTCCCACGCCCCGCCAGCGGCCAAGGTGACGACGTAAACCGGAACAAAATAGAGGGCTCCATGAATCAGACAGCTGAAAAAGGCATGGGGCGAGTAACTCAAACCAAGCTGCGACATCACCGCGCCACGCCAACCGTCAACGGTGGTCTTTCCCATTTCCTCCATGGCCAGGTGCGTCTGGTACCCGGTGTTCCACATCGCCATGAACATGCAAGGGATCAACGCGACCACGACAATGGTCATCAGTCGCTTCAGGTCCAACGCGTCCCGGATGTGCGGGGCCGTGGGCGTTACCTTGCCGGGCGTGTAAAGAAACGTGTCCAACGCTTCGTAGAGCGGGAAAAAAGCGCGCAGCTTTCCCCGCTCTTCAAAATGAGGCCGCATCCTATCGAAGAGGCGACGAATCATTGCAGTATGCCTCACCTTCCCGCTTGTCTAATGGGACAGCGCCACTTCGATGCTTCCCCACCCGCCCCGTGTCGGTGGAGCTAAAACGTTCTACCGTAACGCTTTGCGTGCATTGGTCGAACCAAAGTGGCGATGTCGAACTAACCCTCCCGCTCGATCGTGGTCAGGTTCCGGCGCAGAATCGGACCATAATCGTATTTGCTCGGACACACGAACGTACACAACCCCAAGTCCTCCTCGTCCAACTCCAAACATCCCAACATTTGCGCCTCGTCGGTGTCCCCCACAATCAACGCTCGTAATAGCTGCGTCGGAAGAATGTCCAGCGGCATCACTTTCTCGTAAACTCCGATCGGCACCATCGCTCGGCGACTGCCATGCATGTTCGTGTCCCAAGCCACTTTTTCCATATCACCGGACCATCCAGTGGCAAACGTGCGAGTCGCGGAAAACTTGTTGAAACCGGGCATCTGCCACCCCAAGAACTCGCGCCGCCGCCCCTCCGGTAACGCGGAAACCTGCGTATGATAACGGCCCAAAAAGTTCGTCGGAGCTTCCGACCGGCGGCCGGCCAGCACGGATCCCGATACCACCCGCTGTTCACCCGGCCGCAGCGAACCGGCGGTCAGCTCGTTCAGGTTGGCTCCCATTCGCGTCCGCAGCAATCGCGGCCGCTCAACACCCGGCCCGCCTAATGCCACCACGCGTTCCGTGCGAATGCGCCCGGTCCGGAAAAGGGCCCCGTAGGCGATCACATCCTGGTAACCGATGAACCAGACCGTGCGTTGGGCATTCACCGGATCCAAAAAATGAATGTGCGTTCCCGGCAGCCCCGCGGGGTGAGGCCCGCCGAACTCAGCCAGCGTTACCCCGGGTACTCCTTCGCCCGGCACCGTCTTGCCCGCTTCGTGACAGACGTACACCGCCCCTTCCGTTAGGTGGGACAGAACATGCAAGCCACCAACGAAATCGTCGCCTTGCTCGGACAGCACGACGGCGGGATCAGCCGCCAACGGATTTGAATCCATCGCGGTCACGAAAATGGAACGGGGTGAACCACCAGGCGCCGGAATGCGATTGTACGGCCGCGTCCTCAACGCCGTCCACAGCCCGGATTCAAGAAGCGTCTCCCGCGCTCGTTGACCATCCAAAGACGAAAGGTCCTCGGACGAGAATCCCTGACCAACATTATCCTCATCGCCTTCCAAATCAATCACGATGGAGAGCAGTTTTCGCTTCGCGCCCCGATTCACCGACCTCACCACCCCCGACCCCGGCGCCGTTAAGCGGATCTCCGGATGCGTCTTGTCCGTCACAACCGGTTCACCCACTCGGATCGAATCACCATCGCGTACCGCCATGGAAGGACGCAGGCCGACATAATCATCCGCCACGATGGCCACGGAACGAACCGCGGGCCCCAACGAAATCTCTTGAACCGGCGCGCCAGCGACCGGAATGTCGAGACCGTTGCCGATTCGTATCATGTTGCTGACCTCCGTGGCAAATCCCTGTTGGCAAAGCGCATCCGCGGGCACGGTCGCGAGTTGCCGTATAGCCCCATGTTAACGTACCCACAGTAGGCCGTGAAACCACGACGCACAATCCCCGACACCGGAGGGGGTTGGGGAAGCCATGAAGAGAAACAAACCGTACGCTGCCACTGACTCCACTTCAAGCTGATCGACGTTGATATCCCCCGGTTTTGACAAACAACAACCGCCTCCGAATACCCGATATTGTACGCCGCGGACTAGCCGTGTAAAGTCGGCATCAAAGGGACCGAAGAAACGCACTCGTTCGCTCACATTTCAACCGATTTTGGGTAGAAAACACGCGCGAAGGGTGCAAGTTCCACGTCCGCCAGCTAAACTGTCACGTGTTTCGCGATTCATATTGACACGCCCACGTGTCAGTGATGCGTCAGTGGTGTCCGCTCGCGGTCGATGATGCAAGGAGATCGGAATGAACAAGAAGACCGGGATCCAGACAGGCCGACGGAGCCGATTTTTGCGCCGGCGGCAGTTCATGGCGGGGGGGGCCACGCTGGCCGCGGCGGCCGCGACATCGAAGATGGCCAGCGCTTCGAAAGGCCGGCCCGGTACGTATCGCGCCTGTGTGATCGGGCATACGGGACGCGGTAATTACGGCCACGGTCTCGATCGAGTCTGGTTGGAAACGCCAGGTGTTGACCTGGTTGCCGTCGCGGACCCGAATGAAAAGGGGTTATCGAGTGCCGTGAAGCGATTGGGCAACCCGAAAGGATACACGGACTATCGCCGGATGCTGGATGCGGTCGAACCGGACTTTGTCAGCGTCGCGCCTCGCTGGCTGGACCAGCATTGCGAAATGGTAGTGGCTGCCGCCGAACGTGGTGTCAAAGGCATCTACCTGGAAAAGCCGATGTGCCGAACTCTAGTCGAGGCGGATCGGATGGTCGCGGCGTGTGAAAAGAATCATGTTAAACTGGCCATTGCGTTCCAAACGCGGTACAGCCAGAAGCTGCCAGTGGTGGACTCGCTGATTGACTCCGGCGACCTGGGGAAACTCCTCGAGTTTCGCGCTCGCGGCAAAGAGGATCGTCGCGGTGGCGGCGAGGACCTGTGGGTGCTGGGCACGCACATGTTCGACCTCATGCTTTATTTTGGCGGCAAACCCGAATGGTGTTTCGGCAGCGTACGGCAAGGAGGCAAACCAATCGGTCCCAGTGACGTGGTTGAAGGCGCCGAAGGTATCGGACCGCTGGCCGGAGATCGTGTTCACGCCATGTATCAGTTCGCGGGCGGGGCAACCGGGTATTTTGATTCAACCCGCGACGCCGGCGGTCGTCCGACGCGGTTCGGATTGGCCATTTATGGATCACGAGGTGTCGTGCAGATGTTCAACACCGGACATTTGCCGGAAATGTATTTTCTGCCCGATCCCGGCTGGTCTCCGGCGCGGTCGAACAAGGAGTGGATCCCGGTCAGTTCAGCGGGCGTGGGGAAAGCCGAACCGCTGGACAACAACGGGCTTCACGGCGGGAATCTGCTGGCCGTGCAAGACTTGATTGCATCAGTCGAGCAGGATCGACAACCGCGAACCAGCGTCCACGTCGCTCGCGTCGCCACTGAAATGATTGTATCGGTTTTCGAATCCCAGCGACTGGGACAACCGGTTACCCTGCCGCTGCAAAACCGGGAGAACCCGCTCGGCAACCTGTGAATTGGCAACCCCGTATTCATGTGGCGGAGTGCGGCTAGCGAGTCGTGGCGGACCGTTGCGGACGCGTACCCGTTTAACTGCAAACCTATATTTCAGGCGGTCGGATTTGTCCGGATGGAAAGCTGCCCGACGCATGCCGTCCTCCCGTTGGTCGGACTCGCGGCGGACAAAGTCATCCGCGACCGGTATAAAGTCCGCTCAGCCAGCAGCTTGAATCCTCGCGGATTCTCCCGCTAACGTCGGCCCAGGGCCCGCGCGGGCGCCGTCGCGAAATCTCCGTCCCCGCGGCCAGGAGAACGCCAGCCGGCCAAAAGTTTACAAAGATGCGTCGATTTGCCGGACTCATTGCCTGAAAATGCTACGATTTTACGTTACGATTAACTCTATGGTTGCATAAAGACGGCGTAGGACGGGTCTCCAGGCCCGTCTTTTACAGCGCATAAATGTCTTTTTGCGGTTGTTTGAAGATCTCACATTTCGTGAGATCTGCGGACACCAGATCAAGTACGATTTCGTCCTTGCAAAGACGGGCCTGGAGACCCGTCCTACATATACTTTTTGCAACGTTAGGGTTAACTCTCAGTTCCAAACCAAAGCCCTGAAAAGCCTTTCAGCCTGCGTGGCAGCCTGCGACGCAACGGGAGAAGCGCAATGAAACATCTTCGCTACGTGATCGGACTCGGCCTGGGGTTACTGGTGATTGGCTCGGCAACGGGAGCCGAAACTGAAAAGCCCAACGTGCTGTTTATCGCCGTGGATGACCTGAACGACTGGATTGGGAAATTGGGCGGGCACCCGCAGACGTTGACCCCCAATATCAACCGGCTCGCTGATCGAGGCGTGTTGTTCACGAACGCTCATTGCGCCGCGCCAGCCTGCAACCCGTCGCGAGCGGCGTTGATGACCGGGATCGCGCCCCACCGCTCCGGCGTTTATCTAAACCCGCAGCCTTGGAAGCCGGTGCTGGAGGAAAAGGTGACGTTACCCCAGCACTTCATGCAACATGGATACGCCGCGATCGGATCCGGGAAAATCTACCATGGCCGCTATCCAGACCCTGAATCGTGGGATACGTACTGGCCCAGCAAAACAAAAAACCGTCCCGGCGACCCCAAGCCCAAAGTGAAATCGGTCAGTGGGTTGAACATGGCCCACTTCGACTGGGGGCCGGTGGATGTCGAAGACGCCGAGATGGGAGACACCAAGGTGGTGGACTGGGTGATCGGACAGCTTCAGGCCGAACACGAAAAGCCGTTGTTCCTGGCCTGTGGAATCTTCCGCCCACACCTGCCGTGGTATGTGCCACCGAAGTATTTTGAAAAGTTCCCCGTTGATGAAGTCTTGCTCCCCGCGCATCGCGGAGACGATTTGAATGACATTCCACCGGCAGGGATAAAAATGGCCCGGCCGGGCGGTGACCACGCCGCCGTCGTCGAACACGATCAGTGGCACGCGGCCGTTCAGGGATATCTGGCTTCGATCAACTACGCGGACGCACAGGTCGGACGACTGCTTGACGCTCTGAACGCCAGTGAACTCGCCAACAATACGGTTATCGTCCTCTGGACCGATCACGGCTGGCACCTGGGCGAAAAGCAACACTGGCGGAAGTTCGCCTTGTGGGAAGAGGCTACGCGAACCCCGTTGATCTTCGTGGCGCCCCCGAAGACGCCTGGACTCCCCGCCGGCACCCCAGCCGGCGCCCGTGTCGGCGCGCCGGTCAGCCTGCTTGACATCTACCCCACCTTGGTCGAGCTCTGCGGCCTGCCTCCGCGCGACGGACTCTCCGGCCAAAGCCTCCTTCCACTACTGGCGGACTCCAATGCCGAGTGGGAGCGACCGGCCATCACCACCCACGGCCGGCTCAATCACGCCGTCCGCACGGAGCGGTGGCGGTATATCCAGTATGAGGACGGCTCGGAGGAACTGTACGACCACGCCAGCGACCCCATGGAATACGTGAACCTGGCTGACAAGCCGGCGTATACGGAAATCAAGGAAACACTATCCGCCTGGCTGCCAAGGAAGAACGCCGAGAACGCGCCCTTTGATGACGGAAGCAAACGGGGCGAAGCGAAAAAGAAACCCGAAAAGAAAAAGTCCCAGGACGAGGAGGATGCCGAACCCGAAGAAGACGGCGCAAAGGAAAAGGATCAAAAGAAGACCGAACCCGATGAAACGCCCCAGCCGAAAACAGCCGAACCCGAAAAGACTCCGGATGAGGATTCGGAAGAAAAGAAAGTGAAACCCAAGAAGGAGAGTGAACCGAAAGAAAGCAAGCCCAAAGAGCCAAAGCCCAAAGAGCCAAAGGCTGAAGACAAAGACGAAGACGAACACGAAGACGAAGACGAAGACGAAGACGAAGACGCTGGAAAGGAACAGGCCAAGCGCAAGGAAGACGGTCAGCAGCAGAACGGTAAGGAAGACAAGAACGGACAGAAAGCCGACAAGGAAGAGAACACGAAGCAGACGGATGCGAAGAGCGAGAATGCCGGTAAGCCCGACGAAAAAAAGCCTCGGGCTGAAAAGAAAACGGATAAACCAGCTAGCGACGAAGGGAAACAGCAGCAAGGCGAATCGGATCAATCCAGCCAGAAGGAGTCTCGCGAGAAGGGCGCCAAGGGGAAGAAAGCCGAAGACAAGAACGGCGAAAGCCCGTAGATGCAACAGCTCCAACTGGAAACGTCCGAAGTCGCGGCGACGATTCGCGGTCGCACCAATGAGTCCTTGTCGAAGGGCCGACGGCGGTTTTCAGTTATATTTCAGGCGGTCGAATTGGTCCGGGTGGAAAGCTGCCCGACGCAAGCCGTCCTCCCGTTGGTCGGACTCGCGGCGGACACATTCATCCGCGACCGGTATACGCGTCGTACTTTACAGTTCGTAACAAAACCCCACCATTGCAAAAAAGCGTGACGTCACGCGAACGCCGCGCGGCTTGTCTCGTGGTCAGTCACGTTCCGTGCCACGCAACGCGGCCGCGTCGCTGCCTCTCACATTACGTTAAGTCTGGAAACACCTTCTCGATAAACAAAAAACCCCTTTGTTCGCCGACGGACGTCGGTGCGACACCGGCGAGATTTCAGACAGCGAACACGCTTTATGAATGGCCTCCGTATCAAGACATATGCGACACCAGTACAGACAGAATCATGGAGATATGCACATGAAATGTTACGTTTCGATGATCTCGGCTGGCGACGATCAATCACGACAGGATTTGTCTCGCCGCCGGAAGCGCACCGTGAAGAATCGCTCATTATTCTTCACGCAACCACGAATAACACGAATGTCCTCGAACATTCTCCAAGTTAGTCGTCAAGAGATGGTCGATGGTCTCCCCTCGCGTTTCTCGTCACGGGTGCCCGACAGCGGTATGGTATCTCCAAGCCGCAAGCGACGCGATCACTCAATGTCCGTGTTTCAAGAGTTTTTCATCTTCCTCCGCGGGCTGGTCCTCGCCGCGTTCAACTCGGCGAACCATTTATCGGCGGCCGCCACACTATTGCTAGTACTGTGTGGCCTCGTCGTGTATCCGTTGAGTGACGGCCTGGCCGATCAGTCCCAGGGCGGCGTGAAAAAACAGCCTACTCGTCGCTTCGCGGCTCCCAAGGACGTCGACTACCGCCAGCCCGCTCGGGAATACGTCCGGCGGAACGCGGCGG
This sequence comes from Planctomycetota bacterium, assembly GCA_051745935.1. Classification (GTDB taxonomy): domain Bacteria; phylum Planctomycetota; class Planctomycetia; order Pirellulales; family Pirellulaceae; genus JBNJEM01. The sequence continues at coordinate 28,760 of JBNJEM010000005.1, forward strand.
GGTGGACGGTGTGGCTGGAGCGTGAACTTGCCGAGGATCATGACGCACTGGCCGAGGAAGCTATGGCACGCTTGGAGGAGAAGCTGAAGGCGATGCTCGACATCCTGCCCTCGCGCTCACATCAACTACTCCGTGAGCTCCCCATATACTTGATGCTGGGTGAGCAAGCCGCGCTCGGTGGCCGCAACAACGGGGCGCGCTATTTCCAACCGAACGCACCCGCCTACCGGGATCACCTGGATCCGCGTTGGAGCAGCGCGCTGGTCATCTATTCGGCCCGCAACTACACTTGGCTTAGCGACCATTGGAGCTTGCTGGTGCTGCTTCACGAGTTCTCGCATGCGTGGCATTTGGAGCAATGGCCGGAGAAGCAGCCGGACATTCTGAAAGCCTGGAAACAGGCGGTTCGTCATAAGACTTATGAAGGCGTAAAAGATGTAAACGGAAAGCGCCTCGAGCGGGCGTATGCGGTCGCGAACCAGCTGGAGTATTTCGCGGAATTGTCCGGCACGTACTTCTTGGGCGGAGAGTACGAGCCGTTTGACCGCGCGGCGCTGCGCGAGCGCGATCCGGCCGGGCTGGCCATGGTCGAAAAGATGTGGGGGACCAGTGCCCCACCGCCGACGCCATGCTTGGATGAACAGTTTGAACGGGTAGCCGCGCTGTATCTTACCGAGTTCCCCGCCTTTGGTCCGGTATCGGCCACGGCGCTCGGCGACCATCGTTTCGATAGCCAGTTGGATGAAATCAGCGACGAGGCTCGAGCGAAGGAGATTCAATTCCATCAACGCGTCCTGAAACGGGTTCGCCGGATCGATCCAGACCACTTGTCCCGTGAAAATCAAATCGACCATGCGCTGCTGCAACAAGAGCTGGAAGCTCGGCTGTGGCGTCTGGAAACGCTGCAAGAATGGGCCTGGAATCCACTGTTGTATACCAGCTTGGCGGGCAGCGCCGTCTACAATTTAATGGCCCGTGATTTCGCCCCGCTGGAGAAGCGGTTACACCACGCCGCCGATCGCCTTGAACAGTTCCCTCGCCTCTTCGATCAAATCCGGACCACGCTCGAACCCCAGCGCGTCCCGCGGATCCACGCGGAAACGGCGGTCAAGCAAAACCGTGGCGTCCTGAACATTCTGGACAACATGGTCAAGCCACGCGTGGACCAACTGGAGGCGGAGGAGGAAGATCGATTGCTGGCCGCCATGAAAACCGCGCGAAGCGAGGTGAAAGAGCATCAAGAATGGCTGGAATCCACGCTCTTGCCAAACGCCGAAGGTGATTTCCGGCTCGGATCCAAGCTCTACGATCAGAAGCTTGCGTTCACGCTCAAGACGCCACTCACGCGGCAGGAAGTCCGCGAGCGGGCGGAAAGCGCACTGGCCCGCGCGCGCGATGAAATGTACCGGATCTCGTGCAAAGTTTACAAGGAGCAGTATCCCCATACCGAATTTCCGGACAGTCCTTCCAAAGCATACAAGCAGGCCATCGTCCGGGCTTGCTTGGAAATGGCCTATCAGGACTCGCCGCCCGCCGATGAAATCGTGGCTACCGCCCGGCGCTCCCTCAAACTAACAACGGACTTCGTTCGCGAGAACGACCTCCTGACTCTGCCACCAGAACCGATTGAAATCATTATCATGCCCGAGTTTCAGCGGGGCGTCTCGCTGGCCTATTGTGATTCACCGGGCCCTTTGGACGCCGGCCTGAAAACGTACTATGCCGTGGCCCCGCTGCCGGACGATTGGACGGAAAAACAGATCCAATCGTTCCTCCGAGAATACAATACCCGATCGATTCATGATCTTACCATGCACGAAGCGATGCCCGGACACTTCGTGCAATTGGCGCATGCCAACCGGTATCCAAACAAGCTGCGCGCCGTACTGTCCTCCGGCGTGTTCATCGAAGGATGGGCGATTTATTCGGAACGCATGATGATCGATCAAGGATTCCTCGACGGTGATCCACTGATGCGACTGATCAACCTGAAGTGGTATCTGCGTGGTATCGCCAACGCGCTCATGGATCAGGCGATTCACACGCGGGGAATGACGCGCGAGGAGGCGATGAAGTTGATGATGGAAGAGACGTTTCAGGAGGAACGGGAAGCGGCGGCGAAATGGGTGCGAGCCCAATTGACCTCTGCGCAATTGTCCACGTATTTCATTGGGGCTAGTGAGCATTTCGAGCTGCGGCGCGAAGTGGAAAAAGCGTGGGGAGACGATTTCACCGTGAAACGATACCATGATGAAGTCCTCGCCCATGGCTCCCCTCCCGTGCAGTTCGTGCGGGCCTTGATACTGGACAAGGATATCCCGCGCTTGCGGCGGGACGACGCGTGCGAGAAGTGACCGCGAGGTTTTCAGGGGGCACATGCCGCTGTCGGCGTGGACGGAGGGCAAAGACCGACCGAAGGGATTGGATTGCTGCCCCGCAATACCCGCCTGACGTGTCGTTCCGCTGGGATGACTTCCCGCGGAGGTCGTGCTGTTTCAGAACCGAGTCTTCCTTGCGTCAGAGACTTATCCGCTAGACTCCATCGTGCCGAAGACACAGTCCTATGTCTGCCCACGGTAAAGCGACGCGAGCGTCGCGCGACCTTCGGGAGCCGAGACCAAACAACATGCTTCCCTACCGCCTGCACTTCCCGCGGAAAAAGGGAACCTCCCCGTTTGCCTGCTTGCATTTCAGGCCGGGGGAAGTTAAATAACATTTCAGTCAGGATGATCGTTCCAGCTATTCGAATGGGCCTGCTTGATAGCGAGCATGCGAGCTTTATTCGGTCCGGTTTGTCACTATGGGAGGTAACGTGTGAAGACTCGATATCGACAGTCACTGTTTCCAAGAGTTCCGTCCTTGAACACGCTCGGCTTGGTCTTTGTTTTTTTGGCGTTGACTCTATCCATGCTCAGCCAGGCGGCGGCGATTGCGGACGAACCGGATCAACTTGCCGCGGACTTGCTCGCGTCCAGCGGCGTGCGGCGTGGGCTTGTGGTTCACGTGAATTGCGGGAATGGGAAGCTGACCGCGGCTTTGCGCGGCGGGGACGGCGATCTGGTTCATGGTTTAGCGCGTACGGCGCAAGAGCGAGAGAAAGCACGGGAAAACCTGCGCAATCAGCACGTTTACGGACCAGTGTCCGTCGACCAGTGGAGTGGGAAAACGCTGCCATACATCGACAACTCCGTCAATCTGCTCGTGGTCACGGGGAAGGCGAACGTACCGTCGAAGGAAATGCTGCGAGTTCTGGTTCCGGACGGGGTAGCACTGATCTCAGCGAACGAAGGTCCTGGCTTACACATCGAGGGCCAGGACGTGGAGATTGGCGGGGGGAGTTGGACGAAGCTGGTGAAACCCAAGCCCGAAAGCATCGACGAGTGGACGCACTACATGCACGATGCCAGCAACAATGCCGTGGCTGATGATACGGCGATCGGACCGCTGCGGCATCTTCAATGGGAAGGGGGCCCCCGATACGCGCGGCATCACGAATTCACCTCCAGTGTCGCGGCCATGGTCTCGGCCAGCGGACGCCTGTTCTCCATTATGGATATGGGAAGTCGGGCTTCCATTCACATGCCGGCCAAGTGGCGGCTGATCGCTCGCGACGCATTCAATGGGATTGTACTGTGGGAACGCCCGATCGAGTCGTGGTTTAACCATCTTTGGCCGCTCAAGGACGGTCCCGCCCAACCTCCGAGACGGTTGGTCGCGGCGGGTGATTCCGTTTACGCCACGCTTGGCCTGGAAGCGCCGGTCAGCCGGCTGGACGCGGCGACTGGAAAGATCCTGCATGCCTACGAGGGGACCGAGTTTACCGAAGAAATCCTGTATTCCAACGGCCAGCTTATTCTGCTCCAGAATAATGAATCCATGAATCCCCGAGGGTATGCTCCCAAGCTCATGATCTGTTGGGACGAAAAACGCCGCACGATGCAGGACTCGGAAGGGTACCTACTGAAGCCGGAGAAGCGTCATATCATATCGTTGGACGCCGAATCGGGGAAGATATTGTGGAAGACCGATTCTCCCGTGGAGCCGTTGACCTTGGCCGCTGATAATGACCACGTCTACTTTCACGACTGGAGTCAGGTGGTTTGTTTGGATCGACAAACAGGCGCGAGGAAATGGGAATCCGAACCTGTCGCGCCCAGGGAAGACATGGGATATGTCTACGGGCCCACGCTGGTATCCCATGATGATGTGGTGCTGTTCGCCGATGGGAGGCGGCAGCGCAAGATTCATGCGATGTCCAAACGAGATGGAGAATTGCTGTGGCAGGCTCCACATTATCGGGCCGGACACGCCGGTTCTCCCGAGGACCTCATGGTGGTTGACGGTTTGGTCTGGTGCGGAAAGATCGCCGGCGGCCGAGACTCTGGCGCGTTCACCGGCCGGGACCCAAAGACGGGCGAGGTGAAACGGGAATTCACGCCGAACGTGGAAACGTATTGGTTCCACCACCGATGCCATCGAGCAAAAGCAGCGGGCAAGTATATTCTCACGTCCCGCACGGGAATCGAGTTCGTGGACGTCCGCGAGCAAGACTGGGAAACGCACCACTGGGTCCGCGGCGCCTGCACATATGGCATTCTACCGTGCAACGGTCTGATCTACGCGCCACCTGATCCTTGCGCATGTTACCTGGAATCGAAGTTAACCGGCCTTTCCGCGCTGGCCCCCGGCTCACAGCGAAGTTACCCCAAGCCGGCGGAGCCAGTCGACCGCCTGCTGAAAGGACCAGCTTACGAAGAACCTCTGCAAGCCGAGGTGGAATCCGCGAACAGCTGGCCCACCTACCGTCACGACGCGGCCCGCAGTGGGGCGACCCCGGCTACCGTGGATTTACCGCTTGCCAAAGGATGGCAAACGGAATTGAACGGTGAGCTGACCGCGCCGGTGGTCGCTGGAAGGCACGTTTATGTCGCTGAACCGAAGACGCACACCGTGCACGCGTTGAACGCTGATAACGGCCAGCCGGTCTGGACTTTCACGGCGGGCGGGCGGATCGATTCGCCGCCCACGGTTTATCGCGGCCTCGTCCTCTTCGGCGCGGCGGACGGTCGAGTCTATTGCCTCAGGGCCACGAATGGTGATTTGGTATGGCGCTTCACCGCCGCCCCTCGAGATATGCGATTAGTCTCGTACGGCCGGTTGGAGTCGGTATGGCCGGTTCATGGCAGTCTGTTGGTGAAAGATGACAGTGTCTACTGTGTAGCGGGTCGGTCGACCATGCTGGACGGAGGATTGAAGTTCTACCGTCTGGACGCGGCAACCGGGAAAGTGACTTCCGAAAAGGTTTTCCACGACCAAGCCAGTCCCCAAAAGGATGTCAAAGTGCTGAATATGCCGACCGCGTTGACCGACATTCTCTCCAGCGACGGCCAAATGATCTACATGCTGTCGCAGGCGTTTGATCTGGATGGCAACCGACTACAAACGACAGACCCCGAATTGAAGCCGCTTCAGCGTGCCACCACGCAATTAGGGGAAGGCCAGCATCTGTTCTCGCCCACCGGCTTCCTCGACGACGAGGCCTGGCACCGCTCATATTGGCTCTATGGCAAGGCGTTCTCGTCCGGATGTAATTGGTGGTTTCGGGCCGGAAGATATGCGCCGGCAGGCCGCATGCTGGTCTTCGACCGCGACCGCGTCTACGGTTTTGGGCGTAAACCCGCGCTCTTCGTCTGGTCGCACGTGCTGGAGAACCATCTGTTTTGTTCCGCCAAAGCGGCTGACGAAGAGGCGATTGCGAAGGTGAAAGAATGGAGTGAAGAAGCGGGGCGCGACGCGGTCTTTAACCGACGGTTCACGCGCCAGACTTCGGCGGACAAACGCTTGGCCCCCAAATTGCATTGGTCCGTAGCGCATCCACCTTTGCACGTCCGCGCCATGGTGCTGGCCGACGACACGCTCCTGGTTGCCGGCCCGCCCGACGTGGTCAATGAAGACCAAGCGTTCCAGCGGCCTTTTGATCCGGAGATCCAAGCCAAAATCATCGAACAGGACGCCGCCTACGAAGGAGAGCGGGGGGCGGTGCTGATGGGCTTTTCCTCCGCAACTGGCCAGTCGCGGTGCGAACATGAACTTGCCGCCCCACCCGTCTGGGACGGCATGGCCGTGGCCAACCATCGCATCTACATGGCCACCACCGATGGCAAAGTCGTTTGTCTGAAAAGGGAGCAGGGGGCTGAATGAGGAAGATGCGTCGGCAGTGGTCCAGAGTGGCTGGGCACGGAAGCCATACACGTTGGCATCGCGGGAAAACGATTCCCGGATACTTTACCCTATTGTTGCATAAAGACGGCGTAGGACGGGTCTCCAGGCCCGTCTTTTACAGCGCATAAATGTCTTTTTGCGATTGTTTGAAGATCTCACATTTCGTGAGATCTGCGGACACCAGATCAAGTACGATTTCGTACTTGAAAAGACGGGCCTGGAGACCCGTCCTACATATACTGTTTGCAACGTTAGGGTTTATAATCCACCTGGTGATGCTGGAGTGATGTCTTTTCGAGACAGTATCTTCGAGACGGCGATGTATGCGTGAAACAAAGGAATCAACAATGCGTGAGAAAACGGGACGCTGGTTTGTCATCGGCATATTGCTTGGCCTGTTGATGCCGGGTTTACTCGGGGCCGAGCCGGCAGCCGGAGAGCTCCGGATGGCCACGTTCCAGTGTGACGTGACACCGCCGATTGGGCATTGGCTTTATGTGTCCGAAATTGAAACCATCGAACATCCGCTACTGGCGAAGGGGGTTTTGCTGGAGCAGGGCGATCGCCGGTTTGTGTTAGCCGCGATTGACTGGTGCGTACTTTCCGGTCAGGCCCGTACCCTGCTACGTGCTGGTTCACCTGCCAGTTCTTGTTCGGTTTCATGAAAGGATCACGCCTTGCGAAATTCATCCATGCTCGCCGCCACGGTTTTGCACGCCAGTCTCATAATGCTCTCGACAGCTCCGCTTCAGGCACAATCTGGTCGCGCGGTAATCGAAAAATCAGGCGTGCCGGGCGGCTTGGTCGTTCACGTTGATTGTCGTGACGGCGAGCTAACCGCGCAGCTGCGAGCCACGGAGCGATACACAGTCCAGGGACTGACCACCCAGGATCCAGGTGAAGCGCGGGAGCATATTAGATCAAGAAAAGGTTTGTACGGCCCTGTTTCCGTCAGGCAGTGGCAGGGTGGCTCACTTCCGTACGCCGATGACTTGGTCAATCTCGTGGTCGTGTCAACCACCGCGTCCGAGGTCGACGGACAAGAAGTGGCTCGCGTCCTAGCCCCGGGTGGCGTGGCCATGATACGGGGCACGCTCCGGAACCCGCCCTCGGTGTTTGAAACGCGGTCGCTTTCAGGGCTGCAAGGTTGGACGAAATACATCAAGGCTTGGCCCGAGGACATGGATCAGTGGACACACTACCTGCACGGTTCCGACAACAACGCGGTGTCCAAAGATACGAGAATCGGCCCGATGTGTTCAAGGATCCCGGCCGTCCATTCGATATGGAGGGCTCGCTCTCCGACATGCTGACCAGCGATGGAACTGATCTGTACATGTACCAGCTTCGGTTCGCGCCCGACTTGACCGTCCGCGAAACGCCACGGGTTACCGAGCTAGGGGCTCGGGACATGGGCCTCCACCTGATGTCGACCCGGGGGTTCGTGGATAAAACGTGGTTTGACCGGACCTACTGGAGCCATAGCAGAGTGTGGCCGGGGTACTACTTTTCCAACCAAGGTCCCAAATCGGGGCAGATCCTGGTCTTTGACCATGAAACAACCTACGGCGTGAAAGTCTTCCAGAAACGCGAAGGACCATGGTGGGATGGTGGCCTCAGTCCTCATTTCATTCCGGAAGAGATGGATTACGAGCTGTTCGCCGATGATAACGACAACGAACCCATCCTGGAGAAACCGAAAAGGGAAAAGGGACCGGGGTATGTCAGAAAAGATCCGCCGAAATGGAGGAGCAATATCCCCGTTCGCGTGATGGGCATGGTGCTCGCCGATGACAAACTGGTCCTGGTCGGCCCCCCAAACGTGGTTCCAGAAGATGATCCGCTGGCTGCGTTCGAGGGACGCAGGGGAGCGCTGCTCTGGGTCGTCTCGGCGTCTGATGGCGCACAGCTTTCCAAAACTAGATTAACCCGCCTGCCGGTCTTCGATGGACTTGTCTCCGCGGGGAACAGGCTGTACATGTCCACCAAATCGGGACGTATTCTTTGTTTGGGAAAGAACGAATAGACGGCGAGGGGGCTCTCCACTGTATCATTGACATCGGATGTACGATGGGACGCCAGAGCCCCTCAAGGGAGGTGCTTGAAGGTCCTGGAGGGCTCTCATCCGACATCCCGAATCGCGTTCCAAGGCAGGTAACCGTTCACGGGCAAAGGACTGATGTTCGCAGGCGTTCCCACGTCCGTTGCACATATTGAGGAAAGGCTTTTCGAGGTGCAAATGCCACGGGCTTGTCCCGTGGTCCGTTACGTTC
>JBNJEM010000006.1:0-36725 GCA_051745935.1 Planctomycetota bacterium
CGCGAAATCTTCCACTCTTCAATCAAGCACGCGCGACAAACTCGGGACAACCCACTTGTTCTATTTTGTCCGATTTTCGGGTTTTTCATCAGCCCAGGGGGCGGCCCTGGCGGCTTTCTGGTCAACGGACGAACGTGGCTTGCAATCACGTGTAAGGTCGCCCATACTGGACAGTATTTGAACATGTGGTCAATACGGCGCTCTGCATTCACAAGAGCTGTCTGGAATGGAACTGTGGAATGGAACTATGGCTGACAAACAAGAATTGGTGATGGCGCTGGCCAAGCTGATGGTCGCCGCCGCCTGGGCCGACCGAGAGATCGCCGGTGCCGAGGTCAATTGCCTCAAGGACCTGTTGTTTCGGATCCCCGAGCTCGATGGCCGCCAGTGGGCGCGCCTGGAGATCTACATGGACTCTCCGGTGGGAGAGCAGGAGCGGCAGCGATTGCTCCATGAGCTGGTCAAGCGGATTTCCACGGAGGACGACAAGCGGCTCGCCATATCGATGCTCGAGGAAGTTGGCACGGCCGACGGCGTTTTGACAGAGGATGAGAAAGCGGTGATTGACGAAATCAAACAGGAAATCGAGGCCGCTCCGGTTGGACTGGTCGGCTCGTTATCCAAGCTGCTCAACAGGGCCCTGGGCCGCCGCTCGCAGACTCTGGCCAACGTTCCGAATCGAGAAGACCATTTCCATGACTTTATCCATAACCAAGTTTACTATCGGCTTCGCCAGCGGCTGGCCAAGCAGCCGTCGGAGCTGGATCTGCCCGAAGCAAAATGTCGCACTCTTTGCGCGGGAGGGGGCCTACTGGCGCGGATCGCTCACGTCGACGAGCACGTTGCGGATGAGGAGTTCAATGTCATTGTCGGGGCCATTCAAAACAACTGGGATCTCGCTGAGGAAGAGGCCGCGTTCGTCGCCGAGGTCGCCGTCTCCGAAGCGGCCAGGGGCATGGATCTGTTTCGATTAAGTCGCGAGTTCTTTGAGGGGACCGACCATGAGCAGCGGAAGAGATTCGTCGTCGTCCTGTTCGAGGTGGCCAAGGCTCACGATGGCAGATCGGAAGCGGAGACGGAGGAAATCCGCCACATCGCTCGAATGCTGCGCGTGCCCCACGGTGACTTTATCGAGGCCAAGCTCAAATAAACCTTGGCCCACGTCCGTCTGACGATCGCCCTGAATTCATCTCGGCTGCCCGTGCCGAGGGAGAGCGACATGACTGCGCAGGCTCGCACCCACCGGTTCCCCGCGGGGCTAGGCCCGGAAAAGCGGCGGAGCTATGACACGGACTTCGACGTAGATGATATACAAAACCACTAACGGGTAGGCGTGCTTGTATTTGAACCAGCCCTTGGAAAGGGCAAGAAAGGCCACCGCCGCCAATATGGGCAGGCACCAGAGATAGACGGGAAAGAGAAACTGCATTCGTCCAGTGGTGTAGATCTCCATCGGTTCGCCAAGTCTGATCGCCCGAAATCCCGAAAACGCAAGATCAATGACGTTGGAACCAAAGAGCATGCCAAGGAGCGCGCTTTTGTTGTTTTTCACGGCATAGCGGTACGTCATCATGAATTCGGGAAAGCCGCTGACGTAAGACGTAAACATGGTCAATACGCCTCCCACGGAAACACATCCCAGTGTGGCGATGTTGAATGTAGCGCCGAGACATTCGCGCACGAACACCACCAGGGCAAAAACCAGGAAGGCATAGATAAAACCGTTCGCGACCAGATCTCTTGCCCAAGGCAACGGAGACGCGGGGATCGGAGCTTCCTCTTCCTCCTCTTATTCTGCCTCTGGACGCCGCGGTCGACGGACTTTCCCACTTTCATCGGAGCGTGGGCAACGGGAAGTGAGCGCGGCCCTGATGGTCTTAGTCGTCGACTAGTTTTGATCCGCATTTGCAGCAGAATCGATATTCGGCTGGATTCGTTGTGCCGCACTTGCCACACTCCTTGTCTCTCTGCTGCCGTTCGCCACAACGTGTACAGAAACAATATTCCGCAGAAATCTCCCAGCCACAACGACAGCACCTTTGCGGCCTCATGGTCTGCTGGAATGGTTGTTTCCCAATTACCGTGCCGCAAACAACGCAGCGCAGAAGTTTCCGGTTTGCAATATAGCCACAGGTGGGACAAGGTGCGGGGAAGCCCCACTCACGAGCTAACCGGCGCTGGATAGCGCGGAGTTCTTGTACGAGAGCGCGCGCCGATTCAGGGCGGTCTTCCGGAGCCTTCATCAGGCAGCGCATAATCAAACCTGCCAGCCCCGGGTCTACGTCCGGCCGGTACGTGCAAACCGGTTCCGGCGTGATGTACAAGGTCTGAAACATGATTTCCGTCGGAGTCGCCGCTGGAAAGGGGCGCATTCCGGCGACCATTTCATACAGCACGACGCCGAGAGAATAGATATCCGCCTTGCTCGTTACTGCATGAGCGTCCTTCCATTGTTCTGGTGGCATGTATGGGAATGTCCCCATTGCATTGCCGGATAACGTGAGCTTGCAGTCGTCCTGAGCTCTCGCCAGCCCAAAATCAGTGAGCTTGGCAACGCCGTTTCGGGCGACCATTACGTTGCCTGGTTTAAGGTCGCGATGAACGACCCCCACGTTGCCGCCGGGCATCAGGCATTCGTGCGCGAATGCTAATCCCTCTGCCATCTGGATGGCAAAGGCGATCACTTGCACCAGGGACAACCCGGCTGGTTCGGAACTTACGATCCGTTCTAGACTGAGGCCGTCTATGTACTCCAAGATCAACAATGGTTGTTTGCCTCGCTGAAAAGAGACGGCGTGAACGATGTTCCCGTGAGTGCCCAGGTTTATCCACGTTCTCGCCTCTCGTTCAAAACGGACCGCTGCAATGTCGTCCTCGAGGAGTTCATCTCTGAGAGTCTTGATAGCGAAAGTCTTCTGGCTCACCTGGTCAAATACAATGTATACGTATCCCATGCCACCAGCGAGACGCATGCGAACTTCATATTGGTTGTTGATCAGGTCTTTTATCTCGTACATGGGATACGCCGTTGCAAGCGGGTAGTTTGCATTGAAGACAGAGAATCGATGTGAGGTTAACGTTTCATGCGGACGCAACGAAAACCAATGTCACTCGAAGAACTGTTCGGATGCGCGTAGTTCCTGGCGGCACAGCGTCCCAGTTCGGCGGCTTTGTCTCGGAAGCTTGCACCACGCACCACGTTCATCGTGACGAGCATCGTCTGCCGCAGCTCCCTGGGATCGGGACCCGCCGCCTCCGTGCTGCCATAGTAATCGGCCGCGTAGTAGTCGAGACACCATTCCCGCACATTGCTTCCCATGTAGAACAAACCCATGTCATTGGGTGTTGCCGCATCGATTGGCATGACCCGACGCCGATCACATTCAAGCGTGTTACAATGAGTCGGGATGATTTCGTCTCCCCAGGGATAAAGACGCTCGGGCGATGCGCCGCGCGCGGCTCGCTCCCATTGTGCTTCCGAGGGCAGAGAATATGTGTCGGGTGGCAGCCCCTCTTGCTCCGCTCGCCAACGGCAGTAATTCAGGCAATCGCCATGAGATACGAACACGACCGGATCTTGATCGCCATCGGCGATTTCCGGACGAAGACGCCGGTGCCGTGGATCGAACCGTTCGTATTCGAGGTTCGAAACCGCGCAGCGGTCGATATAGAAGAAAGATAGTTGAACCTGATGGCGAGGGTGCTCGTCGTCATGGCCCACGTCGGAGGGCGACCCCATGGCAAACCACCCGGATGGGATCCCTATCATCTCGCGTAGCGACTCGGAAGGAGATTCCTGGACGGCTCCTGCGTCACTAGACTTGCCGGACGGCGTTTCCACGGCGGCGGATGAATTCCTCGGCTGGTGGGCGAGCCCGTTATCCGTCGGTTTACCGGGGGAAACAGGTTGCCGTGACGCGGTGGGAGGTGGACTGACCGCGGAATCACGGAGTTCACAGCCGCAGATGCCGCAAAACGCCGCGCTGGATGGCATCATCGATCCACACTTCGGGCATTTGACTTCCCCGGAGTTGTCAGACGCTGCCTGGAGTCCGGCGCCGCACTTCCCACAAAAGGCCATACCATCCAAATTCTCAAAACCACACTTGCAGCAGCGCATGCAGCCGTCTCCTCGAACAAACGGATGCTGAGGGGGCCCCAGCACAATAACTCACCGATTGGGACGGGCTGCGGCTGCGAGCGTCACGCGCCATCGACTTCTGAGCCACCACGCCCGCTTCCACTTCCTCCGCAGCCTTCTGCTCGTCGCGTCCAGCTCGGCAATTCACTCTGCAGCGTCCCCTAAATGACAGACTTTGACTCGGGGTGTTTCTCCTGCCCGCTTTGCCCACTAGGCTCGGGTTCGGACACACGACAGACGAACTCTGTATGCCCAATGCAAACGACGTCGGCTGGGCCGATTTTGCGTTTGTTGGTAATCTTATCCCCGTTGACGAGCGTACCACCGTCACTCTCCAAATCCTCGATCCAGACCCCATCCGCCGCGCACTGAATCCTCGCGTGTTTTCCGGAGACAACGGTATCGGAGGCGACGACGAGATCAACCCCCCGCTCGGATCCAATAATCGCCTCTCCAGAGTCGAGCCGTCTCACGTCACCATCGTGGGGACCGCTGAGGAATTCGACCTCGAAACGGAACTCAGATTTGCCTACCAACGTCTTGGCCTCCTATTTTTCCACGTCATTCAGCGTTTACTTCGATTCTCTCATCCCGCAGTTCCGCCACCACCTGGAAAGATGCGCCCGGGGCCTCGTGAACCATCAGCTCCACGACTCGGTTCAAGATGCGATCGCGAAGCAATCGTTTCATGGGCGGGACGCCTTGATCCGTGCCAGCCTCGCGGACCAATGCCTCGCGGACTGCGTCCCTGACCGTCAAGTCAACGCCGCGGGCTCGAAGATTGTCTGCCATTTCCTCCACAAGGCAGTCAAGTATCCTCCGCATCACGGACCGACTCAAGGGATTGAAGCAGATGATTCGATCGATTCGATTAAGGAATTCCGGCCGGAAGTGTTTCCGGCAGGCATCCCACGCTGCCTCAACTCGCTTTGCCTCTCGTGACTCGGGGTCTTTGGCCCGCGGCTGAAATCCGAACCCCGCTTCCTCGTCATAGGCTTCGGCGCCGAGGTTGCTGGTCATCACAAAAAAGGCTTGGCGACAGTCAATCACGTTTCCCCGGCTGTCGGACAATCGGCCGCTGCCGAATACTTGCAAGAACACGTCGCACACCCGCGGATGCGCCTTCTCGATTTCGTCGAGCAACACCAGGCTGAAAGGCCTAGCGCGTAGCGACCGGGTCAACTGTCCCTGCTCATCGTGGCCCACGTAGCCGGGAGGCGCGCCGATCAGTCGACTTACATGGTGGGCTTCCATGAATTCGGAGAGGTCTATGCGGATCAGGGCCTCCTTCAGGCCGAAAAATTCATGGGCCAAATGTTGGGCCAGCGCAGTTTTACCAACCCCTGTTGGCCCGGTAAACAGAAAAACCGCTTGGGGCCGCTCGTCTTCCCGCAATCCCAGCCGGATTTCTCGCAACGCATTGGTCACCGCCGCTACGGCTTCCTCTTGTCCCTGAATGCCCCTCGCCAGTGCGTGTTCCAGGTTTGCCAGCCGTTCCAGCTCGTTCTCGGTCAGACTAGCCACCGGAATACCGGTACGGTCCGACACCGCCCGTGCCACAGGCTCAGCAGTGACGATGAGGGCACTTTCCACGCCCTCAACGACACCAGTTGGGACCGTAACTCGGGTACACGCATCGTCCAGCAAATCGATCGATTTATCCGGCTGGTGGCGCTCCGACTCGTAACGCGCCGAGAGCCGGACCGCGGCCCGAACGGCCTCATCGGCAATGGAGACCCCATGATGTTGCTCCAAACGAGATTTCAGCCCATGGAGGATTTGCAGAGTGGTGTTCTCGTCGGGTTCGTTCAGCATGATCGGCTGGAAACGCCGGGAGAGCGCCGAGTCCGGTTCGATGTGCTTGCGATACTCTCGCAGCGTGGTCGCTGCGATGCACCTGATTTCTCCCCGCGCCAAGGCCGGCTTCAGCACGTTGGCGGCATCCATGTTGTTCCCGGCCGCGCCACCTCCGATTGCCTGGTGGAACTCATCCAAGAACAGAATCACGTCCGGACGAGCAGCCAGCTCCGCGAGAATCAATTCAATCCGTTTTTCAAACTCGCCCCGATATTGCGTCCCCGCCACAAGAGAACTTAAAGAGAGTTCCATGATGCGAGAACTCGCCAAACTGGTGGGGGTTCGGCCGGCCACGATCCATTGAGCAAGTCCTTCCACCAAGGCCGTCTTGCCAGTGCCCGGCTCACCCACGATGATCGGGTTCGGCTTCGTCTGTCGCGTGAGCGTTCGCGCGAGCATCTGCAATTCGCGCTGGCCGCCGACGTACGGCGAGAGTTCGTTTTCAGAAGCCAGTTGGGTCAGATCGCGCCCAAAGTGCTCCAGGATCGATTCTCTGCCGCCACCCGTCCTTCCCACTTGCCCGGCTTCGGATGCCGCTTCGAACTTCATTTCCACACCGCCTTCTTCCTCTCCTTGCGGCTTGGTTGGTCCTAAAGACTCCCCCCCCGCGGAGCTTTTCTCGGCAGGCAAAATCGCTCGTATTGTATGGCCTCGACGATCTTCAAAGAATGCAGCCAGAAAATGCAGCTCTGACGGCGGCTTGCCCGCTTCACGTTCGGCAAGGTACGTCGCCCGGCGCGAGATCCTCCTCAACCGCGGCGTATGTTGAAGAAGACCACTCCAGTCCTCGTCTGGCTTCCAGTAATGCAGCAGTCCGCGGACTCGTGTCATGGCCTCCGCCAACACGACCCCGTGCTTGGCCGTGAACTGGGCGACTTGAGGTCCACCATGCTTGGCAATCGCCAGAAACAAATGCTCCGTGCCGACAAAGAAACAGCGAGCCCTACGGCTTTCGTCCTCCGCCAACATCAGAGTCTTGGGTAACATTCCCCTGCTCAATTTAGGGTCTCCTTTGACCGGGTTCCCCACACCTGCGCCGCGCCCTTTTTACACGGCAGCGGGTCGAGAGAATCAAACCCGTGCCATTTAAGTTATCGCATCGGGCAGCAGATGTGAAGTCGGCCGAGACCACGGAGAGGACGATCCCACCCCCCCTCTGCAGAGGGCAAGCTCCCGAAGACGTCGGCAGAGTGGGAGCACAAAGCATCGAAGCCGCCAGCGGGAACGCGGCGCGAAACGCGCTCGTATCCGATCAGCCATCTGTCGCGAACGCGTATCCGAACGTTGCCGGGATCAGGTCCTGCTCAGGTAAGACGTCGGCAAGCGCGAGCCGGGGGCAGGAGCCCGGTCAGAAACCGGCCCGCCGAGTGATGGGTTCTCACAATCGTTATATACCGGTCGCGGATGACTTTCTCCGCCGCGAGTCCGACCACCGGGAGGACGGCTTGCGTCGGGCAGCGTGCCCCCCCCCCGGAAAAATCCAACCGCCTCAAATATACTTGACGCCAGCAGGGGGACAACCCATAATGGCCCCTTATCTTGTCAACAATTGAAACCGAGGATGCCTTGCGCGGAGTTGCCGCCAGTTGATGAGCTGGCACCTCACTTCAGTAAACTCGACTGAGGGCAACATGCCACTTCCCGTGGGAATTGATTTGGGGACGACGAATTCGGTGATCTCGGTCTACCGGCGTGGTCGGCCGGAGACGCTACGTGTCGATGGGGACTTCGCGATGCCATCGGCTGTTTGCTTTCGTGACAAACGGACGACACTGGTCGGGGTCAAGGCGTTGGGGATGGCCATGATTCGGCCGGAAAGCACCATCCTGTCGGTGAAGCGGCGCATGGGAGATCGCCGGGCCACGTATTCGATCGACGGGTCGCGGCATACGCCGGTCGACATCTCCGCCATGATTTTGCGGAAGCTCTGTGAGGGGCACGAGGATGATTTGGGAGGGGCATCGCGTGACGCAGTCATTACGGTGCCGGCCTATTTCACGGATAACCAGCGGCGTGATACCAAACTGGCGGGCGAGAAGGCCGGCCTGAACGTCAAGGGGCAATTGAGCACGACCATCAAGCTGCCTGACTAGCCGCGGCAGGGGACGAGGGGGGTGGGGGCAGGAGCTTCTATTCTTTGCTTGGACAGCGGCAGCAAAGCGTCGAAGCGGAAGAGCCAATTATTGTTGCGTGAGCGCCGCTGGGTGGGTAAGGTACTCAAGGTCAAGTAACAGAGCCGGGGGTTTCAACATGCCACTTCCCGTGGGAATTGATTTGGGGACGACGAATTCGGTGATCTCGGTCTACCGGCGTGGTCGGCCGGAGACGCTACGTGTCGATGGGGACTTCGCGATGCCATCGGCTGTTTGCTTTCGTGACAAACGGACGACACTGGTCGGGGTCAAGGCGTTGGGGATGGCCATGATTCGGCCGGAAAGCACCATCCTGTCGGTGAAGCGGCGCATGGGAGATCGCCGGGCCACGTATTCGATCGACGGGTCGCGGCATACGCCGGTCGACATCTCCGCCATGATTTTGCGGAAGCTCTGTGAGGGGCACGAGGATGATTTGGGAGGGGCATCGCGTGACGCAGTCATTACGGTGCCGGCCTATTTCACGGATGACCAGCGGCGTGATACCAAACTGGCGGGCGAGAAGGCCGGCCTGAACGTCTTGCGCCTGCTGCCGGAGCCGACCGCCGCGGCGATCGCCATTGGGCTGGATAAAGGGCGGGATCAGACCATCCTGGTGTACGACCTCGGCGGCGGCACGTTTGATGTGTCGATCTTGAAAGTTGAGAACAACAATTTCACGGTGCTGGCCGTCAACGGCAACCACAAACTGGGCGGGAATGACTTCGACGCCGCGATTCGGGACTATGCGTTGGATGCGTTCAAGAAACAGAGTGGTGTTGATTTGCGCCGGGAGGCTGCGGACGCTCCGGAGGTTCGTCAGGCGATGCAGATGCTCACCTCGGCCTGTGAACGGGTGAAGATGGAGCTTTCCGATGCGGAGGAGGGGTACCTGGATCTACCGAACTTTTTCCGTGGTGCTCATCTGGAGACCAGCATTACGCGCCGCACGTTCGAAGGGCTAATCAAGAAACTGGTCTACGACACGAAGGATCTGGTTCTGAAGACCATTACGGAAGCGAAGAACGAGAGCGGCCAGGCGATGGACGTGGAGGACATCGATCGGCTGGTGCTCGTGGGCGGATCGACAAAGATCCCGCTGGTCGCCCGCGTTCTGGCCGATACGGTCAAGGAGCCTTACGTGGCGGACAATGTGGATCTGGCGGTCTCGGAGGGTGCTTCGATCATGGCGGCCAATCTGCATGCGGTACAGGAGGGCGGGGAGGTGGACTATGCACCGGTCGAAGTAACCGACGTCGTGGCCCATCCCATTTCCGTGGCCTTGCGGGACGGATGTCGATTAGCCTGCCAGACGATTATCCAGAAGAATTCGCCGTTGCCCTCGACTGGAATGACCATGGGTTCTGCCCCGCCCGGTCAGCGAGTGGGAATGTTGCCGGTGTTTCGCGGGGACAATGAGTTGCCCGCCAACAACCAACACCTGGGGGATTTGACCCTGACGTTTGACCCCAGTCGGGAGCCGACCGTTGTCCGCTTCGAGCTGACACTGGACGAAAACGGAGTTGTGCAGGTGGAAGGATCCATCCTTGACGTGCAGGGTAAGATTCCGAATCCGTGGGATGATCCGAGACAGTTTAAGACAAAACGTAAGGTGCGAGCGGAAATCCGGCTTCCTGACTAGGAGTGACGGGTACTCGCCGGTTTTTGAGCGATAACGGGCAACGTGACATCTTCCGGCCCCCACCATTGAGAGCGACAAGGAGGGGGGCGACGTTTCCAGGGACGTTCGTTGCACGGCAAGCCCCCAAACGGAGCATTGAGCCATGGTCGAAGACGAACTTGTTGAAAAGAACTCTCCTTACGTGCTGGGGATTGACCTCGGCACGTCCACTTCTGTTGCATCGGTGTATCGCCGCGGTCGCGGCGAGGTGCTCGATGTCTTTGGTCAGGACTTCGTTCCTTCGGTTGTAAACTACCGCCCCGATGCAGATCCGCTTGTCGGATTACAGGCGAAACGCCGGGCACTGATCGATCCCGACAACACGATTGTGTCGATCAAACGCGACATGGGCAATCCGGACTTTGATCGAGAAATCAACGGGGAGAAAATGCAGCCGGAACAGGTATCGGCGCTCATCCTTGAACATTTGAAGAACGGAGCACAAGAACACGAGGATTTGAACGGAACGGTACGGCATGCGATTGTCACCGTCCCGGCCAACTTCAACAACAACCAGCGTCAAGCTACATTGGAGGCGGGCAGGCTGGCCGGCCTGGAAATACTCCGCCTGGTGGAGGAGCCCGTCGCGGCGGCGGTCGCCTATGGGTTCGGCCAGGAACGAGATCAGACCATCCTGGTATACGACCTCGGCGGTGGTACGTTTGATGTGTGCATTCTGAAAGTGGAGGCGTCGGCCGGCGCGACTTCCTCTTTCTCCGTGCTCGGAAAGGCGGGCATTCCGGAGTTGGGCGGCGATGATTTCGATGAGGCTCTCATGAAGATCCTGGCACAAGCCATCGTCGATGAGGGCGGGCCCGATGTTCTTGATTTAAAGAAGGATCAAGGGATCAACAAGAAGAAACTTCGCGCCGCGATGCAAGTGCTGAAAGAACAGGCTGAAGCGGCGAAAATCGAACTGTCGGAGGCTGAAACGGCGGCCGTCGATTTCCCCAACCTGATCAAGGACGAAAATGGAAAAGAGTATCACCTCTCCACGGAGATCACTCGCGAAGTGTTCAACGAGGCTGTCAAACCGCTGGTTGAGAAGAGCCGCGAATGTATCAAACAAGCAATGACCGAGGCGAAGATTGACGCCGAAGACGTGGACCGCATCATCCTTGTGGGTGGTTCGACCCGCGTGCCCTGTATCCGAGAACTGGTCACGGAAATGCTCGGAAAGGAACCTTACGGCGATATTGATCCGGCCACGGCGGTCTCTCAGGGAGCCGCCATCCTGGGAGCCACCTATGAATTGCCGGGCGAAAAGGCAGATGAGGACAAAGTCGACGATTCCGCGATTGCCGAAGTCAACAGCACCAGTCACTACTTGGGCATCGAGACGCTGGGACAGAAGTTCAGCGAGCTGCTCCAAAAGGGGGTGGAACTGCCTTGCGAGAACAAAAAGATCTACGCGACGACTCAGGACAATCAGCCCGAGTTGCGGATAGCGATTTTCCAATTCCCGGCCGAGACGGAAATCATCGACATGAACATGCCCGGCAGCGCCTGCCTCGGCGAGTTTCATCTGGGGCCTCTTGATCCGGCCCCCCGGGGGCGGGTTCAGGTGGAGGTGGCGTTTCGAATCGATGACAATGGCATGCTGAAGGTTTCAGCTAACAGCACAGGCGGCGAGGGGCTCAGCAAGGAATTGGAGGTGCGGGTAACATAGCGCCGTCGGCTTCCCCTCATGACTATCACTATTCCACAGGATCGAGGCGAACATGGATAACGTTGACAAAGATCGTCCCAACGATGCCAGCGGTCAACCTCCGTCCGCTGAATCTTCCGCCGATGACCCCCGAACAAGAACTGACCAGGAAGCTGATGCCCACGCCCAGGCACGGTCTGAACAGCAGTCCGTGAGTGCGGATCAGGAGGCCTCAACGGGAGGCTCGCCGCAACCGTCTGCCGGATCCGGGCCGGAAGGCGAGTCAACCCAGTCGGCCGAAGCAGCGCAGCCTGGCGCGGAATGGCCGCCGGAAGAGATAAGACAGACGGAAGAATCTGGTGAAGGCGACATCGCGATTGGCCGCGACGATGAACAAGTGCCGCACAGCGGCGCCCAGGCTGAGCCGGGTGCCGAGGGCGAGGGGCAGGCCGAGGACACAAGCTCGCCGGGTACGGAGGCGGGTGAATCCAAAGGAGGAGCCGATGAGCCGCCGTCCCAGGCGGGCGGAGAGGCCGTGGTCGCGCAGCTGGAGCAGCAGCGGAATTGCGTTGTCAAGGAGCTGTTTGCCGAAGAACGTCCTCGCCAGGCGAAGGCAGAGGAGGTCATGCAGGCTTACGCCGCGGCTGTCAGCAAGGCGGCTGAAGCTGAGGCATTGGAATCGAGTGAGGCGGCCAAACTGGCCGCCTGTGTTTCAGACGTCCATGATAGTGCGGTTAACTCCGAACAAGCTGATTTGGACGCGGCTGTCGCCGAAGGAGAGCGACACATCGAAACGTATGACACGCTGTTTCGTGAACTCAAAGTTCTCGTCGGGGAGACGGCGGAGGAGTTGGCCCGCCTTGACCAAGAACATGAAGACTTTCAGAGTGCCCCGGAGGACTTGCAGTCGACATTGTTGAACTTCAAGAAGGGAATTGAAATCATCCATCGGATGTTCGATCGAACGCAGTGGCGCAAGAAAGACCTTTCCGGGGAACTGTCCCGTGCTCTGCCTGGCCAATGGCAGCCGGACGTGCCATCGGTCGAGCCGGAAGACATGGGCGAATTCGTCATGCAATTGTCACAAGCCTTTCACCAGGCGCGCGACGCCAACTATCACGCGAGCCAAAATGCGAAGAAATCGGCTGAGAAATGCCGCAAGACGGCCGCCAACACGGTCTCGGGGCTTCTTTCGGCGATCGATGGAATCGACGCGGGGCTCCAGAACGAGCCTGAACTGAGGGCTGGACTTTCACGGTTTGAAGAAGGAGAACAGAATTACAGCGCGTTAATCGAGTCTTGGTTGCAGGCTTACCACCGACTCGCTGCTTGCGTGGATCGGTTTTTTAGGAACACCGGCATCGAAGCTCATACGGTTGAGCCTGGCACTCCGTTTGATCCCGAAACGATGGAGCCCCAGGGCACTGTGGCCAATCCCGAGATGAACGATGAAGACGTCGCCGCAGTCATGCGCCGCGGGTTCTCGCTGAAGGGTGAAACCATTCGCCCGATTCTCGTGGATGTAGTGAAGAATACTTAACAGCTCAAACTGCAAACGTTTAAGGCTCTTTGAGCACCCCCAAAGGTTGAGGAAGCCCGGATATCCGGTGGTTGTTAGATCGATTGAATTCCAGCCGTTGCCGGGCGCGGCCATGGCGCAAAAGCGCCTTTGGGACCGGGCTTTACCAACTAGTCGTCAAGTAAAATTCTCAGTTTGAGTATTTGACATGCCCGACAACGAACTGAATCCCGTGGTGGGAATCGACCTGGGAACGACCTTCTCGTGTGTTGCCCGCTGGACCGGCGATCGCCCTGAAGCGTATAAACTGGCGGACGGCAGTGAGACACTTCCGTCGATTGTCTACATGCAAGAGAGCGGCAGGCCTCTGGTGGGGAAATACGCGCGCCAGCGACTGATTATCGATCCACCCAACGCGGTACAGCACATCAAGCGACATATGGGAGAAGATGCCTACGGGGTTGAACTGCGTGGGAAGCAATACAACCCGGTTGATGTATCGGCGATGGTTCTCACCCGCTTAGTAGAAGACGTTGCCAAGAAGTATCCCAGTTCTTCCGGGTTCGAACTTGCCGGGGCGGTGGTCACACATCCGCAATACTTCAAGTATCCTCAAATCGCGAGAACACAAGAGGCGGCGGAAGGGGCGGAATTGCCCGTGATTCGGTTGCTTTCAGAGCCGGTGGCCGCCGCACTCGACTACGGCTTCTCCACTTACAGAACCCTCGACGAAGAGCGAGAGGAGAAGATTCTCGTCTTCGATCTCGGAGGCGGGACGTTCGATGTGACCGTGCTGCAGGTGATTAACGAACTCAATTCGTTGACGTTCCGCGTGCTGAGCGTCGGCGGCGACGATATGCTCGGCGGCACCAACTTCGATGATGCCTTCCGAGAGTGGGCTCTCAAGAAGGCCAATATTGATCTCGACTCGGTCGATCAAACGACGCGGGAACGCTCCCTGGCCAAGCTCGTTGACGCCATCATCGAGGCGAAGATCCAATTGTCGTCGCTTGACGAGGTCTTTCTGGCGGTGCCCAACATCTTGCCCGGTCAGCACCTGGACATGGAAGTCACTCGCGACCAGTTCAACGAAATCATTGATGCATATTGCTCTCGCGTCCGGGGGATTGTATCCAACACGCTCGCTGCTGCCAATTTGAGGGCAGGTGAGCTGAACCGCACCATTATGATCGGCGGTTCCAGCAAGATCCCGATCATGCGGGAAATCGTCCAGGACGAGACGGGGGCTGAACCCTGGGCAAACGCCGATCCGGCCTTGGCAGTGTGTCGCGGCGCGGCCTTCTTGGCGGCAATGGACGATGGACGTGTCGAGACGAAGAAGGAGATCATCATTGAAGAGGCTACGTCGCACGCCCTGGGGGTGGAGGCGGCAAACAAGAAGTTCGCCGTGCTTATTCCCGCCAATCGACCCGCGCCTGTCGAGGCGACCAAGATATTCACGACACGAAAAGAGGAGTTCACTGTTACGCCCTACCAGGGGAAAGGCAAGAAGGTGACGGACAAAGGGGTCATTCAACTGAAAAAGATCCCCATCAGCGGAGTCAAGCTCGATGCCAACGGCCAGGCAGATGTCAAGATTACGTTTACCGTCAACGACCAGCAGATCCTGTATGTGAAGGTTGAGGCGCCCGGCGTTTACGAGCAACGGCAGATGGAATTCTAACCAGACACAACGTCAAATGACACTTGGTAGGGGTGATTGTCGTGAAGATTGGTAGTTACCTTTTCGACGAGGACGAGGGGCTTGGAAGCGGCACGTCGACCGTCTCGTACTTGGCGCGCGACGACCGGGGAAAACAAGCGGTCGCCAAACGCTTGTTGGATCAGCTAAGTGCGGATCAAGCGGTTCGTGACAGGTTCCTGGCCGTCAGCGAGCTCTCTGCAAAGATTCGCATGCGGAAGCACGTCGCGGTCGTCTTCAGCCAGAAGAGTTCGGGGGAGGGCATATTCCTCCTGCGAGAATATGTCGAAGGCCGGCCTTTGTCCGAGGCCCTGAGAGATGGGACGATGGGGGATCCAGAGACGGTTCGGCAAGTGGTGTTGGGCCTGTGTGAAGGGGTGCGGGCCCTGGCGACGCGTGGTGTAGTACACGGTGGTATCCATCCGGGAAACGTGATCGTCCAGCCGGACGGTCGCATCAAGCTGACGGATTTTGGGATCGGTTGCGCGCGACTCTCCGGCAAAGTGGGCCCCGCATATCCGCTGGAAGCGTTGCGCTATCTATCGCCCGAGCAGTGGCAAGGGGCCGAGTGTACTTCCAGCGCCGATATCTACGCGATTGGTTTGATCATCGTTGCCCTCCTGAATCGTGGGAACAAGGCGTTCGACGCCAAGGATCGCGAAAGCCTGGAAGCCCAGGTTCGGCAGGGATGTGCCGTTGATTGTCCAGTTCTTTCCGCTGCCGTCCATCCGCGTCCGTCGAGACGATACCCCGATGTAGACAAGTTCCGCCGGGGGCTTGTGGAGAAGTATTTCTCTCCCAGAGATGAAGGAAAGGAGGGGCAGGGCGGCAGCAACGGAGAAGAGGCCGAGAAGAAGAAGCGAAAAGAGCAGGAAAGGAAGGCGAGAGAGGAAGAGGCGACGAGAAAACAAGAACAGGAGCGCGAGAAGCGGGAGGAGGAGCGGAAAGGCGCGCGAGGGGGTGAAGCGACGAAGCAGACAACGCTAGGTGGGCGACTCGGTTCGATTTTTGATGTCAAATCGGGAAGCGAATTGCCATTGAAGTCGCCTTCAGTGTTGTGCAAAGCCCCGCGAGACGGCCGTCGCCAGCAGCGACCGTTTCAACTGTTGAACAAAGGGGCCGAGCGATTGGAAGTCGTTGTGTCTTGTGTCGGCCGTGGGATCTCGGCCAGCCCCGAGCGCCTCGATATCTCGCCCGGGCGAGCTTGCGGTGTCATTGTCAATTTGGAGCCCGAATCGGACGAGTTCGCCGACGTGGTGTTCAGATGGAACGAACAGGAAGAGGAGCGACACTTTATCGTCAAGATGTGCCGCTCCACCTGAGCATCTCGCGAGATATGCGATGGCCGACCTATAACCAGGAGTAGATAGTAATGGAAGAAAAGGATCCACAGCTAGCGGGCGTGGTTGATAAACAAAGCAAACGTAACCTCTTGACTGACCCAAATCCGCTGCTCGTCGATGTCAGTGCGGGGAAGGGGGTGCGGTTTGGCGTGAGGGTCGATAATGGGCCGGAAGGACTGATCGAATTGGCCATCAGTTCCGATCAGCCGTGGCTGCAACCCGAAACCAACCGCCTCACGCTCGTTGGCGATGAAAGTGGCGATTGTATCGTGCTGGCGAAGCCCGAAGGCGATACCGAATACGCCAATCTGCTGCTTTCATGGGAGGGCGCCGAGAAGACGCTGAGCGAGTCAGTGATGGTGATGCGCAAGGTCGTCGCACCGGATGCCTCTGGGACCGGCGACAAACAGACGGAGACGGCGAGTACGCCCGCGGAGGACAAGAAGAAAAGGGCCGAAGCCATCAAGACACTCGTACGGTTCATCGATGGCTGCGGTGGCCCTGATAAATTCATCGACATTGAGGAGGAATATCAGATCTTTCGTAAGGGCGGCGGCCTGGAACTGTCGTTGACTGAAATTGAAAGCGTCCTCAATCGCCGATGCACCGAAGGTGGCTGGACGAGGCAGTCCCGCTTGACCGAGAAACTGACCGCGGCCCTGAACGAGGCCATGCAAGACGATGGCCTCATCGACCAGCAGGAGTACGAACACATTGTCAACTTTGCTGTAAAACGCTTAATGCCGCGTCGGGACGCCGACGAGCATTGCATTACCCTGATCTTGGATAAAGGCTGGGCGAGGTTCATCAAGCAGGGGATGTTTTCTAAGTGGTTTGACAAGAAACGGAAGCAGTACGGCTTGTGACCATGGCCGATCTGACATCCAGGGAGCGAGCGATGACGGATGACTTTCTAGTCGAACAGGATCCGGAGCTGGACGGCATCGTGGATAAGCAGAGCCGGCGGAACCTGCTGGAGAATCCGCGGCCCCTGACGGTGGACACCTCATCCGGGAAGCCCTCGCGGATTGTCTTGGAGATCCGCAACGGAGAGAAAGGACTGATCGACCTGGCCATCTCATCGGACGAAACGTGGCTTCAGCCGGAGGCTTCACGCCTGACGCTCGTGGGAGGCGAGAGCGGAGACTGTGCCCTGTCAATCGCGCCTGAAGGTGACACCGAATACGCCAACTTGATACTGGCGTGGGAGGGGATCGAGCGGACCTGCTGTGACTCGATAATGGTGCTCAGAAAGGTCCCCGGTGCGACCCCGCCGGGTTCCAAACAAACCGGTTCCGAAAAATCACCGGCGGGGCCTGGAGAAAAACCCATCTCGGAGGCGGTGCAGACCCTGAAACAGTTCATCAACAGTTGCGGTGGCCCCGACAAGTTCATCGACAAAAATGAAGAGGATTGTATCTTCCGCAAAGGAGCAAGCCTGGGGCTCTCCGTGACGCAGACCGAGAGCGTGCTCAACCGACAGTGCGCCCAGGGAGGCTGGACACGGCAATACCGTCTGAGCGAGAAATTGACGGCCATGTTGCACGAGGCCACCAAGGATGACGGCGCGATTGACCAACAGAAATTCGATCGTATCGTCAACTTCGCCGTCAGAAGATGCATGCCTTGGAAGGATGCTACGGAGCATTGCGTCACACTGATCCTGGACAACAATTGGAAGGCCAAGGAAAGCTTTCTCAAGAAATGGTTCACGAATCTCTGCAAAGAGTTTAGACTTCGTTGATCTACGGGCGTTGCATACCATCTTCCACGGCACTCTCCGGTTTTGAAAGGAGCATTATGGCGGATCCGGGAAACATCGAAACGCTTCGCAAGGAGATCGAAGGGGCCGGCGCACCGGACGCCTACATCGACGAAGAAGAGGAGCGGCACATCTTCGCGAGAGGCGATGGTCTCGGCGTGGATCGGGCCACCGTAGAAGCAGTCCTCAACCAAATCTGCCGCGATAACGGCTGGATACGGGAAAAGGATGTGGTCCCCGACCTTCACGACCAACTCGACGAGGCGACGAGGGACGATGGTGTCATTGACCGCCGGGAATTCGAGCACTGTGTCAACTACGCAGTCGCCATGAACATGCCCCGCAAACGGGCCATGGAGGTGAGCGTGAAATACGTGGAAGACAACAAGTTGTCCATCAAGAAGGGCGTTTTTCGGACGGATTGGTTCAAACCCCTCCGTGATCAATACCTACGTTAAGTGCTATTCAATCGATTCGGTGCTCGATTTCATGGCAATCAGTCGCATCATAGTGATCTATTGGAGATAAGAATATGGCTGTGAAGACTAAAGAAGAACGCGATGCTGAACAGAAACTCTACATGATCATCGATGGCGCCGGCGGCCCAGACAAGTATATCGACAAGGACGAAGAGGCGGATATCTTCGCGCAAGCAAAATCGTTGGAGATCTGGCGCGGGCAAGCCGAGGCGATGTTGAACCATCGTTGCAAACAGCACGAATGGACGCGAGAGACGGAGATTACGTATTACCTTCGTGTCATGCTCGAAGAGGCGACCAAGGACGACGGTGTGATCGACAAAAAAGAGTTCGATCACATTGTCGGATTCGCCGTCGCTGTTCGCATGCCGAGAAAGGACGCCATCCGCATCTGCTGCAGGCTCGTGCGAGAAGGTGGTTGGAAAACTGAAAACGAAGGCTTTCTCAAGAAGAGCGATTGGCTGAAGGAATACGAGGGAGGCTAGTCCGTGCCGGCGATGAAGCACGTCGGCGCCAACCGCGCACGGGAGAATGAACATGATCCATTACAGGAACTAGCCACGCCATGAATTGAAGGAAGCTTTGGTCGCCGGGAATATCATCGGCGCCGAACAGGAGCATCGGAGCAGACACGCTGATTCTCGGTGCCGGCCGCGACCTGGCAATCAATCCGCCCCTTCCGCTCGTTTTCGGCCGTTGTGGGGCCAGCACGAGATTTGCCGGCAGTTTCGGAGTTTAGAAGACGCTTCAACATCCTGCCCAGTGCCTAACGGAATCGCCGACATTCCAACGTAGGGAAGGCTGGAACGGGCATGAAACGACCGCAATTAGATGAGGACGCGGTGTTGTGCGTGCCACTGAACCTCGCCGTTCCGAGGGCTACTCCGGGAGCTCTGCGTGCCGGTGCGAATTGGGCGTTAGAAGCGACGTGCAGCGCCGCGTGCACGGACCGTTTCATCTTGCTCAATCGCAAATCGGCAACGAGCAATTCGTACAAAACAGTCGACGCCGCGCGCAGGCCTTGCGGCCATCCCCTAAGGTATCAGTGCCACTAGTCCCCCGCCCAGATTTCTCGAATTGTTTTCTCTTGGCCGAAGCCGTTTGGCACAGCGTCACTGGGTGTGTTGGCGAAGTACCAATGTTTTCCATCGACCGGCGCATGAAGGATGCGGCTGCCCGGCATTTGCAGATAGCCGGCCGGGTCGTGCTCGCGAACCCAATCCCAGGCGTAACGAAGCCACTGATTGCGATAGGCCTCGGGTTGATGGGCAAACCAGCTCATCTCGTCGTAGCCCCACATCCAGCAGCCGCCGACGCCCGGCTGGCCCGGCTGATTGCTAACACCCCAATTGTCGATTTCGACCAGGTAAGGGAGGTGCTGACAGCGCCAACCACTGGGTGTTACTCCCCCGCGGCTCCGGCCGTAGATGGCGTCGGTAAAGCCAACCTCCAGGATCCCTTCCTGCGGTCGCTCCGGAACTTCCTTGATTCGGAGCGGGAACGAATGAAAGTCGAAAAGCAGCCGATCGCCGCGAAGCAGACCGCCGCTGGGAACGTGAGCGTCGCACAGCACCCAGTGACGCCGCGCAATTTCTCCCGCATATTCGCGGACGCGTTTCAGAATTCCATCCCAATGCTCTGAATTCGGATCCCGGTGGTTCATCAACTCGGCTTGGCCAAAGTGCAACGCTTCAATGCCGGTATCGAGATAAGAACGGGCCAGATATATTTCAGGCGGTTGGATTTTTCCGGGTGGAACGGTGCCCGACGCAAGCCGTCCTCCCGTTGGTCGGACTCGCGGCGGAGAAAGTCATTCGCGACCGGTATAATAAAACGGCGAGCGCGCCGTCCCCATTTGGATCAGCAAATTCGTCACACAAGAAACGTAAAGCGAGTTGGGCTACGGAGGATCCGTGAAGAAGTGGTGACTTCTTGTAGAAACGTTTTTACGTGATTGAGGGCTTGGCGTTGTGTCAATCGCACGGCATCACCTCACGAGTTGGCTCCCGTGGCTGAAATATCACTAAAACATAGTGCATGCGCGCATTGTAATACCGACAATTCTAGTCATATTCTTCTCCTCGGCAACGACACATAGGCCAAGCTGTGACCGGATGGTGCAGTTTGGAGGGCACAGCGGGCGGTTGCAGGAGATTCTCATAACGTGTTTTTTCGTACGTGTTTATGGTTAAGGGATCGTCCGCCAATAACTCACCGAATTCCCATCGCAGGTGAGCAAAAAACATCGGACGTCGAATGAATGCTTGCGGTAACTTAATTGTGGGCGACCCCTAACCTCTGCAACGCTGTGTGAATTGCTGATGGCGGGGACGTGCTGATCGAGCGGCTGCGCGTTGGTAGAAGCGGACCATCGGTAATCCGCTGGAAAGATCCCTGACATCCCAGCGCGCGGCGGAGCTGTCAACGAACAGTGTTGATTGTATAATCGCAGTTTAGAGTTCACCCCAGCGTTCCAAAAAGTGTGATGTTACGCGGCTTGTCCCGTGGTGGTTCACGCTCGCCGATACACACCGACCGGACACACCACTGCGCCTCGTCGGTAGCGTGGAACGTAACGGACCACGGGACAAGCCCGTGGCATTTGCACCTTCAAAAGCCTTCCTTGAAAATGTGCGACGGAAGTGCGAACATGCCGGGATATCAGTCTCTTGCTCGTGAACGGTTACGAAAATCCGATGTGTTGACGGTACGGCTCAAGTGAACGGTGCCTCTGGTCTCTTTCGTCCCTTAGGTCCTTTTGGTCCCTTGTGGACATCCAAGTAAACCTCAATGTTGCATAAATCGGAGAATGAGATTTACTCAAGTGTCGTATTTCGTAGCGCAAAACGCTCTTCGAGGGGCAACGTTGAACGGGCTCTTCCGCCCGTGTGGTATGCAACGGCGGGATCTGCTTCAACCACGGAGGACACAGGCTTGAGAGACATCATGGTTCACCCTGTTGATCAGTGTTCCGCCTAACTTCATCATTCGAAATTCCTTGCTCGATATTCGATATTCTCTCCGTGCCTTCCGTGGTTACAACAATGTCCGTGAACGTTGAGGGCTTGGCAGCCTAAGAACCATAACAAAACCATGCCGATTTCCCGTCATCCAAGGGGCTTTGGAAGCAAGAACTCGGTTTTGTTACGGGCTGTACAATGCAATCCTCCTTTTAGGGACGCAACAGCGCATGGGCAATGGGCGCACGGGGGACGCCAACGGCGGCTGGAAAGGGAATTGAATATTGAATATCGAGCAAGGAATCATGAATGACGAAGGAAAACCCCAACGTGGCCAAAACATTCAACGGTTACGGAGCAGTGCGGACTGATCCGAGGAGTACCAACAGGCGATGATTGGCATTGTTGTTACATCTCACATTCCGTGGGATCTAGCAACATGCTTTGAACTAATGAAAATCCCTTTATTTTCCTATCGAAATCACAAAACTTTCAGAGAAATTTGCAATTACGGTGTAAATACCGCTCATGGACGCTGATGAACGCTGATAATCAAGGAGTGTGACCATGGCCAAAAATCAACGTCAACCGCCACGGAAACCGGCCACGAAGTTTGCTCATCTGCGAAAGAAAATGCAGAAGCAGAAGGTCTGGGCGAAAAAATCGCGGAAGAAGTGAGAAGCGGCATTCTGGCCGCAAGACGTCTTGGATGGTAGACAATGTGCATGTTTTCCGAGGGTGTTCTCTGGGATTGAGGTTGGCATGAAGAATTCGATCTTCGTAATCAAACCATACAAATGGAACGGGATGTGGGTCTTCGACGACGAACGAGTCGGCTTGGAAAAGGAGCCGTTCGTTGCGGGGGCCGACACCATGATTGACACCGCCGTTCAGTTGAAAGGGATCCAGCAAGCCGAGCAGGGGTTTGTGTTGTTTTTTTCAACAAGTCCATTCCCGCATGCGGACTTCGAACTGGAATGGGTGAGAGAAGAAGGCGACGGCAACGTGTACAAGGGCTGGTTTGAAGTTGATGGGGAGACGCGGGAAATGGAAGGCTGGCTCTGTCCAGCGTTGAATCTGTACTATCCCGACGCACCGCCAAAACTGTACGTCCAGATTCGAGCGGCGGAATAGCTTGGCACCTGTAAAGAAATAACTGTCTGATTCAAGGAGTGGGAGTGATGTTCCCAGCTCGGGCCAACGGAGACTCAGGTTGCTCGCTCCATCACGGCGGTTACCCGCGCTGCATGAGATGCCCCGGGCTGGTCCCGGGGAGTTTCACGTTTTTCGCTAATGGGTAGCCCCCTCATTGTTTTCCCGTTTCGGTCCGTGGCGGCTTGGGCGTCCGGACCGAAACGGGGCGATGGCGCGCGCGACCGCGTTAGCGAGGAACGTAATAACCCCTCCGACAAGCCGAGGGCATTGGGCCGACGCCCAGCAGCCCCGATCATGCGACAGTTATTGATTTTCCGACGCTTGGTTCTGCCGCCGGGGAAAGAATGACCCAACAGACCTCACTGTGTACCATTGGCCACGGCAATCACGCGTGGGGCCATTTTTTGTGGTTGCTTCGGAAATACGAAATCCACGCTCTGGTCGACGTGCGACGATATCCTCGCTCGCGGCCCTACCCGCATTTCAATCGCAGCCATTTATCGGCCTCGTTGGAGAACGAAGGCATCGCCTACCATTGGCTGGAAGCTCTAGGCGGCAACCGGAAGCAGGCCCAGGACGCGTCGCCGTCTTTGAACCGGGGTCTTGAAAACGAAAGGTTCCGCAACTATGCCGACTACGCGGCGGAAGAGCCGTTCCAGGAGGAAGTAAGAAAGTTATTGGTGATCGTAAATGAGTGCCGTACAGCCATCATGTGCGCGGAAGCCGATTACCGACGCCGCCACCGCCGACTTATCAGTGACTACCTGCTAGCGAACGGCATCACTGTGTGCCACATTCTTGCCAACGGCGAGCGGACGCCACACCAATTGACCCGGTCGGCGAAGATTGCACGCGGCATGGTCACCTATCCAGGCCCGCCAACGTTGATCAACGTGCGGCGGTCCGGAAGCAAGGCGAAGCCGTACCAGGTGAGGCAGTTTCACGCCGTCATGGCAACACACGGCCTGGGAGGCCAGGAATGGTGCACAAGTACGAGATCATCATCTACTGGAGCGACGAGGACAAGACATTCGTTGCCGAGGTTCCGGAGCCGCCCGGATGCGCGGCGCATGGGGATTCTCCCAAAGCTGCTCTCTCGAGCGGCGGGGAAGCAATCGAGCTGTGGATCGACACGGCGAAGGAGACAGGCCGAGCGGTTCCGGCCCCCAAGGGCCGACGGCTCCGTCAAGCCATTTGGGCATCCATGTGCGGTCGTTCGGACGGACGGACC
Organism: Planctomycetota bacterium; assembly: GCA_051745935.1. Classification (GTDB taxonomy): domain Bacteria; phylum Planctomycetota; class Planctomycetia; order Pirellulales; family Pirellulaceae; genus JBNJEM01. The sequence goes on from JBNJEM010000006.1 coordinate 23,611, forward strand.
TGCGCCCGGCTGAGGCGCGCGCGAAACAACTCGGCAGACATCAGCACCCTCCACGTGGAATGCCATCGATGGTGTACATTTCTTTTACCGCCTCCCCTCGTCTGGTCAAGCTCCTTCACGGAAAGGCCCGGGCTCCCCCCGCCTGCCGGCGACTTCCTTCCCTCCTTCCAGGCGGTTTCTTTTGTTTCGCGGCTCAGTCAGGCCGAAAAAGGATTCCCTCCGACTCCCCCGTAAAGTAAAATAATTTTGTTCTGAATGAGCCGACCAGAATTAATCGTTCGCCAATCGGAGGTGCACTCACGAGTTCAACCGCTTGCTATCGCTTGAGACCATTCTTTCGCAACGTTGGCGTAGCGTGTACGGCGATGTTTGCGGTGATTGGCCTCACGTCTGTGTTCGTTGCATACTTCAACGTCGACAACTCCTTTCCGAGACCGCTCCTCGCCGCGACGTGCTTTGGTCTATTCTGGGCCTGTTTTGTACTTCTAGGCGTTTGGCTGCTATTGTTGCACCGGCGATACCGTCTCTTCATCACAGATGATTCACTGCGTCAATGTGGTGTAGTATCCGATCGCGCCGTGATGCTGTCCGCGGTAAGCGAACTCAAATGGCGACGATTTCCGTCCGGCGGCAGCGTACGGCTCTTAGGGGCTGATGGCACTCTAAAAATCGAACTTGGTAACTTTGTTCAAGACCAACGTGATGAACTCATTTCGTTTTTGCGTGGTGCAATTCCTGATGATCGTCAATTCGGGTGGGACGAGTTTCGCCGACCATTTCAAGACCGTCCAGAACGGAGAATGCGGACGCGACGTGCCTCGTGGGTTATTTCGCTAATATTCGCGTTTCATGCCGTCGCATTCTTGGTTCTCTGGGGACTGCGATTTGGCAATGAGTACTTACTGTTTGCGCTCGTCAACGCTGTATTCCTTGTATACTTTCATCGAGGAACTCGACATCGCCCATCGGGCCCAAAAGATGGCGAACCAAGCAATGCATCCGAGTCGCGAAGTCGGGTGTTCTGACAATGGACAATCTCTCGTCGCCACCGGGTGATTGCCACCGTTCGGCAACAGAATCCCTCCTCTGATCCGTCGATGCTGTGCCACAAGCCAAAATCAGCGTCCTTGACAGGCGCACCAATAATGGTACGCTTAATCAATGAACGGTGGTATTCGCCTGCAGGTCGTTTTCTTCATGACACATTCCCACAGGGAACCTGTGCGTGAGTGGCTCATGTCACTGGATAAAGAAGACCGCAAGACTATCGGGGAAGATATCAAGAGCCTTCAGTTTGGGTGGCCGCTTGGGATGCCGCTGGTTCGGAAAATGGGAACGGACCTCTGGCAGATCCGTTCTCAACTGCCGAATCGCATCGCGCGAGTGATCTTCACCGTCCAAGACGACAACATGGTTTTGCTGTATGAATTTATCAAGAAATCGCGGAAGACACCAAAGGCTGAATTGAACTTGGCCAAGAGACGGTTGACTCACTTCAAGGAACACGAGCAATGAAATCAAAGAAGAGGAATCCACACTTGGGTAGTGATTTCGATGATTTCTTAGCTCAAGAAGGAATGCTGGCGGATGTCGAATCTGTCGCGATTAAACGCGTCGTTGCCTTTCAAATCGCGCGGATGATCGAACAACAGAACATCTCGAAAGCAGAAATGGCGCGGCGGATGAACACGAGTCGTTCTTCGCTCGATCGTTTACTTGACCCGGAAAACGATTCTGTGACGCTGCAAACTCTGGAACGCGCTGCCCAAGCTTTGGGGAAACGATTACGTGTCGAATTTGCCGCGTGACGCAAACGCTCCGGGGAAGGTCGATTGTCAGGTCCGAGCTGCGCCCGGAAAGCCACGATGTCGCAGAACCATGCGATGCACACCGAGCAGCGATTGGTGTGCGGTTTCAAAACGGTGCGGTCCCCCATCGCCGCCCGGTTACCTCAAACGTTCGGCAATCCCGTAGAGTGCATCGAAGATGAGGAATTCCGATGCCCAAGGTATTCGAGAAAGACGGTTTCACGTTTTTCTTCTACAGCAACGAGCATCGTCCGATTCACGTTCACGTGCGGTGCGGAGGTGGCGAGGCCGTGTTCAATGTGGAGGAGTCAGTCGAACTGCGAGAGTCCCAGAATATGAAGGTGAGCGAGCTATCAAGAGCGCAGAGGCTTGCTGAGGAGAACCGACAACTGATCTTGGAGAAGTGGCATGAACACCTTGGTTGACAAAGTCAAATCTGCTATCTACCAGGATGGAAAGATCCTGGTGACGATGGAAAGCCAAGTGGAGATTCGTTTTCCCGTCGCCGGCAACCCCCGCCTTTCCCAAGGTACGCCTCAGCAACTGAACAACATTGAGGTTTCCCCTTTTGGTCTTCATTGGCCCGACCTTGACGAGGACTTGTCGTTCCAGGGGCTACTTGAGGGGGATTATGGGCAGAGTAGGAGCTGCCGGGCGGAAAGGAGTTCCGGCCGAAATTCGGCGGGTAAGTGATGGCTGCAGTTAGTCCCGATATGCAGCAGATTTGCTGGCCGGTGACATACGGACCGAGCTGCGATTCCGCGCCGACGCCAGAACGCCGCTGGTGGCCTCGCGACAACAGCCAGGCTTGGCAGATGCTGGCGGAGGACTGGAACTTCCTCGCCGTGGTCTATCCGCAGCCACCGGGGGGCGAGATCCCGGCCATCGACCGGATCGACGACTATACGGTGCGCGTGGGCGATGATGTGATCTGTTTCGCCATGAACTCGTGCGCGGTCGGGGAGGCGGAGCTGCTGGTCGACCCCGATGCGTTCGTCCAGCGGGGCCGTGACACGCCCAAAGAGTCCTGCCCCCTGCGGCCGTCAAGCTACTTCACCTCAATGCCCGCGGCCTTCAGATCGGCCAGTACGCGCGGGCTCATCCGGTAGTACATCGAAAAGCCCTTGCCGTAGGCGCTGCCGCCGGCGCCCCGCGGCAAGGCCTCGGTGAGCACGCGACGGAACCGCTTGTCTTTCGTCCAGAGGTAAGCCCGAGCAATACCTTCCACCATCAACGGCGTGGTGCCGGGGCGGTGGCTGTGCGCCGGACACGACGTGTAGCGGAAGCCGTGAACCTCGTCGCTGTAGGTCTCGTCGAGCAAGTAATGGGCGCCGCGGATGATCGACTGCTTGACGCGCTCGTCGCCCGTGATGTCGTGATAGTACTTCAGGCCGGACAGAAGCACGGCGATCATGAAGCCCGCGTTGCCTTGGTGCCTGGGTTCGCACTTGCAATGCCCGGGCACCATCGCCCGGACCCAGCCGCCCTCCTGGTAGGGCTTGCGGTCGCCCAGTTGGTGTTCAGGAAGCGGGCGCGGCAGTTTGTCCTGCACTTCGAGAACCCGCTCGGTGACGACCCGGGCGGCGTTCAGGTAGTAGGGATCGCCCGTCGAGTGGTAGGCCGCACAGAGCATGATCAGGTGCCATCCGGGGGTTCGCGTGCTGGAGAAGTCGTAAGGCCGGCCGAGTTCCTTGCGGATGAAGAAGTCGGCGACGGCCTTGCCGGTCCCCAGCGAACGGCGATCGCCGGTGAGGAAGTAGTGGGCGAAGTGTCCTTCGGTCCAGGCGTGGCTGACGGTGAACCCGCCGCTCGGAAAACCGAGCGAACCGGGCACCGATCTATCGTAGTAGTCGCCCACGTGGCACATCTGGTGGACGTAGACGCCGCCGATCTCGTTCGGGTCCTCGCTCCAGTGGACGGTATCGATATCGCGGTTGTGGAGTTCCGTCTGGCAGCCGAGGAAGAACGCTCGCGGATCGCCCGAACGAATATATTCCAGAAAGAACGCGTACTGCGTGTCGTACTCCACATTGCCCCAGTTCGTGCCGCGTTCGCCGTACCAGTCACCATAGTTGAGCAGGCCGAAGTCGTGTTGCCGTTCTCGGCGCTCGACATATCGGTCGAGGTTCTTGTCGATCGCCTGCTCGTAGAGCGGAAAGGCGTCCGCGTCGCGGGTGGCCACGTCGTAGAAGACCTTGCTGCCACAAATCCACTTGGGAGGAACGGTCAGCAGCAGCGGTTCCTGAAACAGGCGGCAGGTCGGCGCGTGGTTCGCTCCCGACTCGAAGCAGAGGAGCAGTTCGTGGGTCTTCGCGACGCCCCGCTTGAGCTTGTAGCAACCGTCGAGCAAATAGTAGTAGAGTTGGTGACCTTCCTTTTCGAAGGGGAACTGGTCGTAATAGCCTTTTTCGAAGGGTGGACAAAGTTCGACATGGAGCCCCCGGTCGTCGAACGAGAAGCCTTTGGGATAGTTCTGCCAAGCATCGCGGACGGCGACGGCGCGGGAACCGTCATCGGTTGGGATGAGCGATCCGATCAGTCGCGCCCGTTGCACCTTTTCATCCCCACGCGACGGAAGCAACAATCGCCGATCGGTCTGCTGCAAAACACGCTGGCGGGGGGCGAGGCTCAACTCCGTTCCCCCGGCCGTTGCCGCGCGCCAGGGGGCGGTCCGTTTTCCGGCCGGAACGCGATAGCTCAGTTCGCGGATCCGGGTGAACCGTTCCGGCCCGTCGACGAGCAGTGTGTGATGAACGCGAAGGAACGCTGTCCCGCGATGGGCTTCGATTCGCTTTTCGATGAGGAAAAGCTGACTGCCCTCTTCGTCGAGTAATGGGGTCACCGTTTTGATCACGGCCCGAATCGGGCCGTCTTCCTCGACGGTGATCTCAGCCGTGGCTCCGGATGTCTGATAGGAATTGCCGTCCGTGTCTTCCGCGGTCGTCTGATAGACGCCGGATTGATTGACGTTGCCGCTGGAATCAACCGTGAACTCCATTTTGCCGGTGTCGATCCCGACACTCCCCTTCGATTCGACCACTTTCAACGGGCATGGAACGGGCGTGCGGCGAACGGAACGGCCGTACTCCAGTCGATACTCGGCGGTCGACTCCGGCGGCAGGTCGGCCGTAAAGCTCAGCAGGAGCCATTTGATGCTTCCGTCGAGCCAGCGGGCAGTCGTGCGAACTTGCACGGGGACTTCGAGTCCCCCGGCAACCAGCCGCACGTGTCGGCCGTCGGCCAGATGGCCTCGAGGAAACGGAACCCCGCCGGTAATCGGCCAGTTCTCGGCGGCGAAGGAATGAGGGTTGCGGACCGTCAGTTCGATTTCTCCGCCGGGCAGATCCAGCGTGGGTGCCGAGAAATCCGGTCGGAACGCCAGGGGATCTCCAGCAAAGGGTTGGCTGTCCGGCCCTTCGCCGATCGCTCGCGCTTCATAATGGCTCTGGGGATCGAGACCTTCGAGAACGACGCGGTGAGCGAGGCACGGCGGCCTGTGCTCCAAGGTGTTCCATTCCTTCCCCTTCCGCCGCCACTCCAGACGCGTGAGGCACGGCCAGGACGTTGTCCAGGAGAGCGTCGCGCGGCCCGGCTCGTCCGACTTGGCGACCATGTGTTTGACTTCGAGCGGCAGGGAACGCGGCCGCGGAGGATCCGCCAGGAAAACCGCGTAGGCGATGCCGTGATCGCCGCTGCCCCCGCCCGCTTTGAAGTGGATGGTTTCTCCGCCTTCAAAGTCAATTGCGTCCTGCAACCAGTAGAGCCACGTGCGGCGGGTTCCCAATCGCGCGACCGCCACGCCGCGCAGCTCGCCGTCAACGGACATCACGATTCGTTCGTCCGACCGATCGTCGTACATGACGAACCCCACATGGTAGCGGCCCGCTCCGGGTGCGTCCGTACTCGCGATCGCCCCTCGCGTTTTCGCGGAGATGTGAGGCCACTTGCGGACGGTGTGGGAATCGATCTCGTATCCGTCGAGTTCCAGGGCGTCGTACGGGACAACGACGTTCCGTTCGTCGGCCAGGACGCGCTGGAGCGTTTCCGTTCCGTACGTCGCTTGGACTTGAAAGTTCGACTTGTGGTCGCGCGGTCGAAGGATCTTGTCGCCAGACTTCACCGGCATTCCGCGCACGGCGATCTTGCGGCTCGAATCCGACATCCTCGCACTCTGCCCGGATTCCGAAGACGTGTGACACAACATGTAGAGATCGAAGTGAATGCCGTCCTCGTTCCGGGCGAGGTCGATATCGGTCGAGAGAAGAACCTGATTGCCATCGACGACGTAGGTCAGCGGCGGGCCGGAACTCGAGTTGCCGGCATCGTCGTACGCGGTGATGCGGGGCGAACCGCCGGCGATCGTGAGCATATAATCCGTGCCGTGGTTTGGCGCGCCCGGCGAAACCTTGCGGCCGGTGGAATCGTCGGCATCGGCATCGACGTAGAGATGGAACACGGTGTCTTCCGGGCGAGCGGGTTCGGCGACCGTCCACCGCCAGAGGTAGCGATCCTCGGCCACGTGGGCGAACTCGACTTGAAGCACGTCCTTGGTGGCGTCGTAGCTGGTCTTCGCACGGTCCGCCTCCGGTTCGCGGCCGTCGTCGATGACAACCTGGAGTTTGTCCGCATCGGTCGGATCGGTGCCGAGAATCCGTTCGTGCTCATCGGAAATCCCGTCGCCGTCGCGGTCCGCGGCATGGACGAATGGCGTAAAAAGGCCAGCCAGTAGAAAGACAAATGCCCCAAATATCGTCCGCATATTCATCGCGACACCCTTATTCCGCGAGGACCGTTGCACGGCAGCCTGGTATACATTCACCGTGTCCTTATAGGGGTAGCGCGAGCCGATTGCAACAGCCCGACCGGAAAAGGTGTCAGGAACCGTTTTCTGGGATCCCTTGCCTCTGTTGCGCGGCTTATTGTTTACCGGTGCCCCCCCTTCCCGTGTTCCCTTTGATCCTTTGGGGCCCTGAAAGACAAAAAGGGGAGTGGTACATTTTTCCTGGCAAGTTGCGCGGGACAGGAAACGCTGCAATCGTTTTCGCCTATTGGGGCGTGAAACTGCGAGCGGCCAGGCACGCTGTCGGTCAACAGGGGGACATTTGTGCGTTTGCATTTGGTCGCTCGGCAACTTGACTGGATTGTAGGGGCTCGGCGTCGCGGTGGTATTCGTATCCGGCCATGATCCGCGTTGACCCATGCTTCCCACCTTCCCGCATTAATTGTACTACTCCCCTTTTTCGCTCACAGCCTCCCCCTCGTCTGGTCAGTCTCCTTCACCGAAAGGCCCGGGTTCCCGCTGCCTGCCGGCGACTCCCTTCCGTTCTTCCGGGTGGCTTCTTTTATTTCGCGGCTCAGTTAGGCCGAAAAAGGGTTCCCTCCGACTCACCCGAGAAGTAAAATAATTTCGTTCTGAATGAGCCGACCAGAATTAATCGTTATTTTGCTGAACCGACTCTGCTTTAAGGAACGGATGCCACGATGAACCGCTTCATTTTGCTCACGTTCGCCGTTCATAGTGTCTGTGCTTCGGCTACAATCGCTGACGATTACCTCCTGCGCCTTGACACGATTGGATACGTCGAGAAGCCCGCATCCGAAAAGGCCCCAAAGGAAACCGTACTACGCAGCATCGAGGTTGTCGCACATCCAAACTCAACGTTCCACGGAAGAGTCACCATCGGGCCGCAAACGCTGACCTTGGCTGGCACACTTTATCCAGCCGACGACGGTGGTTTCAAGGTTCACATTAGATATATTCATTCACTTGACACAGGAACGACTGTGCCAGGCGAAGATGGCAGACGACAACCGTTGCCTGAGACAACGACGGTTGACACAGACATAACGATCATCGAGGACGGGTCCGTCGCCATTGGCGGAATAGACACGACGACGGAGGAGTCTGGAAAACGAAAGCACAAGTCCAGAACTCGCCACGTCATGACACTCGCCAAATATGAACTAGCGGATAGCTGACGTACGCAAAATAACAAACGATTGCAACCGAGCGGCGGATCGGGTCGGTCCTGATGGCAAGCCGTTTTGGCCGCCGGTTGAATCGTGGCGTTCGTCGACGAGAGAAAAGAACCACTGTTCGATAATGATCCCCGACTTTCGCGAGGACGGATACCTGCCTGAGGGGTTGCACCTTGCAACCGAGGCTGAGATTACGTTCCGATTTGGGACCGCAACATCTCGTCGGCGTCGCCTCGCGTTGCGACTTCGACGTTGGATCGAATTGTCCGGACTGTTGCCGCGAAACGACTGTTCGTCGATGGTAGTTTTGTGACCGCGAAACCCGATCCCAATGACGTCGACGCGGTAGTCTGGCTTGGCGACGATTTCCTGGATCGAGTGTCCCGTGGTGACGTGGAAGCCGTCGAGCTGGAAATGATGCTCGTCACGAGACAGCCAGAAGAGATTTTCGCGGCAGAAGATCGCCGAGACTGGGACGATTGGGTAGAATTCTTCAGTCGAACGCGTGAGGCCGATGAGAGACGAAAAGGTGTCGTGGAGGTAGAACTGTGATTACAACGGCGGTCGAATATGAAAAGGCCCAGTCGGAGCTTCGAGATTTGCAGGAACGGCTTGCTCAACTGCAACGCGACCATCCGATTGGCGAAAAGGGGTTCACGAAGGCAGGAATCCGCAAACTGATTGCCAGACTGAACGAAGAACTCGCCGTTTTTGAAGGCAGCGAAGAAGCTCGCTCCTCACCATCATCCTAGTCGCGGGGATGACCGTGGTGCAGGCGGGACACTGGCTGCGCTTCTTGGTATTCCTCACCACGGCTGAAGGGACCCGACCATGGATACACCCGATCGGATGAGCAGACGTTCTTTCATCAAAGCAGCCGCCGCGGCCGGAGCAAGCGCCGGCTCATTGGCCGTGCCGCGGATCGCGAAATCGGTGGCGCCGAACGGCGAAATTAACGTGGGCCTGATCGGCGTTGGGATTCGCGGCTACGCGTTGCACGACGGAATTAACCAGAGCGATCACGTCCGACTGGGCGGTATCTCGGACATCAGCGACCACTACATTGAGCGGATCAAGCCGCGGTTGGAGGATCCCAAGACGCCGATTCACAGGGACTATCACGCGCTGCTGGACGATGGGGACATCGACGCCGTGGTCATCGCCTCGCCCGACCACTGGCACGCCCAAATGACGCTTGACGCGATGGATGCCGGCAAGGACGTCTATGTGGAGAAGCCGATGACCTATTCATTCGACGAGGCGGTCCGCGTTCGCGAAGCGGCTCGCGAGTCGGGACGCGTGACGCAGGTGGGGTATCAACGCCGCACTCTGGCTCACTTCTACAAGGCCCGCGACATCATCCAGTCGGGAATACTGGGGGATATAACCCAGATTCAACTCTGGTCGTCCCGAAATCGGCCCACTGCCCCTTGGCGCGCCTACGACACCTACAGCACACCGGGGCTGCCCGAAAAGTCGGGGCCCGAGCACGTCGACTGGAAACGATTCCAGGCGAACCGGCCGCCGCGTCCCTACGACCCGCGGCGATTCTTCCATTGGCAGTGCTACGAGGAATACAGCACCGGGATCTTTGGCATCTTGATGAGCCACCCGTTGGACGCGGCGAACTTGGTGATGGGGCTGGACATACCGGACACCTGCTCGGCAACCGGCGGAATCTTCCAGTACGATGACGGCCGGACGGTCCCCGACACATGCAACGCCCTGTTCAACTATCCTTCCCGGAATCTCACGATCTCGTTTGTCGGCTCCAGCAACAATGCCTTTTTCGACCGGGAAGCTCAATATCGAGGAACCCACGGTACGATGGAGCTGGGGCCCAACTGGCTGCGCCTCTACGCCGAACAGAAAAACGCCCTGTTCAAGCAGTACGTTGCATCGGACAAGGCCGACGAGTTCGAGGACCTTCGGGCGCGACCGATCCACAAGGAACCGACCAACTATCGCTGGTCCACGACCGAGCACCTGGACGATTTCTTCGAGAACGTGAAGAGCCGCGGCCAGTGCAAGGCCCCGATTCAGGAGTGCTTCAAGGTGACGGTCGCGCTGGCCATGGCGATCCAATCGTACAAGAGGAAACGCACCGCCTGCTGGAACGCGGACCAGCACCGGATCGTGATCTAAGGGGTCACTCGGAAATAACCTCCGCAATCCAGCGTGCCTCCGAATCGTTCGGCACACTGGTCTTTGGACCTCCATCGCCGTGGAGGAACGTATGTCGTTTCATCATTTTGCCCGTTTTCGAAAGGTCACCACGATGCTTGCTTTCCGGCTGACACTGCTTGCGATATTGGCTCATCTGCTTCTCACGGTCGGGGCGGCAGCGAAGACGATCTACTGTGCACCGGACGAGAGCGTGGAGACGACGTCCGCGGCAGGTTCGCCTCGCGGGGAAACGTCCGAGCGGCCGTTCGTCGATATTGCGGCAGCTTTAGATGAGGCGGAGCCCGGCGACCGCATCGTTTTATTGGGCGGGGAGTACCGATTGGGCGAGCCACTGAAGTTTCCCCGTGGCGGTGAGCCAGACCGGCCCATTACGTTGGCGGCGGCCGACGGTGAGCACGTGGCCCTGTTGGGTTCGGTGCGGCTGAGCGATTGGCAACGTCACGACGACCGCATTTGGAAGCATCCCGCCCCGCCACGCCCCATCAAGGGTTTGTACGAAGACGGTGTGCGGCTAACGCATCCGCGCCAGCGGGCTCAGCGGGAGCATCCGCCGTTGGCCTCGCTCACCGGTCCCGGGCAGTGGACGGTCGTTGACGACTCGGTCTACGTGTGGTGCCGCGACGGCGGCTCGCCGGCCGATCACCGCGTTGAGGCCTCGCAGCACAGTATTTTGCATCTCAATCGACCGTGGCTGCGTGCGGAAGGGTTGCATATCCTTTTCGGGCAGCCCACGGGGCTGGTCATCTCGGCCGATCACTGCGAGGCTCACGATTGCGAGATTGCTCACGTATCGAACTCGGTCGACAACGCCTACGGGGCGTATTTTTATTCCTGCTCGAATTCCGCGCTTCGCCGGTGCACGATTCACGACTCGTACTACTGGGGCGACCACGGCTCGAACTCGCATCTGGTCTCCTGCATCAACTGCGGCGACGATGGGCCGAATTTGGTCGAGCAGTGCGCGATATTCAACGGCGGGCTGGGCGTGGGAACCAAAGGGGCGGCGAGACAAATGGTCATCAAGGAGTGCCACGTCTTCGATGTTCGCCATGGCGTGGTCATTTCCGGCCGCCGGCGGAACGGGCCCGGGGCAGGTAAGACCGACCGCGGGCATTATCTCATACTCAACAACCACTTCCACGACGGCTCGGTGGGGGTCTATTTTTACAGTGGCGGCTCGACCGGCAACCGCGTGGTGGGTAATGTGATTGAGCGATGCGACAGGGGCATCCACCAGCGGGATGTAAGGGGACTGCCGCAGGACAGCGAAATCGTTAATAACGTGATCGCGAATTGCTCGAGCGGCATTTTCCTCGTCGCCGGGCGTGACGGCCACCCCACGCTCGATCGGTTCGCCGAGGCCGATTTTCGCTCGCATCACAACCTGTATTACGAAAATGACGCCGACTGGCGCAATCCGCTCACGTGGTCATCGGCCCTGGAGCCGACCCTGGATGAGCTTCGGCAGCGGGAGCCGAGCTGGGAGCAGGGCTCGCTGAATGCCGATCCGCAATTGGATCGGTGCGGCCGCGCCAAGTCGGACTCGCCCACGCTGGGCAGCGGGGTGGAGTTCCCCTTGCCCGAGTTTATTGCCGATGAGACCACCCCGCCGAACATCGGACTCGGTCCTCCGGGCCACGCCGCGACGCCCTGCCCTTGGCAGGAAAGCCTGGTCCTTTCGATCGCCGGCAGCGATACCGGCGTGGTGCCCGGCGAGCCGCTCGACTTGAAAGCGACGCTGCACAACACCACCGACCGCGAGGTGCCGCTGGGCGAGAGCTGCCTGGTGACGTTTCACTTCCGCTACGCCGATGTGTACTACTTCGACCGCCAGGAAGTCTGGCGGACGCGGCTGCAACTGCCCACAACGTCGCTGGCGGCAGGCCAGGACATCGTGCTTTCGGACCTCGGCGGATGGCAACCGCCGATGATTGGCGAAGGCGACGATTCGGTCTCCCTTTCCACGGAGAGGTTTTTCCTCGAACAGGGCGTTCGCTTGCGGGCCACGGTGCAGTTTTTGTCGGCCGACGAAAACACTGCCGACGCCCTTGCGCGAACGGAGTCGCTGCTGCGATCGTGTGAAGTGCCGCGCCTGTCGCCGGCGAAGGCGAGCGAGTAGCCCATCGCCGGCGAGGACGCCGCCGACCGGGTGCCGCGCCGTTGGCCCAATGCAGAACGGCCGGGAATACAACTCTGCCGCTGTCACGTGCATTCTTCTAAAAACGGGACGAAGACACACAGGTTTTCAGGCCAGGGGGGTGCGTTGCCCCCTCCACCGCCCTCGCCCCTCAGAGTTTGTGTGTCTTCGTTTGGCCGGATGAATATCGAGGAAGAAGCCTGGTTGGACACGGTGCGGGGGTGGGGTGAGGAAAAACTCCAAGTCGTTTCCATCCATGTTGTTGCGCCGTTCGCCTTGCTGCCGCAGGGACGAAAGGACGAAAGAAATCTAAAGGACCTAAGCGAAAAGGGTGGGTGCGATCAGGCTTGAAACGCAAGCGATCCGGCTTTTTTCACGCCGGAGGCCCGTCCGCCGTGTTCCCTTTGGTCCTTTCAGTCCCTGAGGTTTTTGATTCGACGCAGGCAAGGACGCAAGGCGCAACAAAACGGGCTATAAGGACCTAGAGTTTTTCGCCATCCCAGTGCGGGGGTGTAATGTTTCAGGTTTCGGATATTCTGGAAAAGATATAAGCCCTTTTAATTTCAGAACTTAGGGAGCACGCGATGTTGGTACTTAAGGGCTTTTCGAGGTTCCAAGCCCATCCAGAAGGGCTTGGCTGCGATGGTCCTGGCGCTCTTGGTAACGCCTCATTATCGGCGTATGAAACCGTCGGCAGCGCGTTGATTCCGCAGTTGGTTTTTCCAGGTGCGGAAGAACGCGAGTACTGATAGGCAGCCGTGGGACAAACGTGGAGAACATCAGATGAAACGGCGTGACTTTGTGAGGACGGTCGGCGGAGTGTCGCTGGGCAGTGCGATGGGCGAGTTTACGGGCGCGGCGGAACCGGCGCCGTTCGACGTGAAAACGCTGTTCGAAGCCAGTAGCCCCGCGCTTCATCGACTTGGCCGATGCATGTTTGCTTTACTTGGCGGACCGCGAAGGCAAAATGGCCGGCTTTCCAATTCACGCTGAACCGACACATC
>JBNJEM010000007.1:0-34445 GCA_051745935.1 Planctomycetota bacterium
GGGTGGAACGCTGCCCGACGCAAGCCGTCCTCCCGTTGGTCGGACTCGCGGCGGAGAAAGTCATTCGCGACCGGTATAACGTGTCGCGCTGGGGCTGGTCACGGTTGCCCGGCCACGGCGTACTTGCTTTTAAGTTCAACCAGCCACTCGCGTTCCGTGGGGGGCAAAACGACGTCCTTGCCCTCCAGTCCCGCCTCCATGGCCCGCCGCCACTGCTCGTTGGCCTTGGTGTATTGGCCGAGTCGGTGATAAGCGACCGCCAGGTGAAATCTGAAACAGGGATGCCCAGCGTCGCCCGCCACCGCTCGTTGCAGCAGGGCCACGGCCTCCTCGGGACGCTCCAGGTGCAACAAGATCGCGCCTTTGGTGTCGTGGAGCGTGGGAGCGCGGTCGGCAAGTTCGATCGCTCGGTCAACATAGCGCAGTGCTTCCGCTGCCCGCCCCGGCTGCTCGGCTAACAGCGAAGCGAGATTGTTGAGAGCAGCAATATTGTCTGGTTCCGCGGCCACGACCAACTCTAGAACCTTAATCGCTTCCGCGACCTGTTTCCTGACCATGTAAGCGCTGGCGATTTGGAGCAACAACGCGGGGCGATCCGCGTGGGTTTCCATCGCCTCTTCCAATGCCGGCCGGGTACGATTCCAATCAGCCTCCGTCATATCCGGCGACGCGGCGATCCTCGCCAAGGCGTTCGCTCGTGTCAGCGAGGGGATCGATTCACCGGCCTCGGCAACCAGTTGAAGCGCCTCGGGCACCTTCCCTTGAGCACCCAGGCACGTTGCCAGCGGCACGATAGCCTCATCGGAATGTTCCCGCAAACGCCGAAAGTATCGTTCGGCGTGTTCATGCATCTCAACGCCGCTGTAGATGTCTCCCAAGAGCCGATCGAGGTCGGCGCGTCTGCGAGCATTATTCCCAGCCCGGGCGCTCAGTTTTTCCTCGAATTCGCCGAGCAGCTCCACAATGGCCTCATCCCGGCCGCTCGCATGGAGGAAACGGGCGCGAAGTCGTATTGTGCGCGAGTGCCAGGGGGCCATGCGTTCGAGGCGGGCGAGCAACGCTTTGGCTTTACCCAGCTTCCCAGCGTGGAGACAACGTTCGACATGCGCGAAAAGCTCGTCGGTGGGCATCAACGCGGATTCCACCATGGAATCGAAAGTCGTTTCGGCCAAGGCGAACTCTCCCATGCTCTCATACATCGCCCCCAGCCGACGGCGATCTTCCAGGGAAGAATTGTCCGTGTCACGCACCAACTGTTCATGAATCTCTAAAGCGTTTCGGCGGTCTCCCTTTTGATTGCGCAACCAAAGGACTCTGGCCAAACTCCGTTTCGCCGCGGCCGACTCCGGGTGGTTTTCGAGTATGCCTCGCACTTCTTCCTCTGCGAGATCGAACCGGTCCGCCGCGTCGTCCAGCAACAGCAACTTCACCAATTCCAGACGCAGCGACGTATTGGAGGGCGAGTGGTCGAGCACTTCGCGACACATGTTAATCGCTTTGTCCAGCTGTTTGTCCGCCTCCTGGGCATCGCCCAGAGCTTGGTAGCCCCGGGCCAGCAGGGAAGCTCTCCGCCAAGCCTCCCATTGCTCGTTCTCGGCCAGCCGCGAAAGCATTCGCCGAGCTTCCTCCGTCTTTCCCTGTCCCCCATACAATTCGATCGAGGCAATCATGGGCCGCGGATCGCCGGGGGCAACAAGGGCGGCTTCCTGAAAGACCTCTTCAGCCTCCGCCTCTCGCCCCGCTTCCAGCAGGAGTTCTCCCAAGCGCATACGCGGTTCCAAATCATCCGGGCGACGGGCGACGTCCCCGCGGGCAAGCTCGATAGCCGCTTCCACCTTGCCGGACGAGCGCAGCACGAGCGATTCAAGTGGCAACAGATCATCGGTAGCCGGGAACCGTTCGCGAGCGTCTTGGATCAACTGCTTCGACTCTTCGAGTCCGCCGAGCTGGAGTTGCAGGCGAAGCACCTGTTCAAGAACGCCGAAATCGCGCGGAGCCAGCTCGTAGGCTTCCCGCAATAAAGCCGCCGCGGACACCAAATCATCGTTGGCTTGAGCCAATGCCCCCGACAGAATACGTCCCGGGGCCCACTCGGGCCAACGGGCGGATATCCTCTTGTCGACTTCGCTCGCTTCCTTCAACAGTTCGGAACGTCGCGAAGGTTGAGCGTCGGCCTGAGCAAGAAGGCAGCCCAAATGATAGTACTTCCAGAGTCGGGTATCCTCATCGACCTGTTCCTTCAATTCGCGCAGTGCCGCCTGGGCATCATGGGGCCGCTGATTTCGCAACGCGCGAATGATATCGCGCGAGGCCGTGACGCGTCGAACGGCATTCGTTTCTTCCAGCTCCCGGTATCGCTCCAGAAGCACCCGTCTCAATTCATCCGAACGAGGATACGCCACCTCCAGTTGGCGATACATCTCCTGTTCGGCCTCCCGAGCGACGTTGGAGGAGGCTTGAGGGGTTTTCAGCCCTTCCAGCTCGGCCGCCAATAAACGGGGCGCCCAAGGCGTCCCCGCTCGCTCCTCCCGCGCCCGTTGTTGAAGAATTTCCAGGTTCCGTTCCACATTGGTGAAATTTCGTTCCGCCGGTTGCGCCGCCCGTATCTGATTAAGTTGAGCGCGAGCCAACAGCATGCGGTTTTCAATGGTGTCGTCCGTGTCGAGGGCCAGCTGAAGCTGCGTCACGGCTTCAGCGGGCTCTTCGGCCCGCAGGAACATGCGGCCCGCCGCCTGCCGCAATTTCGTCACGTGGGGCAGTTCCACGGCCAGCTCCTCGTACTCCTCGGCGGCCATCCGGAACTCCGTTCTCGGATCACCGCCATTTGCCGCGCCGGCAACCGATTTTCGAGCCAACGCCTCCCGGCAGCGCGCCAGCAGTAGACGTGCCTGGAATTCCCGCCGCCGTCGTGAAGCGGCACCGTCGCCGTTGCCGCCCACCAAGCCCCCCTCCACCAGGATCCGTTCCAGAAGCCTAATCGCGGTGGCATACTCCTCGGTCTGAAAACGCCAACGCGCCTGCAGCAGGTCCCGGCGTGACTCACGCAGCCGGCGCGCGTTCTCGCTCAGTACCGGCCGCCGCGCGGCGATGCCGGCATCGAGGCTTTCGAACCGCTGCTCGACCTCTTGGGCCGTGAGCAGGCCGTGTTCCAACCCCAAGTCGAGGAAGGCGAAGTTGAGTTCGCAGCTCGCCTGGTCAACTTGTTCAAGTCCCATCCGGTAAACTCGCAGCGCCTCCTCGGCGTCTCCCAGCCGCCGCTGTACATGCCCCAATCCCAAATATGCCATGGCGTTACCAGGTTTTAGATCGCGCGCGGTATCGAAGTGTTTTCGCGCCTTCGCCAGCTCTTCTCGCCGCTCCATCAGATGGCCTGGCGACCGAGTCGCGAGCGATTCGGCACGGCGTACGGCCTGCCAACCCGCCCGCATATGCGCGGTCCCGGACTCGGGATCGAGCTCCAGTGCCCGCCGCAAATCAGTCTCGGCGCCGGACAGATCAAACAGGTCTCGATAGCGAAAACGAGCCAGCCGGGCTCGCGCCGCCATCCGCCGCGCCTCTTCATCAGACTCGTCCACCAACCGCCGTTCGGCTACTTCCACCGCGCGCCGCATCACCTGATCCGCGTCCGCTGGACGGTCCGCGTGATACACGCGGGCCAGCGCCAATGCCAGGTCGCCATCCGCCGGATTAGCCTCGAAACCTTCCTCCAGGATCCCTTGTTGTTGGTCGTCCACTCGGAGCCCGGTCGCCCCCTCGCTCTCCAGTTCGCAGCGACCGAACACGGCCAGCGCGTGAAGCCGCCGCGCCTTGGACCGCAACCGGGGATCGGAAACCCCGTTTTCGAACACCGTCGCCACGTCCTGTTTCGCCTGGCGAAAACGCGCCATGGCACTATCCCGGAACGCGATATTGTCAGTTCGACGGGCCTCCAACTGATAGGCTTGGGCCCACTCCAGCAGCAGGGCGGCCCGGCGGAGTCGCACCTCTTCCTCCAACGGCCAATCTCGATCACCCCGCTGATTGGCACGAATCGCGGTCGCGTACCATTCCACGGCCGCCGGTAAGTTCCCTGTTGTTTCCGCCACTTCCGCCAACGCAATCGGCCCTTTCGGATCCAGGGGGCGGAGCTTGAAATACCGAAGGAAGTATTGTGAGGCCGTCGCCCGATGTTGTGCCGCCTCTTGCGACAGTTCCCGCGCCCGTTGATACAGGTTTCCAGCTTCATCTCGCCGGTTTAAAGCCTGTTCAAGTTGCCCCGCCGCCTCCAGATCGGCGGCCTCCGATTCCAGGGTCCGGGCGTCCGTCATCAGGTCCGTGACCCGCTCCATAACCTCCGCCGCGTTTGACTCGAGAGCCCTGCCGTGATCAATCGCGCCACCCGCCAGGTCCTTCATCCTCATGCCGTGCCAGAGCCAAGCGCCAATGCCGATTGCCACCAACGCCAGAACCGTGCAGATGATGAGTGGCCAGTTCAACACGATGGACGTGGTCGGTTTTCCCGCCCCCTTGTCCCGCGCGCTGGCGTGCGCATTCACGCTCTCCGTATGCTGTTGTTTCTTCCGGGTCGAATTCATGTTATCCGGTTGACTTATCCCGTTGACGGTTAATCAAACAGGGCCGCTTCGATTGGACCGCTGAATGCAAGGCGTTGCCATGGCGAGCGTTCGCCCCACCGGCCCCGTGCCGGGAGGTGCGTGGCGTGAGTCGCGGGGCACCGCTTCATGCCTCCACGTGATACCGGCCATATTGGTACAGGTACCGTTTCACGGGAACCCCATTCAAAACCGCTCCCATCGGATCCACTCCGGCCAGGGCCAAACGTTTACAGGCTCGGCGAACCTGGTCTTCGCGGGTTGTATCGCACATCGTGCACATCAGGGTCGCCTCGGCCGCCTCGCAAAGGATCAGCGTCTCGCCGGCCATCAAAACGGGCGGCGTATCGACGATGGCATAGCGATACGTTCTTGCGACCTCGGCGAACAGTTCGCGCGCGGTGCCGTTGGCCAAGAGTCGATGGGGGTTTCCCCCCAGCCTACCGGCGGTCAAGATATCCAGGTTTTCGCTCCATTCGGAATGGACAACTTCATGTAGCGGGCAATCGCCACTGAGTACATCCTGCAGCCCGGGTTCGCCGGAAATGTCGAAGACGCGATGAATATCGGGCGATCGCATGTCCCCGTCGATCAAGAGCGTCTTCTCGCGCGTGGCCTTGGCGATGCTAATGGCCAGCTGAGAAGCCACGCTGGTCTTGCCCTCGTTTCCGGTCGCACTGGTGATGGCGAGTACGCGAACCCGCTTGAGCTCATCCCCCAGACGCAGACTGGTCCCCAACGTATCGATACTTTCCTCGAACAGCCGCAGGGCGTCATTCAACCGTCTGTTGGACGTTACCGACGTAGTGACCCTTTTTCGGGGGTATCTGGCAATTTCCCCCACGACCGCCAGAGCCAGATCCTGTTCCAAACTATCCGTGTTTTGCACGCGCCGCAAAAAGCCTTCCCAGGCCACCGCGATCAGGAAGGGGGCGAGCAAAGCGGGGAACATGGCCATGGCCCCTTGTTTGGCCGGCCATTCCACCACGGGACGTATGGGCGTGTCGGCCCAGCGCCACAGCTCTTCTCGCGGCGGCGCCGCGCTTTCCGTCTCGAGCTGGATGATGCGGTTTTCGATGCGAGCCAGCACGTCACGCTCGAGTTCCAACTCAAAGAGTTTGCGTTCGGCCTCCAATGACACGGCGTTTCCAGCCGTCATGTCGGTCAACAGTTCCTCTTGCTGCTTCTCCATCGCCTCCAGCAAAACCGTATTCTTCCGGAGCTGTTCCCGAGCCTTCGCCAACGACTCGCTCCGCGCCTTCCGCTCCTCGATCACCAGCGATTCCCGGACCTGGGGTTCCACTTCCCGGCGGTAGCTCTCCAACTGTTTCAGCAGCGTATCCATTTTCTTGCGAATCCGGTCGCTCTCCGGACTCCCGGCCGTCGCCGCCGCACTGTCGACATCCGAAGCCAGCAAACCAAGTTCGCGCATTTGCGATCTCAAGCCGACCACATAGGGGTCATTATCCAAGGCCTGTTGCAATTGCGAGTCGCTGATCTCAATCGGATTGTCCACATCCTCCTCAAGCAGCGTGATGCGATGATTCAAGACCGCCCGCTCCATTTCCGCTTCCGCGCGTCGGTGCCGCAACGCGATGCGGGGGTCCTCGGCTTCGGAATCCAGATTCACCAGAGCCCCCGACTGCATGGTACTTGCAATCAAATCATTGAATTCGGCGCGTTTGCTCTTCACGGCCGGTCTCCGGCGATCGCGTTCCAGGCGGAGCAGCTTCAATAGATCCCGATCCTGTTCCCCCCGCTGCGCCTTGAGCACGTCAAAGTAAGTCTGCACAATGCAATTGACGACCTCTTTCGAAAACTCGGCGTTCGGGCTGGAAAACGAAACATTGTAGATCGTGGACCCCTTGCCCGCTTGGCGGACCGATATTCTTTCGCGAAGCCAGTCCGCGATTTCGATGCTACGCCCCATGACCTCCCACTTGCGCGCCGTCCGCAACTCGGGATCATTCGCCTCCACGGACGACCACCCCTCCAATTCTCCGGACAAGATCCGTTCCACCACACTCTTCGCACCCGGTTGCTTCAAGTACACGTCCGAGCCCAAAAGCACGATGTTGCTGCTGAGCAGGTTGATCTGGGTGGCGACGTACCCCTGATCGCCGCCATACGACGCCCCGTCCCGGTCGAAAGCGATCACGGCGGGCCTGGCATCGATCTGGATGAGCGCGGAAGCTTCGAACACCGGCTCGAAAAACCACCAGACCACGGCCCCCGCGATCGCGGCCAACACCACGCCGGCCGGCAGTGCAAGTTTCCACCATCGGACCACCGCGCCCAACACGAGCTGCGGCCCAATGCCCGAACTGTTGCTGGCGGGCGACGAACGAACCGGCCCCCGCCGATGCCCCGCGCCGCCAACAGCCGCCTTGCCACTATCCGATTTGATTCGATCTGACATCAATAGCTTTCAGACTCTTTCAGCTGGTTACGAAACCTAGTGCTTTGTCACGGTGGGGAACTCGGCTGGCGCTGGATCCGGCAGTGTGCTTTTCGCCGCCCTGGAAAGGCCGCAATGCCAGAGCCCGTGTTACCGATTTCAAGAACCACGATGGCGAGTGATAACCGACGCCGTGTCCACGACTTCGGCCTCGCGCGCCACGAGCGTGAAGTACCATAGCACGAGGCCGTAGAGGGACGCGGCGAAAAGAATCATGGCCCAACCCGCCGTGTCGTGGAAGAAATGCTCGGCTGTCTCGCCGTCCGCGTGCTGGTAAAGCATTCCCGTTACCACGATCCGGGCGACATTGGCGACAACGGCAATGGGCGGTGCCAGCACCAGCAAGAACAGCCGCTCCCACAAACCGCGTCGACAGAGAACCGCGTACAGGTACGCGATGGCGATCGCTCCAATGAATATTCGCAGCCCCGCGCAAGCCGCCGCCACGTCCAGCCGCTGCTGCTCAAAGACCAGCGTGTTGCCACTTGCCATCGCCGGTTCACCCAGGAGCTGCAAAACCCAGCAACTCGCCCTGGTGGCGATTTTCTGCAAGGGCACGCTCAATAACCGTTCGTAACGCCAGGGGAGCGGCACCATGAACACCAGAAACGCGAGACCCGGTAGGCTCCACGTCAAAACTCGCCACCCCCCAAGCATCCACGCCACACCCGCCAACCACAAGATCATCGACCAGGCGTCCACCGAGCCCAAATACCACTGCGCCCCCACGTACCGCATGCCGACCGAAAGGCCGATCGGCGCCAGTCCCCACCATGCGACTCGCCCCGCCCCGCCAGGAAACAGATCACGCCGCGCCCACAGCAGATAGATTGCAAATGGAACGACCAGGTACCCGTGCGAGTAATCAGGTTGGGTCTCCCAGGTATCCACCAAATCAACGATCGTCGGCCAATACGACCAACCAAAGGAAACGGCCAGGACCAGGACCACGCCGGCCAGATTGATCGCTCGCAGCCCACCGCTTAGCTTCCCCCGAACCCCAAAACCCGCCGGCTCTTCCCGACCCCGCAACCGTGGCGCCTCGCCGGGAACCTCCACGCCATCTCGATTCATTTCGGGTTCGGCCACGTCGGTCAAATGTTCCTCGAACATGCAATCAAACCGATATCCGCCCTGGCATCGCGAAAACGCGTCGCGCCACCGGTCGGTCGATCCCTGTCGATCACTAAAGAGCGCGAACGAAACCGTTCAGGCTTGTTGCCATCCTGCCAACGTTCGAAGCGGGAGCGGGGTTTGGTTGCCAACCGCTTGGTTGGTCAACGCCACTTCGTCGACCCATCAACGCCACGCATTGCGACAGGACGCACTCACCCCACCGGCACGCCGCCGCGGCAAACGGACCGAAGCGGCACGGCACTAAGCTGGTCTTGGGCAGCGTTCGAAGGCCTTCTATCGTCGCTGTTTGTTACCCGGGTAGAAGTGCAGGTAATTGCCAAACGAACCGCCAATGCCAGTCGCCGTGGCGGATGAATCCCGCTGGGGCTGCCTAACTTCATTCTCCAGCTGACGCAAGCCGTGCTGCTGGCGACTCAACTGGCGCTGTTGTTGGTTTAACGTGTTACGCAACTGGAGCTGCGGACGAACAATCGCGTTGTAGTTGTCGAGTACCCCCACGCGAGTCCGCAATAGGTCTAGATACGGACTTAAGCGGGGCGTCTGAACAGATCCGTAGCCGCCCGCCGCTCGCGTCGGAACCGCTCGCCGCTGGGCAACCGCCGGATTCCACACTCCCCCGCATACAACACAAATACTCGCTAACGTCGCGGCGACCAAAAGACGAGACATGGGACATCCTATCCTTAGAAGCCATAACAAAACCGCTTGGGTTCCCCCTCACACCGGGGACTTTTCGGAGCGGGGCCCCGGGCTTGTTACGGGCTGTGTCCTGTTACGGGCCGTGAAACCAACGCGGCCAGCGACTCGCCGCCGCGTCACCGATTTGACCTCATCGAAAAACTTCAACCAACACGCCTGCTCCCCCACACCGCGTCCCCGCGGAACGCAAGCACGTGTCCCATGAGAAAAGTCGGCAAAGCCATCAAATTCGGTTAACCCAAACTCTCCGCGCCCGCATAGCCTACCAGCCGCGGAACAAGCCAGACTCCGTCCTCTTCGAATGCGGTCACATTCGTGTCGAGTGGGCGTCGGCGGCAGCGACTTCAACCCACCAAAACCCCGCCACTGCCTGATTTCCGGTGTCTGATTGCTTCCGTGACATTCCCATCTTGCGGCACCGCGCGTGAAAACGGGCGCCGTTACGCTTCCCAAACCGCTACACTCCATGCATCCCAGGGTGCACGGAAACTGCCATGAAGTCAATAGGGCAAGGATGGAAAAAGTATCTATTTCCTTCTTGCTGACGCGGCCCGACTGATGATTCGCCCTTGGCAGCCAAGACGCTCACATCTCCCTAGCCCCTCGGCGCCTCTTAGCGGATTGGTAACCGTTCACGGGCAAGAGGCTGATATCCGCGGACGCTCGCACTTCCGTTGCACATGTTAAAGGCAAGCTTTTCAAGGTGCAAATGCCATGGGCTTGTCCCGTGGTTCGTTACGTTCCACGCTACCGACGGGCGAGGAGGGGTGTGTCTAACGGTTTGTAGCGGCGAGCGTGATCCACCACGGGACAAGCCCGTGGCATCCATGCCGCTTCCTGTGTCCGGGCCCCGTAGTGTTACCCGTGAACAGCTACGCGGATTGTTTCACCTTGGCCACGCCGCAAGGTCTTCGCCTCCGAACCCTCTTCACCGTCACGCCTGACCGGCGATCACATGCTCGGGGTGAAGACACGGGGACGGTGCGCCCTCTGGCTGGAGTTCGCCGGCGCGGATTTCCATTGCGATGCGGACATGCGAATGGGATGGATGGATGGAAGGAGGAGGCGGATTTCGGAGAGATCCGCCAGTTATGCCGAACTTGCCGAGAATTCCGGCAGATTTCACCGTTGAGCTGACGATAAGACAGGAATAGTCGGAATACTCGGTTTTTCTGGAATCCGCTAATCCCGGTCTAGCCGCCCCAGGTGAGAAACACCACCCATGAGCCCGACCAGTTCCGGCCACCATGGCGGAGCCCTACCGCGTTGCACCTACCGCCGGCATATGCTCGCAAAGCCTGCCCACTGTGTTTTCCCGCAGTTAAATGAAGCGTCTGGATACGGATTCAGCCGCCAACCACGGGCTGGGTATGTCCGACAAGGTTCGGTTCCGGCCGTTGTCGCTGTATCGTCTTCGCGTCCGTCTGGGAGACCCGCCCCCATGGATCGACATCCGCCCGTGCATGCCGCACCCGCTAACCGCTGTTCAGCCGCCGTGCCGTACCGGGTTGATCTGGCGGCGGCAAGACAAGTTACGCGCGGTGCGACTTCATGGCATATCAAAGTCGCGCGCCACATTCGCATCATACAGGTCTTGTTGATAGCCCTTTGCCCAGCCACACTGGGATGCACGTCTTTGCCCGTATCCCTTCCCGTGTCAATCCTCCCGGGTTCCGATACCGAATCCGCGCGGTCGCGCGAATCGGCCCCCAACGCACATCCGAAGCCGCTCCCCCCGCCTCTTACGCAACAACGCACGTCCGACCAGCCGATGTCCGACGCCGCGCTGGCCGCGCCAGCGGAAGACGTGCCGTTTCCCTTGCCCGCCAACCCGCAGCTGGTCGAAAAGCCACCCCATGGCGTGCCGCGGCCACCGAATGAGCTGCGAAAGACCGCATTGCCCCAGTATGTCATTGAACCGCCCGACATTCTGCAAATCGAGGCCATCCACATCGCCCCCAAGTCGCCCTACTACCTCCGCACGTTCGACGTGGTTCAAATTGATGTTCAGAGAAGCGACGAGGGGAACCTCCACCCCGGCGACGAACTCCAAGTCTTTGTACCGTCAGCATTTCCACACGCGCCCATTAACGGAACGTACGCGATCACCCCCAACGGCAATATCAACCTCGGGCCCCAGTATGGCTCGGTGCAAGTCGCGGGGATGACGTTGACGCAAGCTAAACAAGCCATCGAAAAGTATCTGGGCCCGGACCACCCGCCTTCCATTCTCAAGGACCCAACGACGCAACTGTTGTTGCTCCAAATGGCACAACCTATCCAAGGGAATTACGTCGTCCAAATTGGCGGCGTCATCAACCTCGGCATGCCCTACGGAACGGTCCACGTGGCCGGGCAAACCGTCCAGCAGGCCCAGATGACGATCCACAGACATCTGAGGCAGTTCTTCGTGGAGCACGGCGTGCTGGCCACCATCACGCAAACGGGCGCCGAGCAGGAAATCGCCGGCCCGCACCTCGTGGGCCCCGACGGCATGGTCTCGCTCGGCAGTTACGGCAACGTCCCGGTCATCGGGATGACGTTGACCCAAGCCAAGAACGCCATCCAATCGCGTTTGTCGCAATCCCTGGAATCACCGGAAGTTGCGGTCAGCGTCTATTCCTATAACAGTAAGGTTTATTACCTCATCACGCAGGGAGCCGGCATGGGAGATGGCGTGTACCGGTTCTACGTCACCGGAAACGAAACCGTGCTCGATGCCGTCTCGCAAATCAACGGCTTGCAGGCGTTTTCCTCCAAGAAAATCTGGATTGCCCGCCCCCACCCGCTGGCCGCCGGCGGCTGTCGCATCTTGCCGGTCGATTGGCACGGCATCACCGCCGGAGCGGATGCTTCCACCAACTACCAAATTCTGCCCGGCGACCGGGTGTTCGTGGCGGAGGACAAATTGGTCGCCTTCGACTCGGCATTCGGAAAGCTCATGGCCCCGGTCGAACGTCTCATGGGGTTCGCAATCCTTGGCGCATCCACCGCCACCCGACTCTCCGGAAGAGTCCTCGGAGGCGGGGGCAACCCGGTTGGCCGAGGGTTTTGACGCCTCGAGAGGGAACTCGCCTTGCCGCTCGCTCAGCCTGTGCCACCCTCCGAAAGAATGCCGAAGTTATTTCTGAGCCGTTCCTAAAACGTTGCAAGCATCCCAGGGACTTTTCCGGGGGCTGTCAGTTGGCGGCGTCCCGAGCGGCTTCCAAGAGCTTGATCCAGGGGCCGACGTAGTGCCCATGATCATGGTATGTGCGGCCGCTAACCAGGTTGCCATCCACGACGCACGGCTCGTCGACGAACGTTCCCCCACAGACCTCCAAGTCGAACCGGCACTTGGGGACGGTCGCCATGCGGCGCCCTTTGACACGGTCGGCGTGGGCTGGAATCTCCACGCCGTGACAAACACAGCCGATGGGCCGATCGCTATCGAAAAACTCGCGCGTAATGCGAATGAGATCTTCGTCGTACCGGATGTATTCGGGAGCTCGACCACCGGAGAAAAAGATCCCCGCATAGTCGCTCGGATCGACGTCCTTGAACGCGACATCGGCCTCGATCGTATAGCCTTCCCACTCCTTGGTAATGGTCCAGCCCGGCTTGACCTCGTGCATTACCATTTGGTACCGGCGCTTTTCCGGCGCCGCGATCACGGGCTGAAACCCCGCTTCAATCAAGCGGTAATAGGGGTAAAGCGTATCAACCGTCTCGCTGGCGTCTCCTACAACAATCAGTACTTTATCGTTTGCCATGATAGTCCCTCGTGAAATGTTAGACGGCGGTCCGGAAAAAGCGGCACGAGCCGCAAATCGATCCCAACATTGCAAAAAACGGGGGCCGCGACACGGCCTGGACCCGCTATTCAAGATTGATTAGCCGACTGGTTGCACAAGTGGTGGGTAGGACGGGTCTCCAGGCCCGTCGAAACACCATCCATGGTAACAGAAAACACTTCGCACGGGCCTGGAGACCCGTCCTACGAAGGTCCAGGTTTTTGGCATCTCCCGGGCCACCCGCGTGTTTTCCCGCCAGGCCGGTCGCCGACTGGCCATGGCAAGTCCGCGGGGTGCATTGTGCGACCAAGCAAGTTACGTTATAAGAAGCCATAACATAACAAAACCACTCAGGTTTCCTTTCACCCAGGGAGTGTCGGGAGCGGGAACCCCGTTTTGTTACGGGCTGTAAGATCTCCGAAGTTCTTCTTGCCAATCGGGAAAAGAGGTAACTTTTTCCTCAAAGTGTAAGCGTTTCGCGCCCTTCGAACGACCCAGACGCTGGAAAAGCCCTGGTTTCAGGTCGCGTCCAGGTGGATCGAATTTGAACCCGTGACGGGGGTGCAGTCATGGCCGAAAAGGCGCCGAAAGCCGGGCTTTACCAGCTAGTCGAGACGCAAAGCTTACAGTTTGAGGTTTTAGCGAACTGACGTAAGGCTCTTCCAGGCGATGAGGGTTGGAAAACGGCCCTGTGGAGCGCGCGGGCCGCCGTCGGCCGTCCTGATCCTTGCCGGTCCAACGCGCGGGCGAGCGGACTCTGGCCTTGCGGTTTGGCGGGGTACGTCAGAAGGGATTCGTGATCACGAAGCTGGGATTCTACTTCAGACGGCTAAAGTGTTACGAAAAGAGTTTTTCCGTCGCGAATTCGAGCAACGGGAGGACGGGCCGCGCGGGGCACCGTTCCAGCCGGAACATTCCAACCAGCAGCACTATGTATCCATGTCGGCAGCAGTGGCACAAGGGGGGGAGCGGGCGCAACCGATGACCGCGGCGTCTAAGCAATTCGATCCTGACGATCTGGGGCCGGTTGTCATACGCAACGGCGAGGTGGTCCTGCCGGATCGCTCGATACCGGACGGAACGGTGGTGGTGGAAAAGGGACTTATTTCGTATGCGGGGCCGGCTCGGAACACTCCGCGGGGCGCCGTGGAGGTGGACGCTCGGGGGGGGTACGTCACGCCTGGACTGATTGACGCGCACATCCACGGCGCCGGGCTTGTTGGATGGGAGACGTGTTCGGCGGATGGCCTGGAAGCGTTGCAAGCCACGTTATTGGCCCATGGAATCGTCCGATTCGTGCCGACCATGATGGCCGATGAACAGGTGGTTCGGCGCGTGGCGGATTTGCTCGAGACCGCATCCTGCTCGGACCGGGTGCCCGGGATTTATTTGGAAGGCCCGTTCATTAGTCCCGAGAAACGAGGGGGGATACAGCCGCGATATGTCCGGCCGGTGGATTTGCGTTACCTCAACAAGCTCCAACGGATCGCTCGCCATCGCATCCGGATGATGACATTCGCTCCGGAACTCGACGACGCCGAAGGTTTGCCCGCGGCGATGCGCGAACTTGGGATTCTGCCCTGCGTGGGACACAGCCAGGCGACAGCCTCCCGAGCGGCCGACGTGTGCGGCCGGCACAAAGTCTGCTGCACCCACCTCTACAATGCGATGAGCGGCCTGGATCACCGGGAGCCCGGCCTGGCGGCGTTCGCGCTGAACCAGAATCGCGTCTACGCCGAACTGAATCCAGACGGCACGCACGTCGCCCCGGAGTTGTTGCGGATCACCCGTAGGGCCAAATCGACGAACCGGATCGTGCTCATTTCGGACGCCGTGGCCTCGGCCGGTGCCAAGCCCGGCGTCTACGACTATATGAACCGCAAGGTAAGAAGTTCCGAACGGGGCGTCTATTACGTCGATGGCGGCACGTTGGTTGGCAGTAGTATCTTGTTGAATCAAGGCGTCAAACGCTTCATGAAATTCACCGGCGCGCCGGTTCATGAAGCAGTGCGAATGGCGTCCCTCAATCCCGCTCACCTGCTGGGACTCGGTCGAAAAACCGGCAGTTTGGAACCAGGCAAGTCCGCTGAGGTCGCCGTGTTCTCCCGAAATCTTGCCAAGGTCCACGCGGTGTTCTGGAAGGGAAAGCTCCTGATAGGCTAAGCTCGATTATCGCTCGGGGTTCCTGGCGAACCGCCACGTCCTGCCCTTTCTTTCGATCAGCAACCGTTTCCCAATTCCGTGTCTCGTCCCACGGCGGAACGGGTTGGTTGCGGGGCAAGGCGGTATGTTGTACGGTGATAAACTCCGCGTACCCGATCCCCGTGATGGGAACGTGTTATACCGCTGGCGGATGACTTTCTCCGCCGCGAGTCCGACCAAGCGGAGGAGGGCTTGCGTCGGGCAGCTTTCCACCCGGAAAAATCCAACCGCCTGAAATATACAGCCCGCGACAAAACCGAACTCTCGCTTCCAAAACCCCTTGGATTACTGGACATCTGCATGGTTTTGTGATGGCGTCTTATGTCCGTGCATTATCGAAGGAGCCAATGAGTCCGTGACGTCCACACCTGAACGGAACGAGCAGATTTCTTTACCGCAAGGCCTGACGGATGCCGAACATGCCTCGCCGACGGTCTTCGTGGACACCAGCGGCATTGATTTGCAGCGGGCGGACGGTCGGACCTTGGAGAACGTCAATGCCGCGCTGTTCGAGGCTTTGAGAAGTGTTTGCGAGTCGCCCTTATCCGGGGAGATGTCGGCGTCCGGTCAAACGCTGTTGAAAGTCCACGTCGGCGAGCCGAAATGTGTCACGCGCATGCGACCCGAGTATGTCCGGGCGGCGGTGGTTTTCGCCCGGGAAAGAGGGGCATCGATCGTCGCCGGGGACACCACCGTCGCTTATACGGGACGTCGAGGTCACAAGGATAATCCGCTCGGCAATGCCCGGACCTATCTCGAGTTGGCACACGAACAGGGGTGGGCCGTGGGTCGGGCGGCGGAGGTCCCTTTCGTCGTGCTGGACCGCCCATCAACCGGGGTGGAGGGAGTTTTTGACTTTGAGGATGAAGAGCAACGCAACGAGGTTGACGGGATCGAGCGATTCCGGGATTTTTACCTTGCCGGGGGCTTTGCCGCGGCCGATTTTGTTATCAATTATGCCCACTTGACCATGCATGGCTTGGCGGGGGTTGCAGGGTGCGTCAAGAGCCTGGCCATGGGATGCTCTTCCCTGCGCGGGAAGCTTCGCATGCACCAGGCACTATTGCCTCATTTCGATGCGGAACTTTGTACGGTCTGTGGCCGGTGCGTCGACCACTGTCCCGAAAACGCGCTGAGTCTCCCCGACGGCGCGCCTTGTCCGGAAGTCGAGCCGGAATTATGCATCGGGTGTGGCGAGTGCGTGGCGATCTGCAGTTTGGGCAAAGACGCCGTCCGGCTGCGCGATGAGGAAGTGTGTGACTGGGAGCGAGGGGAATCCACCTTGCCGGTCCGCATGGCTGACTACACGCTCGGCCTGATGAACGGTCACTGGGCTCGGACCGTCCACGTGTTGCATCTCTACTCGGTCACCTCACTCTGCGACTGCATCAATCATCCTCAAAAGCCGATGCTGAAACGCGATTTGGGGTTCCTCGTTGGGTGGAATCCGTTTGCTATCGACGCCCTTGCCGGCCGCATGCTGACGGAAGCCTTGCGGGACGACGGGCATCCGGTCGAAGAACACACAGGCCTGAAAACCGCCGATCAGGCCGCTGCGCACGCCAAGGACGCCTACGGTATTTTACCCTCCACGCCGGTCGAAACCGTGGTCGTCCAAAAGGGCACGTTCACCTAGGGAGTAACCGCTGCCCCATTAGCGCCGGCGTAACCGTTCACGGGCAAAAAACCGATATCCGCGGGCGTTCGCACGCCCGTTGCATAGATTCGGGAAAGGGTTTTCGAGGTGTAGATGCCACGGGCTTGTCCCGTGGTTCGTTACGTTCCACGCTACCGACGGGCAGGAGGGGGGTGTCTGGCCGGTAAGTAGCGGCGAACGTGAACCACCACGGGACAAGCCCGTGGCATCCATGCGGGCCGTGCGTGTCCAAGCCGTGTACCGGCACCCGTGAACGGCTACGCCACGGCGAGCTTTCGGAGTAAACCTATACAGGGCATATGGGAATATGGTATGATCCGTGTGCCGCTAATCGATGGGCATATTTCAGGCGGTTGGATTTTTCCGGGTGGAACGTTGCCCGACGCAAGCCGTCCTCCCGTTGGTCGGACTCGCGGCGGAGAAAGTCATCCGCGACCGGTATAACTTGCGGCGGAGGTTGAACGGGCCGATCGGAGGCTTTTCTCGGTAGCGGCGACGGGCCGGGACAACGTACCAGTCCCGCAATCGGTCAGGCGGATCGGTTGAAGTCCAGTGGTTCCGGGCGCTAACGCTCGTGTTCTGCCTACGAGCACCACGAAGAGGGGTCGGACAAAATGAGGGAGCGGTTGTTGTCGAAGGCTTGCAGAGCGGGAAGTGTGGACGGATTCGGAGACACGGCACGACAAGCCGGGCCGTGCGACCTCTGTGGCGGGACGGATTTCGAGCCGATTGGGGAGCTGGACCGCGAGGGGAATCCATTGCGCACGCTTGTTTGTCGGCGTTGCGGATTGGTTTCGCATGCCGACATTCCCACCGACGAGGAGTTGGCTGACTACTATCGCCGCCGTTATCGCGAAGACTACAACAATGAGTTCATGCCATCTCCGTTTCGGTTTCTGCGCGAATGGAAGCGGGGCCGGCGGCGGTTCGAAATGCTCGAGCGGTTTCTCCCCTCGTCCGCTCGGATCTTTGAAATCGGCGCGGGAATGGGCTGCAATCTGAAGCACTTCGAGCTGGCGGGCTTCGAGGTAGACGGGATTGAACCCGGGGAAGGGTTTCGTCGCTTCGCTCGCGAAAAACTCCACCTTCGGGTCGGCGGATGCATGTTGACGGACATCCCTCCGGCACCGCGTTATGACTTCATTCTGCTCGTGCAGGTACTCGAACACATGAATTCGCCAACTCGGGCCTTACGGCGCGCTCGCGGGCTCTTGAGACCGGGGGGGCGCTTATACGTGGAGGTTCCCAATTTGGCCGGGCCCCACGCGGCTCCCGGCAAACTTTTTCACTATGCCCACATCCACAACTTCACGCCCGCGTCTCTTTCCACCGCTGCCAGCGCGACCGGTTTCGTCGTCGATACGGTGTTCTCGGCTCCGCGTGGGAAGAACCTGGAGATATTGTTATCCACGAGTGATTCGTGCGAACCGAGGGTGGCGCCGGACGCGTATCGCCACGCCGTTGAGTCGGTGACGCGTTTCAACAGGCTCACGTACCACCTTCGCCGGGCGTATCTTCGCGAGCGCATGGTATCGCTCGGAGATCTTCTTATCGGCAGGTTCCGTCCGCGGAAACAAGTGGCTCGAATTCTGGACTTGTGCGAGGACAACGCGTCTGGCAGGCGGCATCGCGGAGATGGCGTGTTCGGTAAAGCGTCGTGAAATGTTTCTTCCCGCGCTTGCTTTTTCCCACCCTGCTTTTTCCACGAAGGATCAACCTCATGTCACTCCGATCAACATGGTTCACCACGGCGGCCGTACCGTTTCTCGCCATGGCGCTGGCCCAGATGGTTTACGCGGACATTCAACTTGATCAGCGGGCGGCAAAGCCCGGGGAATGGGGATATCGGCCGGCTGAGGGGAGCCAATCGGCGACCAACCCACCCAGTTTCAGCTGGCGGCCTCAGAAAGCAATCGGTACGTGGGAGGTCCAGTGCCGGGCTACCGGCGGCGCGAGCGATTCGGTGTACCGGGCAGAGGTTGACGGCATGAATGTCCATTGCCCCGCCAAGACGTTCGCGGCGGGCGAATACGTGTGGCGATACCGGGGGACGGATTCGGACGGCGAGCGGACGAATTGGAGTCGACCCCGCCGGTTCACGATCCCGGCGGAGGCTGTCGAGATGCCGATGCCGGGCCGCGAGGAACTCATGGCCCGCATTCCGAAGCAACATCCTCGCTTGTTCGCGCGGCCGGAAACCGTGCCGGCACTGCGAAAGGCCGCCCAGGGGCCCATGCAATCGCGGTTTGAGGAGCTCTCGCGGCGCTGCGACGAGTGGCTGGAATCGCCGCCGCCAACGGAGGAGCCTCCCAAGTATCCTTCCGGCATGGTCCGCAACAGTGATGCGTGGCGGAAGATCTGGTGGGGAAACCGCACTTACACCATCCGGGCGCTGAATGCCGCCGCCACTCTTGGCTTTACGCATCTGCTGGGGGGGCGCGAGGAATATGGGGAGTTGGCCAAACGAATCCTGTTGGATTGCGCCAAATGGGATCCGAAAGGGGCGACGGGCTACCGGTACAACGATGAAGCGGGAATGCCATACAACTATTATTTCGCGCGCACCTACACCTTCGTGCATGATTTGCTGAGCGAGGAGGAACGAGAAATCTGCCGCCGGGTGATGAAGGTTCGGGGGGACGAGATGTACGATCATCTCTATCCAAGACATCTCTGGCGTCCATACAGCAGTCATAGCAACCGCGCCTGGCATTTCCTCGGTGAAGTTGGCATCGCCATGCTGGACGAAGTAGAGGGCGCGGAAGACTGGGTGTGGTTTGCCATGAATGTGTTTTTCAATACCTATCCAGTCTGGTCCGATTCCGACGGCGGCTGGCATGAAGGATTCGCGTACTGGCGGAGCTACATCAACCGATTCACCTGGTGGGCCGATGTCATGCGCGTGGCCACCGACGTGGACGCATACGACAAACCCTACTTCTCCCAACTCGGATACTATCCAATGTACCTGCTGCCACCGGGAAAAGTCGGTGGTGGTTTTGGCGACTTGAACGCCGATAAGAAATCCGCTCACGCCAGGGACCTGATGAGCCAATTAGCGGTGCAGGCGGGGAATGGTCATTGGCAATGGTATGTTGACCAACTGGGCGGCTTACAGAAAGAGCGCGGCTACATCGGTTTCGTTCGGGGGGCGCTTCCCGAAGTCCGGCCACGATCACCGAAGAATCTTCCTTCGTCCCGCCTCTTCGCCGGCACCGGACAAGCCATGCTCAACACCACGATCAAAGACGCTCGGGACGACGTGCAGATCTTGTTCAAATCGAGCCCGTTCGGGACCTGGTCACATGGCTACGAGGCGAATAATTCGTTTCTGTTATGGGCCTACGGCAAACGGTTGTTGATCCGTTCCGGCCGCCGTGACAGCTACGGCACGGACCACCATCGGAAGTGGATGTGGAGCACGCGAAGTGTGAACAACATTACCGTGGACGGCCACGGGCAGCTGCCGCATTCCCAGGCCTCGCGGGGCCGGATCGTCGGATTTCAGACAAGTCCGTCCATTGACTACGTGGTGGGTGAAGCGGCGAGTGCATACCGCGAGCAGGCCGATGGCCCGTCACGGCTGGATCGCTTCACTCGCGCCGTCCTGTTCGTCAAACCCGACTTGATCGTGATCTTTGACCGCTTGGCGGCCCGCGAGGCGTCGAGGTTCGAGTATTGGCTGCATGCCACCGAGAAGTTCGACGTGCGGGATCAGCGCCGTGTCAATCTTCAAGTCGACGACGTCCACTGCGATATTTGCTTCCTCGCCCCCGCCAACCTGGAATTCACCCAAACCAATCAATACGACCCCAATCCGCGGCCGCGCATCAAGCTGCGCGAGTGGCATTTGACCGCCACCACCCCGGAGCCTCGCGAGCGGATCGAGTTCGTGACCGTGATGCGTCCCTTTCGTGACGGAGCTCCGAAACCGGACGATCCCACGTTGGAATTGAATAACAGCCGGTACAAACTAATCGCCGACGTGGAGGATACGAAAGTGACCATCGAGCTGCCTGTCACCTCGATCGATCCGTCGCGGGATTCGAACATCGTCATCGCGCGGCGTCGCGAAGACGGCTCGCTCATTGAAAGGAAGGAGGTGGCGTGTCACGACCAAGGATCGGTAAAGAAGTAACTGTCTGATTCAAGGAGTGTGAGTGATGTTCCCAGCTCGGGCGAGCGGAGGACGCAGGTTCCGCGCGCCATCCCGGCGGTTACCCGCGCGGCGTGAGATGCCCCGGGCTGGTCCCCGTGAGATGCCCCGGGCTGGTCCCCGTGAGATGCCCCGGGCTGGTCCCCGTGAGATGCCCCGGGCTGGTCCCGGGGAGTTTCACGTTTTTCGCTAATGGGTGGCCCCCTCATTGTTTTCCCGGTTTCGGTCCGTGGCGGCTGAGGCCGCCACGGACCGAAACCGGGAAGGGGCGCACGCAACCGCGTTATGTAGCAAGGAACGTAATAATCCCTCGGACAAGCCGAGGGCATTGGGCCGACGCCCAGC
The DNA here is from genome assembly GCA_051745935.1 of Planctomycetota bacterium. Lineage (GTDB taxonomy): Bacteria > Planctomycetota > Planctomycetia > Pirellulales > Pirellulaceae > JBNJEM01. The sequence continues at coordinate 21,020 of JBNJEM010000007.1, forward strand.
AGCCCCGATCATGCGACAGTTATTGATTTTGCGATGCTTACGAGTTCGGCGCGCAAAGAGGCACAATCCGGTCCAGGCCCAGCGTTTAGGATTTACTCGTTTTCGTCGTTGAGCACTGCCTCGGCGTGCCGCGCCAAATGGCCACGAAGGTCCTTGGTATACGCGTTCAAGATGCGTTCCCCCACTTCTCTGTAATCCCCGCACCGGTAAAGCGCCCGGGCCAACAGCAGTTCCCGCAGTGATTCGCGGCGGGATTTGACGGCGTTGGTCCCGCCGCCGACCGCCAGTTCCTTGGCGATATCAATGCTGGAGTGCACGTAACCGGTCATGCCCGGCTTCTCCAACAGGTTAGCCAGCGGTCTGGCCGCGGCTGGATGGCCCAGCTTCTCCAGTGCAAGCCCGGCCGCCCGATGGTGCGAGAACTCGTGTTCCGCGTCCAGCTGGACGGTCTTTTTGAGGATCGTCGGCAGCACTTCAGGGTTCTTGGTCATGCCGAGCTGAATGATGAGGACATCAAGCGGGCTCAGCGCCGAACCGAACTGTCCCATACCTCGATAGTTCCAGCCCTCGTCCCATTCGGCGTGCCCTTCCACGGCTTTGATCAACGTTTCGACACCGTCGTCGGCTCCGAGCGTGGCCAGAGCCCGGGCATAGGCCAAGCGGTCGTCCGTTCCCTGCGCGTCGCGGTACGCTTTTTTTACCAGTGGGAGGGCGCGTTCCGGGTCGGTCAGGAGCACGGCCGCGCCCCGCCCGGAGGGTAATTTGCGAACGGCTTCCGCGAACGCCTCGTCCGATAAGGGGAAGGAATCCTCGTGCTCCAACACGGACTCCGGTAGGTTTCCGATTTCGACCAGGTGTTCCTGCAAAGCTTCGATGTCAATATGGCGGATGGTCGTGTCCGCGTCCGAGGCCATGGCCGCGGCAACCCCGGCGGCGTACCCGCCGTTTTGGATATCGGCCTGCATGCGGATCAGTGGCACGGCGTCCCGGTGGGCGCTGATACTGAGCCCGGTGACAATCATGCCCTTCAACCCTTTCGGCAACATCGCTCGCAACGGAATGTGAACGGCGATTCCCTTTTTCTCGGGATGCTCCAACAGAAAGTAGGGATGGACCGTATAACCGTGCGTATCAAAGTTGCTCCAGCTGGACGTCACGATATCAGGGTAGGTGCGCTCGTTGAGCTGATCCAAGATGCTGATTCTGTGGTCACCGACGATTCGGCGCCTTTCGCGGGTATCGATCAATCTGCCATGGTCAAAGGCGCCCGGGTATTTTTCCTTGGAGTAGACAAACACGTGCCAGGTGTCGAGCATGTCGGTCTCGTCAACGATGGTGAAGTCGGTATTGTTGTAGGAACCACCGAGCCGGCGACCTGGCAATCCCGTGCCCTGCATCCCGAATTCGGACTCGTCCGTGTAGTCGCAGTCCGCTCCGGCCGCCGCGGCAACGTCCGAGTTGCCGGTGGCGTCAATAACCGTATTGGCAAGGACCACGCCGCGCCCATGAGGGGTTGTGACAACCGCGCCACGGACACGATCCCCTTCCACGAAAGCCCCGCATCCGATCGAACCGAACCAGATATCGGCTCCCGCCTTCAGCAGCTCGCGGCGGTACCATTCTTTCTTCGGTTCCACCTCCCACCGTGTCGCTCCGTCAAGAACCGTGCTGGTAAACCCGACCCGGTTGCCCCAATAGTAGCCGGCAATGGCGCCTTCGGTGCTGACGCCCCCGAGTCCGGCCAGATACTCCACCACCAGTGTCTTGGCCCCTTGCCGGGCCGCGCCGATCCCGGCGGGGGCGCCGCCCGTTCCGCCGCCAATCACGACCACCTCGTAGGTTCCGAGTACCGGAATCGCCCGGCTGCTTTGCGGAACCGTCTCCGGCCGGCCGATCGGACGCGTTCCTGCCAGAACTTCGCGCACGTCTCCCTCGGCGGCTGGTTGATCCGTCGGGGATCCGGTTACCTCGGGGTCCCGGGGCGCCGACTGTTGTGCCGCCCTGGTTGCCGCCAGCTTCCCGACCCGTTCGCCGTGTTCGATCATGTTGACCGGACGCATCAGTTTCGCGGCCACGGGCCTGGAAACGTCCGCATACCCGCTGAGTACAAACAGGTGCTCGGCATCGCTGGGCTGGAAGGCGTCGAGTGACACCTGATCGATTTGCTTGGTTTCACGTTTCGAGCCACTCACGATGGACGAAGGTGGAACTTCAAACAAAACGTCCGACGTATACTGCTGTTTGGGATCATAGGTTCGCGTGCGAGCGGTCTGATCCGCCTTCATCAGGGACGCGTACGACTGACCAATATCCATCGACATCGTATATTCAAATACGGGGTAGACGCCGCCATTTGCCGTGGCCGAGTTCGACGAGAGCATCGAATAGGGGTCACAGGGCTGCCGCCGTTGCAATTGCTGGCCGTTTTTCGGTTCTCCGCCAACGACGACCCGGCGCACCGTTCGCTTTTCCGATCCGGTTTCGCGGAACTTCAGCCCCGCCGCTCGCGCGACAGCGGCGTGCATGGTCGCATCGATAACCTGTTTCGCGATGACCGCTTGGCGACCCGCCCGATTGGCCATGACAATCCCACACGGTTTACCCGAACGATCTCGCAAAACGTCGGTCGCGAGACAGCTGTAAAGATAGGAGACGTCGGCGTCGAGTAAAGCGTCGTCAAGCACCTTTTTCACGTGCATGGGCCGCGGCGGCGTCGGGGATTTATTCTCCGCCTCGTCGGCGGCCACATCGGGCCCCGTTATCAGCAACTCCCCCAACAGCATGCGTTCATGCGGGGGCGCGATGGTCACGTCCAGTTTGACATAGCGAGCTTCGCGCCCGACGGGCACGGACAGAGTCCCCCAGGATTCGGACGATTCATCCTCGTTCTTCGTGGCCCCCACCTTGGTCCATGACTGTTTGTCATCGCTGACGTGGACATCGATACTGGCGACGTCGAAACCGTCTCCCGCCTCCGATGCCTCGCGGCGGCGGTAGAACATGAGCTGGACGCGTTTGACCGGTTGAACGGACTCCAGCTCGGCAACGATCGTCGTGTCGCGATCGTATTGCACGCTTTGCGAAGCCGCGTCAGACCATTTTCCGTCGGTCAGTCGCGTCGGGGGCGACGTATCCGCGTGAATGTCCGCGCTCGGCGTGTCCGCTTCATAGCTGAATTCGAGGCGATTCGGGTCGATCGCATTTTGCAATGGGTCGTCGTAAATCTTTCGGGCCAGCGAGCCGCGAGGCTCTTCGTTCGGTTCCAACCACAATTGAAGCGTGGCCGCCATGTCCTCGCCCAAATACGGATGCGGCGCGGCGAGGAATACGGATGCCCCCTCGCCGGCGGCGGCCACTGCCGCCGACACCGCGCCGGTCGAGCCCCCGACAACCACCACGTCGACATCGGCGGCAATCGGGATCTCGCGAGCCGATTCGTTGATCCGTTCGCCCGCTTGCAGGGAGGCGATCGTGAGATGCAAACTGAAAATCGTGAACAAGACAGGGAAGACAGGGCTGAACAGTCGACTCATTGCGGGTGCTCCTACGATGCAGTTTGGAATAGCCCCGGGCAGACGCGAAATCGGCAAGCATGCGTCCCGCGACCCAAAGCGGCGCCACCCGGCTTCGACATTCCTAGAGCCAACGGGCGGGACGCCATCGGTCGCATCCGCTGTCGGATTCTTCCAGGTGGGCCCGGCTACACTACCGTTACCGCCATATCCTACCTTGAGGCCCAGGCGGATTGCAACCAGGAATAAGGGGGATTAGCGGGGGAATCCCGCGGCCGGTTGGGCTCGGACGGCGAGAGGCCATTCGAGGACCGTTGCTTTTAGCCGGGCACGAAGGGTGCGTGAGAAACAGGATCAAGCTACCCGTCTTGCCCGATCGGCGGCCGTGCCCCTGCGTGCTCGACCCGCCTTGGCTTTGCGTGGCGGAAGCCCCCGCCGGTTAGTAGGCGAGCACCAGGCCGATGTTTGGACCGTGGTAGAGAATCTGGCCGCTGTGATCAACATCGGTGGGCCCCAGCAAGAGGGTCGAGGTATCCTGCTCGAAGTTGTCCCCGCTCAACGCGACGCCCGTGACCCACATGGCGTTATACCCTGCGTAGAAGGTCCAACACGAGGCGAACTGGTAATTGAACTGCAGTGACAGGTCACCAACGAACGACGTGCGATCGACGCTGTCACGCCCGGTGGCATGGGTGGTGCCCTGACCGTCGACCACGACGTAGGCCCGGCCGAGGTCCGCGTCATTCTGGAAGATACCGCCCTTCATTTCAAAATCAACCCAGCAACGCGGCTGCATCAGAAACTGGCTCAGCAAACCGATCTGCGCGCCGATCAGTTGGTTGCTTGTCCCAATGGAAAGCGAATTGCTGGTGCCCCCCGGCGTCGGCAGTGTTGACTGAGTCAGGTAGTCAAAACGTTCCTCAATATCGAGGTATCGCCCACCGACCAAGAACGACGCCTCATAAGAGCCGGGCCGCATCAACACTCGACGCCGCACGTTGAATTCGCCATTGTGCATTCTGGAGTTAAAACGGATCGAGGCGAAATTGTTGTAGTCAAGTCCCACGACTCCGCTGGGACGTCCAAAATCGGAGAAGGGAGAAAAAAGGTTTCCAGTTCCCCCCTGGTCGTTGTCGTCGAAATTGCGAACGGCCGCTGAGTCATCCCAGGAATAGGACCCGAAATACGAAACCTCCAATCGATACCAATCCCCGCATGTCATGCCCAGCAAGGCGCGGACGCCGGCATCGAACTCCGACTCAAAGTCGCGGGTTCCGAGGATGTTGGAGCCGCCGGGTCCCAACTTGGTCATGATGAAATCGTCCTTGGGCTCGCGGAACAATGCCAGCATGTCGGTCTTGCCGTACCAGGAGGGCGCGTAACCATTGGAGGCGGCCGGCCACACGCGGCAGCTCTCTTTAGAGCTCAGATAGGGGTCGTGCCAGTAGAGATTGACTCCCGGTTCCTGCTCCAAACTGGGACCTTGTGTTTCATAACGCTGAGGCTTGCGCGAGACGTAGCCAAAGGTCTCGGCTGCCCACGTCGATGCATTGGCACTGAAAACGGCCATCACCACCAGCGCGGTCCATCCGTGCACTCGGCTGAAACAATCCATCTTCGGAGTCTTTCATGAGAAAACTTGTCGATGCACCATCCACCCGCATATTAGCTTCGACGCCCACTTCCGCTGACCTCCAATTTTGTCACACGGCCGATATAACCGGACCGCGCACCCCCCGAGATAGCGGGCTGGGGGGGAGGCAGCGCGGGTTGGCCTTTGCAGGTGAACACCGCCAAGCGGCGAACCGATGTTATCACCGTGTCGCTGGTGGCAACCGTGTCCCTGGTGGCTGGAAGGGTCGGAACATGTTACGGCTGGCCCGGGCATCGGGCCGATTTCCGTTCCACGTAGCTGACGAATTCCTGAAAATTCTCGATGTCGAGAACTTCTTCATCGATCCGAATGTCCATGGCGTTTTCGATTTCGGCCGTCAATTCAGCCATGGCCAAAGAGTCGATTTTCATGACATCCAAGGTATCATTCAAACGAGGGCGCACCCCGGTCTTGGCATAAATCAACTCAACGAGATAGTCGTGAACTTCACTCATCGGATCGTGCCGCTCCGTTGCATTCTCATGAAAAATGGATTCGGGATATCGTGGAACGCGACCACCGTCGTCGGTTGCCTCGAGTTCATGCCGCCGCCGGCCAATCGCGACACCATCCACTGGTTTTCGGGGGCAGGTTCACGTTTGGCCACGCGCGAGTGCTTTACTGTTTTCTATGATCGGACGTTGTGGACGTATTTTCCTCGTTTTCCCGGGATGAGGGCGAGTGGCGTTTTCCAGCGGACGGTGGCCTGTCCGCCGCACCAGGGCCGCCAACGAACGTTCGCCGCATGGCTTTTCCGCTTCGGACGGCTACCATGTTATCAAAAAACGCACCTGCGAGGCTTCCGCGACAGTGATTGGACGTGGGGTCGGAGATGGGAACGGGGGGGGAGTTAAGGTCAGTTCAAGCCACTTCAGGGCGTCATTTGAGGCGGAAATTGGCGCATTCGGTCTGATTCGGTCTGATTCGGTCTGCTCGACTCACCTCGTGACGTCTCGGCGGCGGGCTCCGATGAGGTGGAAATTTCCCGTTTTCACCGGCTCGGGCCGCTTGACCTTCAAGTTTCTACCCCGAGAATCATGAATTTGAGTCGGGTGTATGTTGAGTCTGCGGGGTGCCGAACGTGGGGCAACACTGCGGGCGGGCCCAAAGCTGGCTCGTGTTGAGGGCCCCGCGGTGGACCCGGGCGACACGTTCGGTAGCTGGCTGCGTGGAGTCTTTGCATGTCGCCGAGCGACAAGCGTTGGAAATCCCCTAGAAAGAGAGAATGTTCATGACCAATAATACGTTATCGCGTCCGCCCAAGGTTCGTCACGGTTTCAATCGCGTGGCGATCCTGTTCGCGGGGGGGCCTGCACCGGCAGCCAACGCCGTGATTTCAACCGCGGCTGTTTCCTTCTTGCGTAACGAGATCGAAGTGATCGGTATGTGCTACGGCTACTCGAATTTGATGAAATTCGGGCCGGACCACGCGATGGAGCAGGATCGAGACTACGTGATATTGGATCATATGCGGCTCAAACGGACCCGCAACAGCCAAGGCATTATGATTGGTTCGGCCCGGGCGAATCCTGGCAAACACGTGACCTGCCAAGCGGATCTCGATGATCCGGAGAAGGTCGCGCCCTTGCGAACCGTTTACGACGCGCTCTGTTCGATGGAGGTGGATGCACTCGTGTCGATTGGAGGCGACGACACGCTCAAGACGGCGAACAAGCTGCAAATGTTCCAGGATCGGCTGCCGGAGGGAACCAAGAAGATTCCGGTCGTGCACGTGCCAAAGACGATTGACAACGATTACATGGGAATCGATTTCACGTTTGGCTATTTCACGGCCGTCGAGGTCTTGGCCGGCGAAATCCGCAACTTGTTGGCTGACGCCGAGTCGACCAACGGCTACTTCCTCGCCGAAACCATGGGCCGAAGCGCGGGCTGGATCGCGTATGGCGCCGCGATCGCCGGCGAAGCGAGTCTGGTGATTAGCGTGGAGGATATCATCGGCGAGTACCGTACCGTCGAAGAGACGGTGAATCCAAGGACGGGCGAGAAGGAGACGCGGGAAGTCATGAACATGGAGGAGACGATCAAGCGAATCGTCGCCTCAATGCGGGTGCGAGAGGAGTCGGAAGGAAAGGGCTACGGCGTGGTGGTCGTGGCCGAAGGGTTGGCCGAGCTGCTTCCCTACAGCTATGTCGAAGGGGTGTCGCGCGATGAACATGGCCACATTTCGATCTCGGAGATCAATCTCAGCGAACTGTTCAGCCGCCTGATCAAGGAGGAGTATGCGCGACAGACTGGAAAGAAAAAACGGGTCAAGGGCCTACAGTTGGGGTATGAATCACGCTGCGCCAGGCCACAAGCCTTTGACGTGATGTTGGGAAGTCAATTGGGCGTGGGCGCTTATCGGGCGTTGGTGGAAGAGCAACGAAGCGGCGTCATGGTCTCGGTCTCGGGGCAACTGGAGCTGCAGTACGTGCCTTTCAACACGTTAGTCGATCCTGAAACCCTGGTCACCATCGTCCGATACGTGGAACCAAAATCCGACTTCCATCAACTGGCGAGGTTTCTCGAAACGTATATCCATGAGTAAAAAGCCATGTCAAAGCCATGCACAATGTCCCGTAATCCAAGGCATTTTGGAAGCGAGGACCAGGTTTTGTTACGGGCTGTAAAAAGTCATGACAAAGCCACTCAGGTTGCCCGTGGTTCAGGGCTTTTGGGAGCGGGACCACGTTTTATCACGGGCTGCAAAATGTTTGACTCTGGTTCGCGGTCTCCTGAAACCGATCGTTTTCACGGGATCCACGTTTTATTACGGGCTGCGAAACGTTTGACGGCCACCTAGCGCGGAACGAGAATGCAAAGTTTGCGGGCTGCAGGAACGCCGAACACGTCTTTTCATAGGGAGCGACATCATGTCAGCTAACCCGGACCTCAAACCGCCGTCCGTTCCGCGGAGTGATAATATCCACGCCCCGCGCGCCGAGGAGCCACTGCCCGCGAAGATGACGTCCATTCAACCCGGGGGTGGGTTCTGCATGGCATGCGAGTTGGCCTGGGGGCGCGTGCGGCGTTGGTATCTTCGAACGTTTCACAAATCCTACATCGAGCGGATGCGGCAGTGTCGGCGAGGGAGGCGTGGAGAGTATCCGCACGAGATTCTGGATCCACGGGACCTGAAGTTCCACCGCAATTTAGGCGACTTCTACTGGGAAGAGGCCGATGATTCGTTTCGTTGGCGTGACAACTTGCCCGTCGCTCGCGTGGGGCTGGCCGAGATCATCATCTTGGGGACGGGATTGCTGGTTGGCGCCGCGGTGCTTTTCTGGCTCTTTTGGCCGCTCGCCATGGTTCCATTGGCCCTGGCTCTGTTCGTGGTCCTGTTTTTCCGCGATCCGCAGCGAAAAATACCGCGGGAGCCCGGCGTGGTGGTTGCTCCGGCCGATGGACGCGTGTTTTCCATTCGAGAGGTGGAACATGACGAGTTCGTGAGCGGTCCGGCGGTCGTGATTGACATTTTTCTTTCGGTTTTCAACGTCCACATCAATCGAATTCCCGTTCCGTGCCGAGTATTGGGAATTACCTATCGGCCCGGAAGATTTCTCAACGCGCTGCGCCCCGAAGCAGCTCGGGAGAATGAATGGTTGGAGGTGCGGGTGGAATCGACGGTCGCCCCGTATCGCGCCATGCGGATTCGGCAAATCGCCGGCGCCATCGCCCGGCGGGTGGTTTGCTGGACGCGTCCCGGCGATCATCTCCCTCGAGGTGATCAGTTTGGCATGATCAAACTGGGGTCTCGAACGGAGCTGACCATTCCAAAGGAAGCGGGGTTGGATGTCCGTGTTTCCAAGGGACAAAAAGTCCGGGCCGGCTCGACGATTATGGCTCGCTACGCACACGATAGCCCGGCGCCTCCCGCGGATGATCTCCCGGATAGCGAACATGCCCCCGGCAGGGAAGACGCGGAGACGTGATCCTTTGGGTATGGGCCGTGGGGGGGGGAGCGTCCGTGTTTTTACCGTCATCCCGCTGAAATGGCCTTTTCACTTCAGGTCCGGTCCGCTCCTTCACGATTGAGTGGCGTATATGTACAATATGATCTGTTAGCTTTCAACGAGCCGGGGTGTGAGAAAGTAATTGTGCGGCTCGTGGATGGCCGTGACACGATCCAGGACCGGTTCCGGTGTATCCCGCTTCGGCGCTCGCCGCGCCACGTTGAATCCCTGTTGTTGTGTCGTTTGGGATTGTGTCGTTTGGAATCCTTGGGATCGCTTGAAGTGTACCGGTCCAAAACCGTGCTCGAGGGTCCGTTTTTTCATGGATAACACAAATGCAGACCAAGCTGGCCCCGCGGAAAAAGCCGAAACGGAAACGTAGGGTCCGAAAACTCACCGTTCCGGCGCTTCCCACCGCATTTACCCTGGCCAATGGCGTGTGCGGTTTGGCCGCGATCACGGTTGTAACCAGCCACACCGCTCACCACTCTCAGGTGGAGCTGGCTTTCTTTGCCGCGCTGTTGATTTTCCTGGGGATGGTCTTTGACGTGCTGGACGGGCACGTGGCGCGGATGACTCGCCAGACCACTCAATTTGGCAAAGAGCTGGATAGCCTGTGTGATGTGATTACCTTTGGCATCGCGCCCGTCTTCATCATGTTGACATACGATGCTCTGTTTCAGAAACGGTTCTTGTGGGGGATCGGCGTCCTGTACGCGGTGTCCGCGATCCTACGCTTGGCCCGTTTCAACGTTCAAAAGGAAGAGGGCGCCTCGACCAAGTACTTTCATGGCCTTCCGACTCCGATGGCGGCGGGCACGATTGCCTCCTTTGCCATCGCCATGCCCTCGCTGCTGGAATTGCCCGACGTGATCGTTCCGGAAGTGACGCACGCGCTGGGAAGGGATCTGAGTGCCATGTCCCATCTGATTATGCCCGTTATGACGGTTTTTCTGGCTTGGCTGATGGTCTCACGTGTTCGCTATCCGCACATTGTGGCTGAATTGGCGCGTCGTCGTAGCTTTTCGCAGCTGGTTGAGCTGGTCTTCGCGGTCGTTGTGGTCATCACGCTGAAAGAAGTCGCCCTGCCGATCCTCTTCGGTTACTTTATCATTGCACCGCCGATCAATCAGCTGCGGTTGCGAGCCCTGGGGGCGCGGAATCAACAAGCAGCGGAACCGGCCGAGGTGTAAGGGGGCGCCCCGACAATAAAAGCGAGGTTAGCGGGCCAGAACAAGCGCACGGGGGGGGCTTCAATTACGGAAGCGACCAAGAATCCGGGGAATACTTTACCCGTCCGAAAGTAGAGTGCTGGCTTCGAGATCACAAATCCCTTATTCGGGAAGCCTGACTCTCGCTGGCCAGCGCATCGCCCTCTCGTGGCTGGATGAATTGCGGGCCTGGAAACTTGATTTCGTTGCGCCCGACCGCAAAGAATACGCCCCGCCCGCCACGGTCATCTCCCAGGACGACACCCTGCACGGGTGGCCCAGCGGCGAGTTGCACGAGCCGCACGCTTCAGGGATGACGGTCGATGGAGAGCGTATTGAGATGCGTCTGACCGCGGAATCCGCCGGTGCCGGGCCATGCGCCTTAGCATCGGGCGCAGCGCGGCGAAGCCCCATGTTCCAAGCTCGCACTTGCACTTTTTGCACCCTATGTATAGCATGCGCTGAAGTGCCGGGTTTGCGCGGTCTGTTGGGTGAAAGCGGCTGGGCCTTGTTCACTGGGGGGGAGTCGCGTCTTTCAGGCCTACCCCTGATTGGGGACTTCTTTTTGAATGTTTGTAACCCTTTGGCCGTCTGAAGCAGAACGCTTGGTTCGTTGTTGCAAAACGCCGAGGATATCGCTCCGTTTAAACGCGAGGCCAGAGACACGGGGACAGAGGACACGGGGACAGAGGACACAGAAGGATAGTGACACAGAAGGATAGTGACACAGAAGGATAGTTCGTTATGAGTCATGTGGCGAATCCGCGCGGCGGGTTTTTTGGAGTGAGCGTGGGCGGAGTCCCTCCTTTCACTGCGGGCGCAGCCTGTCTGCCGACCCCCCCTCTGTTTCGTCGGCAACGTTCGCGGCGGAAGGCGTGGAGAGGTTTGCGGAAAGGTTTTTCGGGAAAGGGCGTCCCGGCCATGCTAGTCGCGGCCCTGATCATCTGCCTGGCGCCGTGGGCCGCGTTTGGACAATCGAGTGAACGCGTCGAAGCCGACGTCGAGCTCGCCCAATCTCCGTCCGACGATCAGCCGCTGGAGATACGTGTACAATTGCGGATTCCGGAGGGGCTTCATGTATACACCAGCGCGGATCATTTTTTCGAGGTGGCCGAGGAGAACAACACGAACCTCGGCGCGATCAGCGTGGACGTGCCCCCCACCGAAACCATTCCGGACATTCTAAGCGAAAAACCGGATGCCACGGCCGAGGTCTTGACTGGCGAGCCGGTCATCACCATCCGTCGTCCGGCCGCGGCCGCCAATGGGGCCTCGTGGTCCTTTGAAGGGTATTTTCGTTACCAGGCGTGCTCGGACACACTCTGTTTCCCTCCGACAAAGGTGCCATTTTCCTTCCAGGGCATTATCGGCCAAGCCGCGGACGGTGGCGAAGCGGTGGCAGCCGGTCAGGATCAAGCGGACGAATCCGGCGGCACGAACTGGAAAGCACTGGTGGAAAACTTCGACACCGTGGCCCGGATGGACGGCTACGTAGGAACGGAGCGGTTCACTCGATTCCTGCGAGACGCGCTGGCCGGCAGAGCCGGGGAACGCGGCATGTTCGAAAAACTCGGCGGGTATTCGGTATGGCTGGCCGTGCCGCTGGTGCTGTTGGGTGGGTTCTTGCTTAATCTCACCCCCTGCGTGCTCCCGATGATTCCAGTCAACCTAGCCATCATCGGCGCGGGGAGCCAGGCTGAAAGTCGCGGACGCGGCTTGGGGCTGGGCACCGTGTACGGTATCACAATTGCCCTGGTCTACGGCGCCCTCGGACTGGTGGTGGCGCTGACCGGCAGTATGCTGGACATCTTCGGCTCCCCTTGGTTTAACCTCGCCATCGCCCTGATCTTCGCGCTTTTGGGGCTCGCGACCCTTGGGGTGTTCAACATTGATTTCTCCAGTCTTGGGAGCAATGTCGATACCAGAAAATACAGACGCGGATCCTGGATGCTCGCCGTATTCATGGCCGGGGTCTCCGCACTGCTCGCGGGCGCGTGCGTGGCCCCCGTGGTGATCGCCGTCCTGCTGTTGGCCGTCAACAGCTATGACGCGGGCAACTACCTGGGCCTGCTCTACCCCTTCCTCCTCGGGGCGGGCATGGGGCTTCCTTGGCCATTTGCCGGTGCCGGTATGTCCTTCCTCCCGAAACCGGGCGCGTGGATGAAGTACGTTAAAATCGTGTTCGCCATCTTCATTTTCGGCTTGGCGTTCTACTATGGGCAACTGGGGTTCAACCAACTGCGGCCACGCGCCGACGTGGTGGCGCGAGCGAACAGCGGAGATGCCGCGGAAACATCCGCCACGGACCTCGACTGGCATACAAGCCTGCCCGCCGCGCTGGCTGAGTCCCAGCGGACGGGTCGGCCGGTTTTCGTCGACTTTTGGGCGACGTGGTGCAAGAATTGCCATGTCATGGAAAACACCACGTTCCAGGACAAGAAGGTGCGCGGGTTACTGGGGGATTTCGTGCTTCTCAAGTATCAGGCCGAAGAGCCGGATGCGCCCGGCACCAAAGCAGTCCTTGACTACTTCGACGTCCTGGGGCTACCCACCTACATCGTGCTCAAGCCACGCGCGCAGTAGATCCCTCGTCAACCCCTGATCCAAACGTGACGCCTTCGCCGTGACGTCTTGCTTGAAGTCGGGGTGCGCGGAAGCTATACTATTTCCAGTGGACCGTCAAAAGCCATGCGAATTATGCACTGTTGCATAACCGGCCGAGTTGCATCACTCGGATTTGCGGGTTGAGCCAATTGAGACGGGGAGAACCGATCCGCCGATCGCGCTTGATGAAAGCCGTGCCAGGACGTGAAGCGGGACGACGAATCGGTTGTATCCGTTCCAGTTCCCGCTCGGGATTGCTATCAAGATCAGTCGGGATTCCGGCCGCGCCACGCTCGGTTAGCGTCTTGTTGGACGTCCGTACCCCGCGTGTTTGGTCCTCCCGTTGGTTGGACTCGCGGCGGGAAAAGTCATCCGCGACCGGTATAATACTTTTGGAGAAAAACACCATGAAGCAGGCAACCTTTGCGATCGCGTGCGTCATTCTATGGTCCGTGCAGGCGGCAATGTGCGAAGCGCAAGACGAGCCTTCGG